>CAZCHJ010000095.1:0-2502 GCA_964498735.1 uncultured Gammaproteobacteria bacterium | reverse complement strand
TACCGATCATCAAATCCCCCAGTACTCTTGACCACTTCACCACGCACAAACATTGCAGAACCCATAATTGCGTCGACCGTTCGAGTAAACAAGTGATCAAAATCTTTCATAAAATAATGATTGGAAATTTTTTTACCCAACCCATAGGAACCGATCCGTGTTCTACTTAATACTGGTTGCCAAAACGTAGGAAACCTCCAACAAGAATACTGCAGTGATCCATCAGCATTGTGTAACTTTGGAGCTGCCATTCCTGCCTGAGGATGAGATTCCATAAAATCATACAGTCGTCGAATACTCGACTGTTCAGAAACAAATCGTGTGTCTGGATTGAGCACAAAATAATACCGTGCTTCAAGGCTCTGCATACCGATATTTTGTGCTCGGCCAAATCCATAATTATCAGGAAGCATGATGCACTGAGCCTGTGGAAATCGATCACGAAGGAAAGCATTAATCCCATCATCAGATGCATTATCAACCACAACCACACCCACATTCAATCCAGATTTCTCAATATCCGAAAATAATGAAACAAAGCATTTTTCAATATGCTCTCTCATTTTAAAATTAACCACGATAATTCCAACATCTTTCATATCCTAGGATAACCACCATTCGCGAATAGTGTGGTAAGAAATTTTTCTCATCTGTATGACGTTTTTTCTCTTGTGCACCAGTTCTTTTCTCATACGATATAGCTCCACGATACCCTTGAGTACACTACGATCGAAGAGCAAAAAATATACAAACTTCTTCAATTCATACCACAAAATGAACAAAAAATCAAGGATGAAATTCTGTCCATATTCATTCTTATAGAGCGTCATCAAATGATTCTTGTAACTATGTTGTTTTACCCATGCTGACTGGATTTTTTTGTTCTGTGCGGCTACCAAATCCCCTACCCGTTCAAGTCCTGCAGCAGACCGATCATGGTATGCAACCGAACCAAGAAGTACGTATGAAGTGAACCCTGCGATTCTCAATCGATACGCAAGATCAACATCCTCTTTGTATGAGCTATAACTGGAGTCAAAAAAACTACCATCTTCAAAAGCTACTACCTCAAGAGCAGCAACTCGAAACATAGGAAGCGCTCCGGAGATACCAAAAACCTCCATAGCATCGCCCTGTGTCCGAAATGACAATTCAAGTCGTGATTTTTTATCTTCCCATAGCTTGCCCCCATATTTTTCAACGACTCGACGATTCCGAAATACCTTCAACCCCAGAGAATCAATCTCGTGTGTAAAACTCTTCTCAAGACCCAACTCTATACTTCCAAAATTCCAATGCATCAATCGAGGTGCTACTGCTGCCGCGTGCTGATTGGTGTCGAGAAACGTCACCATTTTTTGAATACATTCAGGAGTGAGATACATATCCTGATTGAGCAAAAGAATGTATCTGCATTCGCTTGTTCCTTGTTCCTTGTTCCTTGTTTTTTTGTATATCCAATTATGTCCGCCCGCAAAGCCAATGTTCTCAGTATTTTTTACGAATGTATGTGGATGTGAAAAAGTGTGTAATTCTTTTTCAATCGCATCTTGAGTCCCATCCGTCGATCCATTATCAAAAATATAGAGATGAAAATCAGTAAACATTTGTTTCCGCAAAGAATCAAAAAGATATGGAATATATTTTTTTCCATTCCAGGTTACCAATTGTATCAATAATTTCGGCATAAACGTATTTGTATTTCCTCTTTTAACTTTTTACCTTTTCCTTTTTACTTTGGAATCCCCATTTTCTAAAATAAATAATCATGGATGTGAAAAATTGTTTCTGCTTCCACCAGAATTTCCTTTTCTTAAAACTCTGCCCACTATAATCAATCGCGATAACTACCGGTGTATACATTACTTTCATTCCGTGTGCTATGCACTCACGGCAGAGATCGACATCTTCAAACCAGATAAAGTAACGAGGATCAAATGCAAACCCAAGAGTATGAAGAAGTGAACGACGAACCAGTATACACGAACCCTGAACTGAATCCACTTCTTGTTCTCGATCAAAATCAAACCCTTTCATGAGATAGTTATCGAGTATTGATGGAAATACATGTGGTAATTTCAAAATCAACGCAATCTGTTCAAAAAACTTTGGAAATCTTCGGGGAGCGGCACGTTGATTAATAACCCCATGTACATCGACTAATTTGGGACCAGCAATACCAACCTCCGGATGTGCATCCATCCATTCGACGAAGGTATCAAGTGATCCTGGAGCAAGTTCACAATCAGGATTAAGAAAAAGTATATAGTCCCCTGTCGCGATAGCAAATGCTTGATTATTTGCAGCTGAGAATCCCTTATTTTCTATATTACGAATGATGTGTACCCATGAAAATTTATCTTCAATAGAAGCCACTGTTCCATCACTCGATGCATTGTCGACAATAATATGTTCAAAATCAAGAAAATGTACTGCTTTGCGAACCGAATGAATCTGCTTCAATATAAAATCTTTACTATTCCATGTAACGGTAATTACAGA
>CAZCHJ010000094.1:0-2545 GCA_964498735.1 uncultured Gammaproteobacteria bacterium | reverse complement strand
ATGATCGGATGGCCGGCCGCCTGTGCTGACGGAGGCAATCCTCAGCCAGCCCTTCTGCCGAAGAACTCCTAGAACCAAATCCAACGATTCCTTACGCTTAAATTTGGGCTGATTGTCCACTTTGCGATGAAACTCGCGAACAGAAATGCTTTTCCCGGACTCAAGCTTGGCCAGTTTGGATAAGATCTCGAGGTCAGCAACCTCGGCGGGCTGATTTGCCTTGTAACCCATTAGGAAGTAGGCCCGGCGGGCATGGGCCAGGGCATAGCGAGAGATTTGGATGGCACGCTCAAGGGTTGAGAGCACAATTAACTCAGAGAATGCTTCCGACCGGCTAGAACCGTGATCCAGACAGTGAAGGGCGCCGGCCAATCTGACAGACAGGCCAGCCAACTTCGCGGCCCAGTCGCACATAAAGGCCAGTTCCCCCACAAGCAACGGCTCTATCTCTGCCATCCAATCCCGAAGACGGTTTACTGCCTGGGGGTGCAACCTGAGGACGCGAGGGTTATCCAGATCAGCACCCAGGGTAAACAGTCTGCGGCAAGTGAAATCCCAATCCGTGTAACACTGGTCGGGGCAGGGCCGAGCCGAGACGTTCCGCCGGCCCATCTTGCTCTCCGGATAAGACCAGAACCATCTGGCCAGGAACCCGACACCTTTAAGATCCTCGTGCTTGGCCAGTCTCTTGATCACATCAGGCTGAGCCATGATGCATCCGCCGATGTGCACCTTGGCTATAATGATCGGATCTCGGCCGACCCGGTTGATCCGCAACTCGTCTCCAGCATGGCCCTTCAGGATGGTATCCACCCGAGGCACCCCATCGGCTGAATATCTGGCAACACCAGAGAACAGGGTCCCCTCGGCGCTAGCCAATCCAATCCGGCCTTTGTTCTGGCTCATGACCAGAGCCCGTCCCTCGTCGGTTGAGTCATCCAAAATCAGTTGGGGCTGGGTCGGCGGTTCGAGTTCCTCAATCTTCTCGTGCAAGACAGAGATACGGTCACTATCCCCGTCCTTTTTTGCGTCGCGCAGTTCCAGTTCAAGCATGCGCTTTGCTGCACGCCGACGGCGCTTCTCCGCCTCGAACATCCCCGTTATTCTCGCTTCCTCTTTATTGTGCGGAGCGAAGATGGCTTGGACGGTGGCCGACTTTCTCTCCCCTGGGGGAGCTATCGGTGCACATAGGAGATTGATGGGCTCGATCCAGGAACCGAATGCGTTCACACTCACAGCCCCCAGAAGCGGCACTGAAGCGGCCCCCAGAAGCGTCAGGGCCTGCAGGTCGAGAGGGGTCTGCAGTTCTTCAGCGCGACCATCAACAAACAGGGCTACCTTTTCGGCTAGGCAGTCCAGGGGAAAGGCCATGGCTGGGGGTAGCGTTTCGATTGGTTCCGGCTCATCCCAGTCCCAGACTGACAGCTTTTCAACCTCAGAAGGTTGCTCACGCGACCACTCGCAGGGGCCGGGATCTCCAAGTAGTTCGATCTGGACCTCTTGGGCCGAACCAAGAGAACTGGCAACGCTACAGGCTTTGGGCACCAGGTCCAAAAGGTGGCGATTAGTGCGAGGCGCAACAAGCCAATCGACAATGTCACCCTTGGGCGGTAGACCTGGGAGTTCCAGGATCTTTGCTGTCACCCCACAGACCCGATCCAGGACCACTGCCACCTGAATGGCATGCTGAGCTCCCGGTTCGTCATTGTCTGGCAAAACGACAGGCCCGAGAGAGACCAGAAGATCTAGATACTCTGGGTCAACATTGTCGAATTTGCCAGCACCTTCTGGCGCAGTCGTTGCCAGAAGGCCTCTCTGAATAAGCCACTCCGCCGCCTTCTCACCCTCTACGATAAAGACAAGACTCCCAAGAGGAGCGGACGCCAGGGCGGGAGCATTATAAAGCGGGCGTTTCTTTGGACCCAGGCCTCCCTTTGTCCACCCGCCCCGGCCATCGGGGATCTCTTGGAAGAAAGCCTTCCTGCCATCCCTCTCATAACGGGTAACCCGCAGAACAGGCCGGCCACTTAAATCCTGGTAGACCCAGCTAAGCCTGCTGTCCTTCGAAGTTTCTCTATTGAGGACTGGGTATGGGGGTTTTCCGGTAGCCTTTGCATACTCGACCAGTGACATGCTCACGTTACATCGCCTGCAGGTGCATTGGCCCGAATTGAGATTCACCAATAAAGACGGGGTGGAGTCGTTATGGCCAGCCAGCTCACAACAACAGACACCCTCGCCGTTCGCCTTCAAACGGAGTTTCGGAAGAAACCTCTCGGCCCAGTCGCGTTCTCGAAGCTTGGGATCGTTAGAAGCGACCATTGCAGGCCTCCTGGCTCCCGGACACGACCTCAAGCCATCTTGGCTGAAGGGCAGCCAAGGCGGCCGCCTGCCAGGCCTCTCGGTGCGACGGGGTTGCAAAGTCTATGATCTGGACGTAGCCGCCGCCCTGCTGGCGTTCACCAACAGGCAATACGAAGATCTTGTCAGGTTCACGGCGGTTTCGAAGAACGTTGGCCGAAACGATCATGCCGGAGGGCATTTG
>CAZCHJ010000093.1:0-2588 GCA_964498735.1 uncultured Gammaproteobacteria bacterium | reverse complement strand
CCGCCTCGTATGTGGCGTCCGGCGCACCCCGCCTGTCGGGCAAGGCGCAGGGCTTGAAGTACGACGGCACAGACGAGACCACCAAGGTCAACACCATCCTGAACGCCCTCGCCTCGTTCGGTGGCGGCGTGCTGGAGGTGGAGGGGCCGCTGCGCTGCGACTCCCAGATCGTCATGCCCACCACCACGGTCGGCAGCCAGGTCCGGCAGGCACCCATCCGCATCACCGGAGTCGGGTCGTCCTACGGCCCCGGCTCCACGTTCACGGGCGGCGCGCCGTTCTCGGCCTCCCCCGGCCTGGACCTGCGCTACGCCGGCCGCACCGACGCCGGCTGCGTCACGACCAAGGGCTCGGCGTACATCGCCAACACCGCCGCGACCGCGAACGACCGCGGCAACATCGTCGTCGGCACGGGCATCCCCGACCAGTGCTGGATTCTCGCGGTCGACGCGGGCGCCGGGTGGATCGTGTCCAAGGCGGCCCGCGCGTCGGGCACCGTGTCGCTCACCTCGTTCGGTGGCCGCATCCAGGCCCTCGGCTACGGCACCCTGGAGCTGGACCACCTCCAGCTCTACAACGGCGGCACCGCCTCCTCGGCGCCGTTCGGACTGTCGACCGGCCCGAAGATCGAGCTGCACGACTGCGCCTTCTACGGCGACACGTCGAAGGGCAGCAACCTGTCCGACGAGGACCCGTGGGTCTTCGGCGGCCCTGGTCAGGGCACGATGCTGACCACCGGCCTGACGTCGGGCAACACCTACACGACACTGGCCGTGCAGGCGCTCCCCGTGGCGATCACCGCCGGCCGGGACGTGATCCTCAACGTCGGCGCCGGCACTACCCAGCGGGTCACCGTCCCCAGCGGCGCAGCGGCGGGGGCGACTTCGATCACCGTGACGTCGTTCACCGCGAACGCGAACTACCCGGCCAAGACCGGCGTCTACATCGGCTACGCCCAGAACCAGGGCACCGCGACCTCGTGGAACGTGGCCTCGGCGCCCTACCAGGGCTACGCCTCCCACGTCGAGCGGAACCAGTTCTACCGCTGCCGGCGCATCGTGGCGGGCGGGTTCGCCACCGACCTCTACATCGAGCACAACGCTTGGATGCACAACTGCGGGTCGAACCTCGCGCTCGCGCCGTCCACCCTCACCACCGGGCTCACCTCGGGGGCGACGGTCACCAGCCTCGCGGTGACCGCCCTGGCGGGGCCGGTGCTCGCGGGCGACGTCATCCAGGTCGGCGTCGGGGACACCTCCCAGGAGTTCACCGCCTCGGCCGACGCCGCAGCGGGCGCGACCTCGGTCAGCGTCAACAGCGTCACCGCGAACGCGACCTACGCGGTCGGCACCAAGGCGTTCAACACCACCGCCGGGCTCGGCGCGATGGTGGAGTCCTACGCCATCGACACCGAGATCAACGCCGTCCACGTCATCGGCAATCGCATGGGCTTCTCGGGGCTCTACAACTACGCCACCCGGTTCGTCGGCTACACCGAGCAGTCGATGATCTCTGGGAACAACTTCCAGGACGTCCAGGCCGACGCCCGGTTCATCGCCGGTCACCGGTTCGACCGCAACGCCGCGTTCAACCTCATCCTGACCGGCGTGCTCGGCTCCGGGGTCACCATCGCCGACGACTGGTCCGCCTCGTCCGGGCTGCGGCAGCAGACCATCGTCACCGCCGCCCAGTCCAAGCCTGCCCGGTTCCCGCAGAACATCATCCTCGGCAACGCCCTGACCCGCCTCGGCGGTACGACGTTCACCCTGAACGACACCCTCGGCAACACCGACCTGACGATCTCCGGCACGCTGCGGACCTGGGCCGTCAAGGGGCCGCTCAGCATCGACGGCAACTCCGGCGGCGCCGGGTCGACCGCGCTCCAGCTCGGCAACAACTCGACCGCCTCGGACGCGGTCATCACCCTCAACCCGCCGACCGGTCAGGCAGGGTCGATCCAGTGGAAGCGCGCCGGGACGAACTCGTGGCTGCTCTACGACGGCGCCGGGTCCACGCTGTTCCTGCGCGACTCGGTGAACGCCAAGATGCACGTCACCTACACCGCCGGGTCCGGTGCCGGGGGCGGCACCACGGAGTTCAACTCCGGCGTCAAGGTCGACGGTGGCCTCACCCTGGCCTATGTCGCGAAGTCGGCGGCGTACACGCTGACCGACAAGGACTATACCGTCAACGCCGACGCCACCGGTGGCGCGTTCGCGCTGACCCTTCCGGCCGCCAGCGCGGGCCGTACCGGGCTGATCTACGTGCTGCGGAAGTCGGACTCCTCGGCCAACGCTGTCACGGTGACCGCGACTGGTGGGCAGACCATCAACGGGTCGACCACCTACGCCCTGACGACGCAGTACCAGACCGTCCGCATCCAGTGCGACGGCGCGAACTGGATGGTGATTTGAGATGCCGAAGAAGAAGCCTGCCGGCAACGCCACCGTGGACTCGGCGAGCTGCGACGGAGCGCCTCGGCTGCTCGCCGACGGGACGTGGAACTGTCCCTGCGGCGACAGTCCGGCCGACAACCCGCACGACGCCGGCCACCCAAGCCGCGTCTGACCGTCCGTATTACGCGGTCG
>CAZCHJ010000092.1:0-2667 GCA_964498735.1 uncultured Gammaproteobacteria bacterium | reverse complement strand
GCCCAATTATCATTACTTCCATCACTAATTGCCGAAGGAAAATTCTGAGCACCGGTATTGTCAGTAAAGTAAGTACTCGTGGTGCCATCAGGACCCATCCACGATGTCCAGGTGGAATTATCAGGACTAGTACGTACTTGAAATTTAATACTCGTGCCCGTAGGAGCAGTCTGAGTCCACGCAATGTGTGCAAATACATTGGTACTATCAAGTGTATTGAAAGCTGAAGAGGTTAAATCGCCACTCGTAAGATAACTCTGATATGCAAAAGTTACACTACTGAGTGTCGGAGTATACGAGGCATTCGTTGTAGATAAAAATGCTTTATATCGATAATATCTTTTCCCTTGTAAGGATCCTGGTAACGCTGTGCTTGAAGTATTAAAATATGTGTTTGAAGTACCATCAGGACCAATATAACTCCAGGTAGCATTATCAGTATTTGCAGCAACCTGAAATTTCACCGAATTAGGCCCTGCATTTCCTGGTGTTGTAGCTGACCACGACATAACTGTCGAAGTTGCATATTTCAAATCAATGGTTGCCGAGGTGAGAGTTCCAGTAGTCGTATATTGTGTTCCTGAATTAATAGCAAAACGATAAATCGCTTTACTCCCCCCTCCAGCAAGAACATAGATCTCATCATTATTATACCGAATCATAGTCGCCCCCTGTCCAACTGAACCAGGAATTGGATGTGTGGTCGTTGTAAAGTACCATGTTCCGTTGGATGGACGGAGATAGTAGAAGCTAGTTCCGCCAAACGTAGTGTAGATACGATCTTCACCTGACTTCTTTATCATATATCCAACCGTGGCTCCAGAAGCGGGAGTTGATGATGTCTGTCGTCCAGCCCATGAGCCACCGGTCAAATTGAGCCGTTCAAGCCACGCATAATTTTGACCAGAAATAGCGTATACCGTATTATTGGTATCATTTTTAACCATTGCAGCACCGCTAGTAAATCCAGGGTCATTGGGAGCGCCACTATAATTAGTCATTGTATCGCCAGTAATATCGTACTTACTTACAGTATGTCCATTATTACCAGTAAGAATAAGCATTGCATTATTTGCACTATCATATTTTATTTGTGACCCTCTTCCAACTGAAGATCCAATCGCAGTAAGTGTGCTCCATGTACCCGTCGGTGCACTGGATGTGACCGTGTATTTATAAAAACCGGTAGTAGCTCCTCCTGCAGCAAGATAAATATTCCCGGACCCATCAGCAGCCATCGTACCACCAATACCGTCTCCATATGGAGCAGATGGTGGATTGGAAAGAGTACTCCACGAATCATTCGAAATATTATACACATAAAAATGTGGACCACTATTTCCACCAGAATAAAGGTAAATATAATTACCCGTTAAAGCAATAGTTCCACCACCACCATTTGGAGGAATAATACTCGGAATTGCTGCGAGTGTACTTGTAGCCTTGGTAGATGGAATAAATTTATAAAAGCCTGTAGTTCCACCACCGCGTAATATATAAAATGCATCAACCCCATCACTCACCATAGCACCATTACCGTCTTCAGTACCACTAATAGTTGCAGGTAGATCGTAAGAAACCGAATCCCACGTATCCACTTCTCCACCCGCTGACGCAACACCGAGGGTGACATCAGCAGAAGCACCACTTCCACTGATGACAACAGAAGAAGTTGTACCATTATCAAATCCCCCACCACTCGCAAGACCATCAGTAGTAAGTGTACCATCATCAGTGGTGGTGTAAGTTGAAGTTGCAATAACTACGTTTCCCGGAGAAATAGCTACATTAACCTGAGTTGAGCTCGTATATTTTGTCCAACCAGTACGATCATTGGTATGTGATCCAGTGCTTGTAGAAACCCCACCAGTCCAAGATGTCTGCACCCAACCATACGTTGCAGTATATGCAGGCAAGACTGTGTCATAAAAAAGAAAAACCACGAGACGCACAATGACGTACAAAAAAATAGTCTGCGAAACAACTGCGATTCGTAATGGACGAAATTCTGGATTTCGAATAATGGTTTTAAGATTCGACCATACAGTTACCGGACCTCTAAAATAGGAAGGTACAATAAACTTAAACAACCAAATTGGAAATTTAAGAAAATTTTGAATATAATGTCGTACTATTTTTTTACCAAGTGTATATAACTCTTTTCTAATAACCCGAGTTTTTGAACGTTTTCTTAGTCTCGTATATGACAAAACCAACTCGTGCCAAATCCAATAATTAGCAAAACCGTAGCGTGCTTTTGATGTATTATTTTTTAGGGTAGGTGGAGTAGATTTTTTTGCTCTACTTCCTCTTTGAGGCATATCAAAAAACTTCTAAGTGAAGAATACATATAGTATATCATCTTTAGAAGTTTTTAAGAATGTAGAATAAGTGAATTGTGGATTACTTATAACGCAACGCGTCAAGTGGTTTTATCTTACCAGCACGCATGGCCGGAAAGATACCTGTGAACAACCCAATAATGGTAGAAAATATAATAATGATCACAATAAAAGACGTTGGTCTACTAAACAAGCTAAGCGCTTGTCCACCAAAATTTTTCGCAAGCAAGTTGATACCAAAATTTGCTAATTCACCACCCAGATAGCCCAAAACAACTCCACCAAGTCCTCCCAAAAAACCCATAACCATAGCTTCAACCATAAA
>CAZCHJ010000091.1:0-2701 GCA_964498735.1 uncultured Gammaproteobacteria bacterium | reverse complement strand
GTATGAAAAAAGAAAAATCGACAAGTGTACCGCACAAACTCCCAGCTGATTTGCGAAAGGCTATAGTTCAAACACCTGCAGCGAACGCAATATGGGAAGACATTACTCCACTTGCACGCAATGAATGGATTTGTTGGGTTACATCTGGCAAGAGAGAGGACACCAGAAATATTCGTATTGAGAAAGCAATTTCAAAACTTAAGGGAGGTATGCGTCGACCATGCTGCTGGGCTGGTTGTCCGCATCGTTAGTTCAAATTGTGTACTGTGTAACGCAAAAAAAGATTGCTTATCTCGGCAATTTTTTTATTTGTATTCTTGACAAAATGATATTTTTCGTCTATCCTGTGTTAGTCTCGCTGAATCATCAGCGACAATGCACAGGAGACATTTGTACATGCTCATATCTCAAGATACTGTTCCCGAAGTGGTGATGGCGGGGGCTGAAAGTAACAACTTCCCTGATCCTGCCTCTGCGCGTGTGAGTGAGCCTTCGATCCTCATGCGTGAGGGTGCGATCTTCCTCCTGCCCACGGGTGCTCGCTCGTATCCGAGCAACAATGCGCTCGAGTATCCGGACACGCCGGTGTACTATCCGCTCTGCCATGATCGGAATCGCAAGGTTCTCGATGGTAGCGGCGTGTGTTTCTACATCAAGCACCCGGGCTGTGAGCGTCCGGCGCGCATGTTCGCTCCGGATGGACTCGAGCCTGGTAAGAGCTACCTGGTCGTGGTGTGGTTCGACACCCGCTACGTCTGCGTGCGACTGGCGACTGCCGAGGAGGTGGCGCAGGCGCGTGCTGCCGCTCTCGATGCTTCTCACGCCAGCGTCTAGTCTACGCTTGGTCTGTACTACGTACCCTCTGTCTTCGGATGGGGGGTGCGTCATAACTTATCAAAAAAGAACACTGGTAAAATACGGTGTTTTTTGTTAGTATCAATTAATAAATATTTTTAATTATATTTTTATGAATCCAGTAATACATTTCGAGATGCCGTATGATGATAAGAATCGCATGGTTGATTTTTATGCCAAAGCTTTTGGTTGGGAATCAAACCAACTTGGGCCTGAAATGGGGGAATATGTGGTAGCTATGACTGCTGAGTCTGATAAGAAAGGTCCTATCAAACCAGGAGCGATTAATGGTGGTTTTTTCAAACGAACTAAACCAGATCAGTATCCTTCGGTTGTTATCGCAGTTGAAGATATCCATGCAGCGATGAAGCGGGTTACTGATGCGGGTGGGACAGTTCTTGGTGGACGAACTCCGGGCGAGCCTGACAATATTCCAGGTGTAGGTTTGTATGTTTCTATTCTCGATAGTGAGGGTAGTCGAGTGGGAATGCTCCAGCCAATAGGAATGTAGAATATGAAAAAATGGTATAAAGATCATCTTGATAAAACAAAAAAATCTGACACTGATGCCAAGAAAACAGGGCATTCTTTTGGTAGTAAGCAGACTGTACAGAAATCGTTTCGAAATCCAGTACTTGCGAGTAAGTTGAAACGGTCAAAGACGGATTCGCGTTAGGTTTAATTATATAGCCTATGTGATGAAGAGGTGTGAACTGAAAATACATGTTTATTATTTTTTTACTTTAACTTTTATTATTATATATGAATTTTCGGAATCGTAAGTTGGTGATTGTTATTCGTATATTACTTGGATTATTTATTTTATTTAGTGGTGTTAGCGGACTGTTGGCTGGATCCGGAATGAAAAATATTCCTGGACCAATGGTTTCCTCATTGAGTCAATTGTGGAATATGGGTATATTTCAAATGATTAAAATTACTGAAATTGTGGCTGGTTTAATGTTGATTATTGGTTTTCTTCCTGCACTTGCGCTTCTTTTTTTGGCTCCAATTTGTATCGGAGTTATTGTTTTTAATTCTATGGTAGCCCCACAGTACTTAGTAAGTGGAATTATTGTAAGCGTTTTAACCGTTTATCTTGGGTATGTGTATTGGGATAAGTACAAAGCTATATTTACAAGATAGGACATCATCAAGCAATAAGAACCATTTTTAAAAGAGTCCCTTTGTAGGGGCTTTTTTTATTTTTGTAGCGTGATACACTATGCTGTAGAAATATTTTTTGAAAATTATAGCCATGTATGAACCTCACGCTTATTCTCGGACCTATGAAAAGTGGCAAATCATTTGATCTTATTAGCCATTTTTCGCCTTTGCAGTATACGAATTCCAAATATGCATTGTATCAGCCAGAACGAAATGTGCGCGATACTGGCATTGAATCACGGAGTGGATTATTTATTCAGGCAAAGAAGGTGAAATCCTTAAGTCAAATTATTAATGATGATTTTTCGATTGTAGGAATTGACGAGATACATATGTTTGAACCGAGTGACGCACAATATATTGGACAGTTGTTAATGCGTGGAGTAGACGTAATTGTTTCTGGACTTGATACGGATTATCGGGGAGAATTATTTGAAATGGTAAAAAAGTTATTTGAACTTGGTCCTCGAGAAGTCAAATATAAACGAGCTGTTTGCAATGATTGCAAAAATTTTTCTGCAACACATACACAGGTATATAGTTCGGGCGCACCACTTACTCATGGTATGCCACCGGTTATTCCTGATGATGGAACATTTACCTATGAACCATTGTGTAGAAATTGTTTTGTTCACTAATGTATATATATGAGCAATCAAGAAGAGTTCAAAGTAAGTGG
>CAZCHJ010000090.1:0-2708 GCA_964498735.1 uncultured Gammaproteobacteria bacterium | reverse complement strand
GATAATGAATTTTTGTTTAGAATGTTTTTTGTCGCAAAGAATAAAGGAGAGGTAACCTTTGTACCTGACATACAAGCATATGTTAATGATGGTAAAGGAACTTTACTTCCAGTTACCGTAACACCGCTTGTATTAACAGTTAAAGATGGTACTACTCCACCAAAAGATGGATGGAGGGATGTGGTTGCTTCAGATAACACACCTCCAGAAATATTGAGTGCAGAAATTGGGAAAGACCCGAGTCTGTACGATGGAAAACTATTTCTGGTTATTCATAGTGAAGACACACAATCAGGGATCGATCACTTTGAAGTAAAAGAAGGGGAGCGCGATCCAGTACGATCTGGTTCGGAATATGTATTGCAAGATCAGGATCAATCAACAAAAATTACAGTAACTGCTATTGATAAGGCTGGTAATATTCGAATATTGGAGATTTCACCTCTGCAGACTAACCATCGAGTATGGTGGTATACTGGATCAGTATTATTAGTGACGATTCTTATAGTTATTACATTAGTGGCGATTAAACGTCGTACAAAAAATATCTAACATGAAAAAACGCCTGTCAGCATTTTCAAAGTTATTTTCATATACCATTATCATCGTTGGATTTTTTTGTGCAGGTTCGGTGGATGCGGCAACGATGTCTTTGCGTCCGTCTTCTACGAAGATAGAAGAAGGATCAACTTTTACAGTGACTGTTTCGATCGATACTCAGGGTGAGACTATCAATAACGCTGAAGCAATAATCAGTTACCCTAAAGACGTATTAGAAGTAGTATCACTTGCTTCGAGTCCGTCGATTTTTAACTTGTGGGCAGAAGGTCCAAGTTTTTCAAATACTAATGGCACTATTAATTTCAATGGAGGGGTGCCAAACCCAGGATACACAGGTTCTGGTGGAAGGGTGCTGTCAGCAACATTGCGAGCAAAAAAAATCGGTCTTGCTTCGATTTCACTTGGGGGAGTTGCAATACGCGCAAATGATGGATTGGGTACTGACATATTTTCAGGACAAAAAAATACCAGTATTGAGGTGACACAAAAAACAGAAGTCCCTCCTCCAAAAAATGAAAGTGAAGAAACTAAGACCACAACCACTAAACCCGCTCCTCCGGTAGAAACAACCATAACATCAACTCAACCAGCCGCCCCAGTCGAAGAAAAAAATACTGCCCCTGAAATCATTTACTACACAACTTCAATCTCACAGGGTGAACAGATTCAAGTACAGGGCACTAGCCGTCATCCTAATGCCACGATTTCATTCGTACTCAAATCAGAATATGGCAGAATTTATAATTATGATGTAGTTGCTGATGGAAATGGAAGCTTCGCATTCAAGAGTGAACCCATGTCGGTTGGGGGAAATTTTGAACTATATGTGTATAGTACTGATGTTGCAGGGGTGAAGAGTCCAATATCAAAAATAGTGCATGTCACGGTAACAGAACCTATTAAATCGCAAAATCTTTCGACGCTCAATATCCCAGCACTTCCAGTAATAGTAGTAAGTATTATTATCTTGCTTGTAGCCTTGAACATATTCAGCCTCTACAAGGTCTTCTCACTCAAGCGACAATATGGTCACATGGAGCAAAAATCACGCAAAGTATTCAAATTATTAATTGATCGCGCTAGTAAGCAGATCGATGCTTTAGAAAAAACAAAAAAGAATGGAAGCCTAACTTCACAAGGTCAGGCAGCAGTAAAAGAATTGAGAGAGGTAATTCAGCAGCTTGAAGATTTTGAAGATTCAGAAAAAGTATAAGCGAAAGTACTATAAAATCAGCCGATCGGCTGATTTTATATTTGTCTAAGATAATTTTAACTACCGAGCACTATTTTATTTTTTTGAGCAATTCTCGTGTCCATTTTTCTACCAACTCATTATTCTTTTGTGGATCAAAAAAATATCCATCAATTCGTAACGGTCCGATGACGCTTGTTCCTCCAACTTTTGAAACAAAATCAACGAGATGATCAACCGCTCCGCAGAAAAAAGTATACGACGTATCACCACATCCGTAGATCGCAAATAGTTTTTCTGAAAAATCTTTTTTTTCTGCTTTTTGTATGAGTGCAACTATAGCTTCATGAGGATAGCCCTCATGTTTCTCGAAACTCCAGCTTGGACTACCGAGTATGATACAATCAAATTTTTCTAAATCAGAAGGTTTGGTGTGTTGCGCGGTTTGCACGGTAACATGGTGTTTTTTACTGAGAATCTTAGTTAACATTTCAGCAACTAAAAAACAACTTCCCGAATTAGTTGCATAGACAATAACAATATTCATAGAGAGATGGGTGATTCTCAGTTAACGGTAATGTGAAAATAACGAATCAATATTTCGTGTTGTTACAGAATGTTCGATAAGAGTTTTACGCGTAATTTGTGGGATCTGTTCTTCGTATGTAGGTTCGCTGACTTCATAGAAAACGCCCACGGGAATTTCTTTTTCTCCCCATTGTTGCAGTTTTCTCCACGCAGCGGTTTTATCAGTTTTATCGTATCCTTTTTCTAGCTCGTAGGTATTATGTTGGTAGAATTGATGGGTATAGAGGCCATTAAAAGTCACGCAGGGCTGTAGTACTTGCAATACAGAGAATCCGGGGTGATTATTGGCACGGATCAATAATTCAGTAAGGCGGGGAATATCGCCTGCATAGCAACGAGCGAGAAATGTTGCGCCAGCAGAGAGGGC
>CAZCHJ010000089.1:0-2727 GCA_964498735.1 uncultured Gammaproteobacteria bacterium | reverse complement strand
TTAACCGCAGGAGCATGTCCATGGGCGATATCAATCGTTACTGCGTCGACTCGAAGCTTTTTTTCGTTTAGAGTTCGTATAAGCTCATAATCGGCAGTTTTCACTCCCAGAGAAATGGAGATGAAAATATCCTGATTTTTCTCAATCCAATCAACAATCTCTTCATATGCATAAAAACGATGCAAGATGTAGAAATGATCATGTGTTGCGAGCCATCGAGCAAGCGCAAAGTCTATCGTACACTTCATATTCGCTGGTATAACAGGCGTTCTCCACTTTCTTCCTGCAACAAATACTGATGTATCACACTCAGAACGCGAATTTACCGAACACATTCTTGGCACGAGCCAAACCTGCGAGTACTCGAGTGCTCTATTCATAGACAAGCAAATTAGAGTTAAAGATTGAAGACTAAAGATTAAAACTTTGTGTATAATATAATTTTCAATCTTTATTCTTCAATTCTATTACATTGCACATAATAAAAGGGCTATTACTAACCCTTCTATTCTACGATTGCTTTGATACGTCTCACCCCAGCGCTTACGGCTTCTTCTTTTAGAATCTTGAATTTTCCAATGACTCCGGTATGTTCCACATGCGGCCCCCCACAGAGTTCGCGACTAAATGTGGGTGCTGACGCGTCGGCAATGGGTAACTCTTTCGGATCACCGATACTATATACCTTGACCGTATCACCATATTTGTCACCGAACAGCCCCATCGCACCAAGTTTTTTTGCCTCTTCGATCGGTAAAATCTGGAAGCTTACCGGATAGTCTCGCGCAATCGCTGCATTTACCAAATCTTCGACTGCTTTGACCTGTTCAAACGTCATTTTTTCTCCATGTGCAAAATCAAATCGCAATCGCTCGGGAGTAATGTTACTTCCTTTTTGTACTGCATGAGGACCTAATACTTTTTGTACTGCCGCATGAAGCAAGTGTGTTGCGGTGTGATACTTCACACTCATTTCGCTATGATCTGCGAGTCCACCTTTGAATTTCTGCTCTGACCCAGCACGAGAAAGATCTTGATGCTTCTTGAATTCAGCATTATATTCGTGAACATCGATATTACTTCCTGACATTTGTTTTGCAATTTCAATCGTCAACTCTTTTGGAAATCCAAAATTTTGATACAAATCAAATGCATGTTTACCCGTAACAGTTTTTTCTGATTTCAAAATTTTTTCCAACTCTTTGGTTCCTTTTTGAATTGTTGCACCGAATTTTTTTTCTTCTTTTTCCATTTCCAATCGAATCGTTTCTTTTTTTATTCCTAATTCAGGATATGCCTCGTGATACATTTCAACAATTGCATCTGAAATTTCTCCTGCAAAATTTTTGGTAATCCCAAGTTGTGTTGCATATCGCACACTTCTTCGAATCAATCGACGTGTAAAATATCCTTGGTCTTTGTTCGAAGGAATTGATCCATCACTAATCAAAAATGTTGCAGCACGAAGATGATCCATGATTACTCGAAACGCGTAGGTGCTCTCAATATTTTCATCATACTGCCTGCCTGAAATATCTTCTAATTTGCTCTTAATAGAGCCAAATAAATCTATCTCAAATACATCTGGATTATTATTCAGAGCCGCGGCAATTCTCTCCAATCCTCCACCAAAATCTACATTTTTTTGTTTCAATTTTTCAAATCCTTTTTCTGTTTTTTGATATTCCATGAATACATTATTTCCAATTTCCATGAAACGTCCGCAATCACAATTCACATGACATGGAACATTTTTCCATTCAGAATTTTCGTGCAAACCTAATTCAATTCCAAAATCCCAAAACATTTCAGTATCTGGTCCACCTGGTTCACCAACTGGCATATTTCCCGGGACCCCACTTCTACTCCACCAATTTTTCTTTTCAGAATAATAAAAAATTCTTTCGTTATTTTGCATTCCATTTTTTTCTGGATTCTCTCCAATACTCGCTTCAATATTTTTTTCTTTGAATAATTTCTGCCACAATTCTGCGGACTCGGTATCACGTGGGATTCCCAATTCTTCATTACCTTTGAAACATGTGAAGTATAATTTTTTTGGATCAAGTCCCACGACCTCAGTCAAAAATTCCCACATCCAGGGAATCTGTTCTTGTTTGAAATAATCTCCGAGTGACCAATTTCCAAGCATTTCAAAAAATGTCGTATGGCGATTGTCACCCACTTCTTCAATGTCTTGCGAACGAAAACATTTTTGTGAATCAGTAATTCTAGTCCCCTGTGAGTGCTTTTGACCTAGCAAATATGGAACCATCGGCTGCATACCTGAGCCGGTAAATAGTGTAGTTGGGTCATTTTCTGGGATAAGTGAAGAAGAAGGGATCACGACGTGCCCTTTTGCAGCAAAGAAATCTAAGTATTTTTTTCTCAATTCAGAAGTACGCATACCTGTGCAATCCTACTAGAAAAACTGATTTAGCGCAAGTATTTGAGAGCTACAAAGAGAAGAATACCGACTGCGATAAGATATGGCCAGGTAGAGCGAAGTAAATCACCGACACCGAGTATGTGTGGTTCCATAGTTTTCTTGAATTATCTAATATAAATTACTTTTAACGTATGAAGTATAGCACACAAATTGCTCTTGACAAAAACATATCCATATGGTATTATCTTTCGGTTTTCCAAAAAAAACCAGCACCTATCCCAGGTGTCTGAATCACGGAGCTGTAAGATGCGAGAGTTGGTCAGGTTGACTGATCTACA
>CAZCHJ010000088.1:0-2816 GCA_964498735.1 uncultured Gammaproteobacteria bacterium | reverse complement strand
ACAGAACAAAATAAATTTGACGACTTTGCTTCGTATGCATTTTCCAATGGCGACAATCTTTCAGAATCTACCTTGGTAAAAATTGGAGAAGAAATTGGACTTGATACCAAAGATTTAACCTCATGTCTCGCATCTGATCGACCAACAAAAGCAATAGAGCTTACCAAAAATATTGCCAACACACTCAATTTACAATCAGTGCCTACTTTTTTTATCAACAATGTACAGATAAAAACTCCTGAGTCACTCGATGAATGGAAAACCACACTCGGATTATGAAACTCTCGATAACTGCAAAACTCTGCGCAATATTTTTTGTTGTAATTGGAATTACGACAGGATTTAACGTTTCTGCCGCAGGAACAAAAAAAATTGGAGAAGCGTGTCGTGACTCAAATGAATGCCAGAGTAATCGATGCGATGACTCATACTGCACCTGCGGTGATACAACTCCATCCGATAGCTGCGCTGCCACCTATGGGGGCACCGCTGCTGACTGGAAGTGTATCAATGAAAGTGAGGATCCTGACTCTGACCGTCGAGAATGGAATTTTTGTAAGAAATCAAATTTTGTAAGTTCATACCCAAAAAATTCTACTGATGAAGTGAGATATCCTGTAGAACATAAATTGCTCATGGGGCAACCATGTATTGATACCGATGCCTGTCTTTCAGGAAACGGACTTGGCTCAGGTGATGTGTGCAATGAAACATCGTTTGATAGTGTCGGATCCCCCAAGACTGATCCGCATTATGATCCATGGTATGCTTCTGGCGAAAAATTAAATATTTGTACACCACCGCAAACTCTCTACGCACCAGGTGTATGTGAGTATCAGTATGGTTCTGGAGACTGGGGGTGGGCTATGGGTACTGGCGAACTTACGGGCGTACGTGTATGTCAAAAAGCTGGTTCACCACCAATATCGACACTCGCAGAAATGCGAAAAAGTGTTGTACAAGACGATACATCAAAAACACAAGTATCGTTATTTGGTATTACCGCAACTGTGCCCGAGTATAAACTTACCACGCCCACACCAAAGATTGGCATACCAGGTGTTGTGTTCACCAATATTAACAAGGAAAGCAATATAACAACTGACGCGAGTGGTGCTTCCTGGCTCAATATTCCTTTCTTGGGTGAATATATTTCTGCAGTATATAAATATAGCGTCGGATTGATCTCTCTTATTGCGGTTATGGTTTTGATAATTTCTGGTGTACAGATTATTACTTCTGCAGGAAATAGCGAAGCAATCAGTAGTGCCAAACATCGAATCACTTCCGCAGTAATTGCAATTGCCTTGACTGCTGGATCATATACTATCCTGTATACGATCAATCCAGAATTGGTAAATTTGAGAAATTTGAAGATATTGGTAATCTCTGGAAAAACAATCGAAATTCCTGAGGAAAATGATGAAGCGACCGCAAGCGCACCTACCGATGCACAGGGAAATGTTATTAATACAATTTCTAATGTTGGTGGAGTAATAACGGGTGCTGACGGTCCAGTTACGAAGAAAGCTACCTCAATCGATGAAATTACAGACAAAGAATTTAAAAAAGATACTATTAACGGTTCACCAGCTGACGGCTGGGCAATTTGGCAAAACTTAAATCCTGATCAGAAAAATCAGATTTTACCTTATCTATTTATCAAAACAGGAACCTGCACTAATGGTGACATAGTGCCGACCAATATCAATGTCTGTGGTTGGAAAAACAGATTAATGCATAAAACAGTCATACCACTATTTCAGCAGGCGATGGATAACGCACAAAGATATGGCTTTCAGCTCTGCCCTGGAAGCTCATACAGAGATCTTGAAGAAGAGACTCAACTCTGGAATACGGGTATCGTAGCTCGTTTTAAACAAGGAAGTACGACATGGAAGACTAACGAGGGAAAAATTGCTAAGCCTTCATGCACTGCTCCCCACTCCTCAGGAGGCGCGGTTGATTTATGTCTAAAGCCTATTGGAGGAAGTGGGTGTGTTACTAATTTTAGTGGACAAATGAACTCAATTGCTGAGGCTAATACTTTTTACTCTAGCCTAAGTGATAGCAATGTGTATTCAACCATATTAGAACAAATCATGTATCAATCTGGTTGGGTTAGATATTGCCAAGAAAAATGGCATTTTGAAACCGCTATTACGATCAGATATTCCAAGTGGACCGACAGACAAGCTCGCTGTGTTATGCATTGGGATAACTGGCTCATTTCTATTCCCGATACTGTTAAACAGAAAGCAAATACCCTAGCCCCTGGCATATTTCCTTAGACTGTCTTGTACTATTTATCTCACTGTAGGTATACTTACCTTTAATAATATCTACAGAAATATGCCAAACAAAAACAAAACCATCTTCCTCTGTTCCAAATGCGACGCGCAATATCAAAAATGGGTGGGTAGATGTCTTGAGTGCGGATCGTGGGGCACTATCAGTGAGACGGTTGAAAAAACAGAAACAAAAAAAATTTCATCCACATCGCCTGCGAATGTACAAGCACTCTCAGCTATTACTTCTGACAGTACTACACGCCACACCACAAAACTATCAGAACTTGATCGTGTACTTGGTGGCGGATTGGTTCCCGGTAGTCTCACACTTCTCGGTGGAGAACCTGGCATTGGCAAATCTACACTCGCACTTCAGCTCGCAGCGGCTATTCCCAATACTCTCTACATTTCTGGTGAAGAATCAGTGGGACAAGTAAAGATGCGCGCAGATCGCCTCGGCGTGAAATCATCCACCCTCATTCTCGCCAATGAGACTTCGGTAGAGTCTATCAATGCAACACTTGA
>CAZCHJ010000087.1:0-2828 GCA_964498735.1 uncultured Gammaproteobacteria bacterium | reverse complement strand
TTCGGTTCAGATAAAGTAATATCCTGCGGTCGAGGAGGAGCGCTTATTGCACGCGATGACAGTATCGGGGAGTCTATTCAATCTGAATATCAAAAAATTGCATATCCAAAACGATGGTGGGTACTTCCGTATCTCTGGAATTTCCCCATTTTTGTTATTGGAAAAATACTTTATCGAATTGGTATTGGCAAAATCCTACTTGCTGGATTAAAACAACTATCAATAAGTGGACGAGTTATATATGAAAAAGAAAAAAAGGGTGAACGCAGCCATTTCAAAGTATCAAAACTAGCAAACAGTTTGTGCCATATTCTCTACAACCAACTAGAGACTCTTGATGAAACAAATGAACATCGAAATGAAATTGCTCATTGGTACCGCGAAGAAATATATGTAAAAAAAATACAACAACCACAAAAATTAGAAAATGATTTCTTTGTGCGATACCCACTTCGAGTGAACAATCCCCGTGAGATGCATAACTACTGCAAAAAGAAAGGAATTCTTCTTGGGGATTGGTATGATACCGTTATCGCTCCGGATGATATAGAGATAGGGAAGACTGGATACCGAATGGGAGATTGCCCGGTGGCAGAGAAATTGGCTCAGGAATCTATCAACCTACCAACAAGCAGACGGATAACAATAAAACAAGCCGATACTATATCACACACACTCAACACACTGTATGATCGAAACTAAATTAATTAAAAATCAATCAGAGTGGGATCTTTTTGTTGAAAAAAATCATTTTTCTCCAATGACGCAATCCTCCGCATATGGAGTATTTTACGAATCGATGGGTGATCAGACTATAGTGGTGGGAGTGTATCGTGATGGTGCACTCATCGGTGGTTCACTCGTCATCATCATACACGCAAAACGTGGATCTTATTTTTATCTACCGTATGGACCGATTGCAGAGACAGAGGAAGATTATGAAGAAGTTTTGAATAACTGCAGTACGTATCTCAAAAAAATCGCACCTGAACACAAGGTCGCCTTTATTCGTTCAAGCCCCTTTATAGAAAAAAATACAAAAAACGAAACACTGTTCCATGGGGCCGGATTTACAAAAGCTCCGATACATTCACTCGCAGAGCACACATGCCTGCTTGATCTCTCACAATCAGATGAAGAAATTATGAAGCAGATGAATAAAAATCATCGAAATCTAATCAGAAGATGTGAAAAAGAAGGGGTACGGATTGTATCACACACAACGCATGACAAACTTACCGAATTCCACACATTAAGTAGAGAAACTTCAAAACGTCATAAATTCGTTCGTTTCTCAGATGAGTACGTTGAAAAAGAATTTATCGCATTTGAAAAGCAAAGAGAAGTTGTCGTATTTTACGCATATCTACCAGATGGGACACTCGATTCAAGTGCGATCGTCTACTATTATGGGAATACAGCTGCATATCGACATGGGGGATCGCTAAGCAATAATAACAAAATTCCAACCCCATATCTGATACAGTGGGCTGCCATACAAGAAGCAAAAAAAAGAGGGAAGCAGTGGTATAATTTTTGGGGTGTTGCTCCAGAAAATGCAGGAAAAAAACATCCGTTCAAAGGTATAACGCATTTCAAAAAAGGTTTTGGTGGTGAGGTAAAAAATTTATTAGAATGTCACGATTTAGTTATTGATAAACTAAAATACTGGCCAGTGTGGATGTTTGAAACCTTGAGAAGAATTAAAAGGGGTTTTTAATTTAAAATCTACTATTTAAACGAAATACGAGTAAACACGTACAATCAACGTTATGAGAAGACGTATTGTCAATCATCATCGACTAATCAAAACAATAGACCGAACAGCACAAAAAACTGGTCACTTTTTTGATAGACTTTTTAAACCGAAAGCAGCGTACGGTGCAAAATTAAAAGATCACACCTGGCAAGGTACACAGTACAACCCCTATATACACAAAGATGCATCTACAGGAAAAAAAACACTGTTCAAGCTAATAATCCTCTTTACCACTATCATACTGTTTGTTTATATTATCGTATTTAGCAGGCTGTTTGATTTTACATCCATCACTATTACCGGTAACTCAAAAATAGCCAGGGAAGATATATTGAATGTGGTTAAAAATACACTGGAGTATAAAAATTGGGGAATTATCCCAAATTCAAGTTTTTTTATAGCACGCACAGACGATATTGGTGAAGTGCTCAAACGACGATTTCCCATAGATTCTATACACGTAGAAAAACATTTTCCACATGAATTGTCTATTACGATAACCGAAAAAATCTCAACCGTAATTTACGACAATGGTTCTGTATATGGTTTTGTAGGACTTGACGGTTCGGTTGTGGAATTAATACGTGCGGTTGAAAATTACGAATGGAAAGATGTAATGGATAAAATAGTAACAACTACAAGTGAGGGCGTAAGCACAACCATCGAATTATCTATTGGCAAAGAACATGCGCCCGATATAGAAAAAATTCACAAACAAATAGGGGAGTATGCGGTGGTGTATGATAAAAGACAACATCAGACTGATAAGGGGCTTACGGTTATGAGCCCCGAAGAAACAGACCTCATCGTGAGCTGGTATAATGAGATAAAAAATGCAGATTTTAGCGCACAGCTATTTATTATTGAAAATGACACTGACCTTTCTATACTAACCAATGAAGGATGGACGATAAAAACTAGATTCGCACGAACGAATGCGCTCGATGAACTACGCGAAATAAAACTTGCGCTACAAAAAATAGAAAATCGTCGAAGTCTATCATATGTTGATATACGGTATCAAAATCGAATTTACTGGAAATAAGGTATACAAAAATAATAAAATATG
>CAZCHJ010000086.1:0-2866 GCA_964498735.1 uncultured Gammaproteobacteria bacterium | reverse complement strand
CAGTGTTACCAGGGAAGAAAAACTAAAAACCAGAGATAATTCACTCTGGTTTTTTTGTGCTATACTTTTTTCTTCGCTTTTCTCTTGAATCCACCTCGTCGTGGTCTGCTCGGTGCTTCAGTAAGAAGTTTTTGACACTCCTCAAGAGTAAGATTTTTAGGATCAACATCTTTTGGAATTTTTGCATTCGTTTTTGTTGCGGTGTCAGTAATGTACGGCCCGTAGCGACCATTCAAAACTTGAACTGTTGAACCTTCAAATATTTTGATGGTTTTTTCATCATCAGCTTTTTTCTTCGCAGCGATAACTTCCTTCGCCTCTTCGAGGGTGATGGTGTACGGATCCTTGTCCTTGATAGAAATAAATTTTGAACCAACTTTTATATATGGTCCAAAGCGACCCACATTTGCAATGATTGCTTCTCCAGCTTCAGTTGTTCCAAGTGTTCGTGGAAGATCAAAAAGTTTCACTGCATCTGCAAGTGTAATTTCTTGTAATGTTTGCCCAGGGCGAAGTGATGCAAACGCAGGTTTTTCTTCACCTTCTGCCTCACCTTTTTGCACATACGGTCCGAATCGTCCGATTCGTCCATAAATTGGCTCGCCACTTTTTGGATCAGTACCAATCAACTGTTGTTTGACCGTATCTTCTTTAGTTAGTTCCTCGGTCTTTTGTTCGATCAACGCGTGAAACGGATGATAAAACGTTGAAATAATCGGTTGCCAATCTTTGGTACCTTCGGCAATTTCGTCCAAGTTTTCTTCCATCTGAGCTGTGAATTTGTAATCAACAATTTCTGGAAAATGCTCAACGAGTAGGTCATTCACCAAAAATGCGATATCATTTGGCTTTAGTCGCTTTGCTTCATCGCGTTCTACATACCCACGCGTTTCAATCGTACCAATAGTTGGCGCATACGTTGATGGACGTCCAATACCATACTCCTCAAGTGCTTTGACGAGAGTTGCATCAGAATAACGTGCAGGCGGCTCGGTGAAATGCTGTTCTGGTAATACTTCTTTAAGTGTAAGCGAATCTTTTTCTTTGAGTTCTGGCAAAATTTCTTCTTTGATTTCTTGAGGATAGAGTGCAAGCCAACCCGGAAAAATCATAGTCTGTCCGGTTGCTCTAAATGTGTGGTGTGGAGAAGAAATATCAATTGTAGTCTTGTTGAGTCGCGCTTCGGTCATTTGTGTTGCTACTGCACGAGCATAAATGAGTTGGTAAAGTTTATATTGTTGAGGGCTCAAATAGGCCTTTATCTTTTCAGGTGTACGTGCCGGATCGGTAGGGCGGATTGCCTCATGTGCTTCTTGTGCTCCCTTTGATGAAGTTTTGTAATGTCGTGGAGCTTCAAGCGCGTACTCTTTGCCAAAATTTTTAAACACCGCTTCTTTTGTTTCAGTCAAAAACTTTTCAGCGAGATTGACGGAGTCTGTACGCATGTACGTGATAAGGCCAACCTCTCCTTCTTCTCCAACATGCATACCCTCGTAGAGTTGCTGTGCAAGGCGCATCGTTTGTTTTGCAGAATATCCAAGTTTATTGCTTGCTTGCTGCTGCATGGTAGAGGTGGTGAATGGTGGTGGGGGAGTGCGCTTGGTTTCTTTTTTGGTAATTGAAGAAATTACAAAAGATTCAGTTCGTACCGCGGTGACAATTTGATCAGCTTGAGCTTGGTTTGTGATATCAAATTTATCAAGTTTTTTGTCATCAATAAGGACAAGTTCACTTGAAATTAACGTACTCTTATCTTCGAATATTCCTTTAATTGTCCAATATTCTTGTGGCTTAAAGGCGTTTCGTTCCCGTTCTCGTTCAACAATCAATCTCACCGCAACTGATTGTACGCGTCCAGCAGAGAGTCCGCGTGCGACTTTTTTCCATAAGAAAGGTGAGAGTTCATACCCAACCAATCGATCAAGAATGCGGCGTGCCTGTTGTGCGTCGACCAATTTTAGATCAATCGTACGGGGGTTTTTAATAGCTTCTTCAATCGCGTGTTTGGTTATCTCATGGAATACAATACGTTCTGCTTTTGAAGGATCGATATCAAATAATTCAGCGAGATGCCACGAAATGGCCTCTCCTTCACGATCCTCATCAGTCGCAAATATTACTCGTTTATTTGTTTGTGCAAGTTTTTTGAGCTTATCTGCCTGGGGTTTTCGATCTTTTGAAACAATGTAGTGAGGCATGAAGGTGCCACCATCAATATCAATACCCATCTTACTTTTTGGTAGATCACGAACATGGCCGAATGATGATTCGACCGTATATCCTTTACCCAGAAAACGAGAAATAGTTTTTGCTTTTGTTGGAGATTCGACAATGACGAGAATACCCATAAAAATACTATGCAGTAAAATGAAACAGGAGCATACTCGAATTTTGTCTAACTGTCAATTTAGAGTAGCTTTCCTCTCAATTCTCCTGCCATAAAGATAGAGCCGGTCACTAATATACAATCATGAGGGTGTGCGATCCCTCTAGTATACTCGTATGCATCTTTTGGATCAAGAAAAACTTCAATCTTGCATGTCGGTAGGATGCGACGTATATAAGAATGAATCATGTTCATATCAGCAACTTTTCGGAATGGATTTACCGTATTTCGTGTGATTGCGATTGAGTGTGGGCGGAGGGTGAGGAGGGTTGCAAGCATGTCATCAATATTTTTGTCACCAGAAAAACCAATGATTAAGTGTATTTTTTTGAGTGAGTAGAGTGGAATGAGTGTACGGATAGTAGAAACACTCGAGCGAATTTTGTCAGGGTTATGTGCTCCATCAAGTATCGTAAGAGGAACACTTGAAATAATCTCCATGCGTAATGGTTGTACTGCTTTTTTGAGACCAGATACAAT
>CAZCHJ010000085.1:0-2957 GCA_964498735.1 uncultured Gammaproteobacteria bacterium | reverse complement strand
CCCTCATCACCTACACCAGTTGCAAGACCTTTTTGGTTCAAAAGGCCAGCCAGGCTATGGAAAATTTCTGATCCCATGCGTACACGTTCCCTAAACTTTTTATGTACTGGGATAATCATAAACTCTTGGCAGGTGAGGTTATTATTTGCGTGTCTCCCCCCATTCAGAATATTCATGGTTGCAACCGGGAGTCTGAATTTTTTCTCGTGTAACTGAAACGTCTCTCGCAAATATGCATAGAGCGGTTTTTTTCTACTCAATGCGGAAGCTCGTGCGGTTGCCAAAGACACCGCAAGAATAGCATTTGCACCTAATTTTTTCTTATTCGGAGTTCCATCGAGTGCGCATAATGTGGCATCAATCATGCGCTGATTGAATGGACTGAGTCCTTTAAGTTTTGTGGCAATAACCGTATTAACATGTTTTACCGCTTTCAACACTCCTTTTCCATGATACCGTGAACCACCATCTCTTAATTCAAGTGCCTCGTGTGTACCGGTTGACGCACCACTTGGAACAGCTGCTTTTCCCTCAACTCCATCAGTCAATCGTACTCGTGCTTCGACGGTAGGATTTCCTCGTGAATCAAGAATTTCTCGTGCCGTTACTTGTGCGATGGTTGCATTTTTCATACTGAAGACATAATTAGTACACTCAAGTATATCAAACCAAAACGACCTTGAAAAGGTCGTTTTTTGATTTATTATTCTATTCTTTATTTGAGCTCAAAGGTTATCCCTACGTGCAATGAAACATCGTTCGTACCTGCTTCAATCTGAGGGGCTGTTGAGGGCATTGCACCACCAACCGACATATCATATGCCTTTGCACTATAGTATGGTTGTGGGATTGCTGAAGACTCATATTCATCATATGAAACAATACCCGTAAGTTTGAGCCCAAGCATGTTTGATAATGCCGTTGCTTTCTCATTTACTTTTTTGAGTGCATCTGTTCGAGCTTCTGCGAGATATGCTTCTTTATCATCAATCGTGAATTCGAGGCCACTCACATTTGTTGCACCCACTTCACCTGCGAGTCCAAGTACGCTATTTGCTTTTGCCAAATCTCTTATTTTTATTGCTACATTCTGACTAATGGTGTAGCCACGAAGTTCTGGTTTTCCACCATCAGTTGGATAATTATATGCAGGATAAACGCTGTAATCTTTTGTCTGTATATCTGCGGCATCAACACCTAGCTCTTTCACCTTGGCAACTAATTTATTCACGGTATCAGTATTTTTTTGCTGTGCTTCTGCCACCGTTGCAGCTTCCGTTGTAACACCCATTGTCGTCATGGCGATATCTGGTTTTACACTTACTTTCCCATCGGCCTCAACACGAATTGTACGCTCTGGTCTATCTGCCTGACCAATAAAATCATATTTTCGTACTTCATTTCTGATCAATACACCAAAAAAGACAATCAGGTAAACTACTAAAATACCCGCAAAAGTTGAAAGAAGTTTTTTTCCTATCCAACCACACCATCCGTGTTTTTCACAATGTTCATGTCCGCATCCATGCATAGAGTGGTCGTGCATTGGAGCTGGTGTTGATGTGACTGGCATTATCGGTGCCATCGGTTCGTCCATCATCGGACGAGCGAATGATTTTTTGACAGGCATATTTTACAGAAGTAAAAAATAAAAAGGCAAAAGTAAAAAGATAATTCTAAGCAGTTTTCAATATCTGAAGTATAGCACAAATTAGATTTTTATTCCGCACTACTCTGTGGATAGAAATAAAATTTTTATTTCTTTGTAACCATTTCTACGCCTGGAAGTTTTTTTCCTGCCAAAAATTCAAGCATCGCTCCACCACCTGTCGAAATCAAATCAACAAATTGTTCCATGTGTGTGAGATTTATTGCCTGAATGGTTTCTCCACCGCCAATTACTCCAAAAGCTTCACCCTGCGACCGTGAAGCAATAAGCCGAGCTATTGATATCGTACCAGTGTCATATGGTTTTTGTTCAAAATATCCCATCGCACCATTCCAAATTAGTGTTTCGGCATTTTTGATATATTCAGCATATTTTCTGATTGTTGCTGGACCGATATCAAAAATCGCTTCATCTGCCCTGCAAACCACCTCTGCTGGTTTTTTTGTTAGTGCAACTACATGGGCATTGGTCCCATCTTTTTTTCCAACAATAACATCCACTGGCCAGATAATTGATTTAACTGTACTCAATTTTTTTGCTTCTACAAGCAATTCAGTATCGACCAATGATGTACCCACTTCAAATCCACCCGCTTTGAGATATGTGTTTACGATTCCTCCCCCAACGAGAATTGCATGCACGTTATTTTTAAGATTTTTGATAATCGGGAGCTTGGTCTCAATCTTTGCACCACCCAAAACCAATACACTTGTTTTTTTATCTGTTTCAAACACTCGGGATAATCCAGCAACTTCTTTTTCAAGAAGAAGCCCTGCAAATGATGGAATAAAATGTGCAACACCAGTAACTGATGGACTATCACGATGCGCAACCCCAAATCCATCGAGCACAAAAACGTCTGCCAGTGATGCGAGTTCTTTTGCAAAATATTCTTTGTTTTGTTCCTCACCTTCTGCAAAACGGATGTTATCAAATATCGCCACTGTTCCGGACTTTATTTTTGTAACTTCTTTACCTATTTTTATTCCGTTTGACCAATCACCTGAATTAATTATTTTTACTTTCTTACCAAGCATTTTTTCAAGAACTTTCGCTACCGGATCAATCCTTAATTCTTTTACTATTTTTCCTTCTGGTCTTCCGATATGAGCGACTAATAACACTCTTGCTTTGTGTTCCAGTAAAAAACTGATTGTCGGAATTGATGCTTCAATTCGAAATGCCTCCCCTACTTTTCCTTTGGAAACCGGAACATTGTAATCAACCCGAACAAGTACTCGCTTGTCTGCGAGATCTTTAACTTGCTTGATTGAACGAAGATTCATAG
>CAZCHJ010000084.1:0-3029 GCA_964498735.1 uncultured Gammaproteobacteria bacterium | reverse complement strand
TATTTGATTTGTTTACTCAGACTGGTTTTATTGTAGAGCAGCAATATTATGCAAAAAAAGGAAAACGAAGTACTAAAGAAGAAGGGCATAATATTGTGAGTATTGTGAGAAATCAATGGACCGGAGTTCCATCTGCTGGTGGAGTGGTAGTGAGAAAAGAGGGAGATAGATATCTTGTTGCTCTTGAGCGAGATTTAGAACTTGAGAAGTCAGATTTTTGGTTTATACCTAAGGGCCATGTTGATTCAGGTGAGACACTTGAAGAAACTGCACGACGAGAAATTTCTGAAGAAGTTGGTATCTCAGAATTACATTTCGAATGTTTTTTAATGAAAAGTGAACGGAAAGCATTTGTTGGTGAAGAATGGAAAAATATGTATTATTTTTTGTATGCTACTGAACAGACTGAGTTGAACCCCAAAAAACTTCTAGGAGAACGACAGCATGAAGCACAATGGATTGATTTGTTTCAAGATACACCTATTTCTTCGTTCGAAGAGCAAGAAAAAGTATTTGAAATCGTACGGGATTATATTCGTACTGAGAAGAATTCTTGACGCTTTTTTGTATTTGTCCTAGAGTATTTTTGGTTTTTCCAAGCACAAATCGTGTTCAAACAATCAACATACAGAGAGGGAGTATGCGGAGCTATCGATTGTTTGTGGAATCGGTCAAGAAGATCATTCCTGATGTTGAGCTCCACGAAGCTCTGAATTCTCGACAAGAATCGTTAGTCGATATTCTGCTCGAGAAGTATCAGGATGAGGTGCCTCGCGATGTGATCATCCTCTATCTCGAAAAAGGAAAATGTGAGAGTCTTTTGAGAAGGCTCAAAGGCGCAGAGGCAGTGAGTGTGCTCTACAGGGAATGGCAAGTTGGCCAGTGGAGTGATTGGAAGAGGGAAAAAATTCACGAAGGACGGTAGTGGATGCGCTCGGGAGAGCACTGGGTAGGGCGTGGTAATTCCATGCCCTACGCCCCTGTAATAAGACAGGCGACAGGTCCCTCAAATTTCCATTTTTTATCTAATGCTTTTTGTAGACCTGCAACCGAGAGTGCTGCATTTGGAGAAATTTTGATATCACAAGTACTCTCAACTAATTGCATTGCTTCATTGATTTTTGTATCATTCACAATCCAGCCAGAACCGGCTGATTTTTTTATTATCTCAACTACTTTTTCTTTTCGATGTGCAACATTATCGACAATTGCTCCTGCGATTGAAGACGTTGTAAGTGTAAATTCGGAATCGAATATTTCTGCTATTGGGTGGCAACTTTCTGTTTGTATAATATGAATTTGTGGTTTTGTCCCGTCTATTTTTTGAAATGCTTCTCCGAGTGCTTGTGCAGTAGTGCCTGATGAAGTGGGGATAAAAATTGCTGATAAGTTTGGAATATGCGAAATTTCTTTGGCGAGTTCGGCATACCCTTGAAGCGCGAGATCATCAGTCGATTGTCGAAGATTTTTTAGTCCTTCTTTTTCTGATTGTAGTGCAGATTGTTTTGGGCGTTCGGTCTGTATGATTGAGATGTGCGAATCATTTTCTTTTTCAATTTCTAGAAGATTTTTTTTCTCTATGGTAATTTTATTTCCAATAAATACTTTTAGATCTATCGTATTTTCGGGATTATTCCGATTATGTGTTGCCACATATCGCATTGCAGCAAGTGCCGCATTTCCAGATGAAGAGATTACAAATGAATGTATATTTTCATGCTTGGAATATTCTTCGATCATATGTGGTATCGATCGACCTTTATGTGATCCGTAGGCATGTGTGTCTTCACGTTTGAGATAGACTTCTACTCCGAGCACCTCATTTAGTTTTCTATATGATTCTTGTAAAGTTTTCATAATTTTTGACTCCTAGAAAATATCGTGTTATAGTTTTTTTCATACCGCTACCATGCGGAAAAAAGTATTCATAAACACTATCATGTATGTCTCTTATTTGTCCAGAATGCAAAAATCCTGTAGATCTCTCACACTATCCGGAGGTACAAGTCGATCAGATTATTGAATGTGGTACTTGTGGTATTACGCTTATGGTCACAAGTGTTGATGGCGATAGCGTAGAAGCTGAGATTGTGGATGAGGGGAAGTAAAATGTGTCCAATCGTATAAAGAAAAATGCTATGAAAATAGCATTTTTTTAAATTCATCAAGTTTGTTTTGATACTGCAATATAAGAATATCGAGAGTAAGATCCTTTGATCGGAAACCTGGATCGGTAATGATTTCCATAAATTCATCAAATGATACAAGAAGCGGAGTAATTTTTTCTCCTGGATCTAGATGAGGTTCTAGTGTTTTTTTACAATTTCTAGCAATAAATGTAGAGACTGTCCAATCGATTCTAGTGTACAAATTTTTTGTTTTCCAGAGTTCCCACGTTTCTGATGTGTATCCTACTTCCTCTTTCATTTCACGTATTGCAGCGGTAAGGGATTGTTCGCCCTTATTCTCCTGTCCACCTACGAGCCCGAAGAACTCTCTACCATCATTAGGCTGCTCTTCTTGGACGACTAGTATTTTGTCTCCAACTATCGGGAGTATTTGTACAGTGTTTGGACGGGTGAGCATTTCAAATGTCTGCACACTTCCGTCAAATTGTTTCTGCTTCCATTGATAGGTATCAAAGATAATACCTTCGAATACTTTTTTTGCATTTTCTGGAATTTGCATAGAGACAGTAATAAGTACTAAGTTATAAGTGGTAAGTAAAAAATAAAAGATTGTATTACTTACAACTTACTACTTATCTTGCTTACGACTTCTTCAATCATTCCACGGAATCCATGGCTGCCAAGAAATACTACAGAATCACCAGGTTTCGTTTCATTGATGATAGTCTGAATTAATTGTTGATCATCATCGATATAGCGCACATGTGGATGTGTTTGTTCAATGATTTTCGTCAATTCAGTACCGTCTAGTGGTTTGTCTGAATTTTTGTCTGTTTTTATTACAGTCAAACGAGGAATAATTACCATGTCCGCATCACTAAATGCGTGAGCATATCCATC
>CAZCHJ010000083.1:0-3081 GCA_964498735.1 uncultured Gammaproteobacteria bacterium | reverse complement strand
ATTTGGCTTTTGCGTTTTGCATCGAGTTCGGCACGTTTTTTTTCTTGCTCCATCTCGTAGAGTCGTGCGCGAAGTACGTTCATTGCTTTGATTCTATTTTGTGTTTGTGAACGTTCATCCTGACATTGCACCATCATGCCGGTGGGAATGTGTACGATACGCACTGCTGAGTATGTGGTGTTCACACTCTGCCCACCTTTTCCTCCAGCCATAAATGTATCAATGCGTAAATCTTTTGGATTAATTTCGATTTCAGTTTCTTCTACTTCTGGTAGCACCGCAACACTTGCAGTTGACGTGTGAATTCTGCCACTTTTTTCTGTTTCTGGAATTCGCTGTACGCGATGTACGCCCATCTCATATTTCATGTCTTTGTACACATTGTATCCATCGATTGAAAATACCACTTCTTTGAAACCACCAATTCCAATTTGATGTTCACTGATGAGTGCGGTCTTCCAGTCTTTTCTTTCAGCATACCGCATATACATGCGTAACAAATCTCCGGCAAAAAGTGCGGCTTCATCTCCACCTGCACCCGCTCGAATTTCAATAATTACCCCTTTTTTATCCATGGGGTCAGTTGGTCGAGTGAGTTCTGCGAGTGTCTGTTCTAGATTTTCTTTTTTTGTAGTGAGAGCTGGTAGCTCTGATTCAGCAAGGCTTACGAGTTCTGAATCTTCTTGTGCTTTGATCAACATGTCATATTCAGCAAGTGTTGTTTCGGTTTTTTCTAGTTCAGTAATATGCTCCACGACAGATTTAAGTTCGTTGTATTCTTGAGAAACAGTTTTTAATTTTTGTTGATCACCAATAATTGCAGGATTTTGTAGGTCTGCCTCGAGCGAAAGGTATTTTGTTTTTAAGTCGATGTATTTCTGAATCATAGTTATTAGTTCGTAGCCAATAGCGAGAGAGCCAATAGTTCATTACGGAAAGTATACCGTTATTTTTTAAACAAAAACAGACCGAAAAAGGTCTGTTTGTTGGATGTCGATATCTACGCTGCTTGTGGTTTTGCGTCTTCTTTTGCTTTCTTTGCAGTTGCTCGTGCAGCAGTTTTTGCTTTTTTTCCTTTGCGTGTTGCAGAAGCTGCCTCAGTTTTTGCTTTCTTTTCGTTGAATTTTTCTACACGTCGTGCAGTGTCTACGAATACTTGCTTACCAGTAAAGAATGGATGAGAAGCAGATGAGATTTCAATATTGATTTCGTAATGCTTCACACCATCAATTTCTCGGGTTTTTTCCGATTTCAAGGTTGAGGTAGTGATAAATTCAGCATTTGCTGAGTTATCGATGAATACTACTGGGTGCACGTCTGGATGTGTTTTCTGTTTCATACCATTTTTGGTTCAAATAATAGTGAGCGGGAGTATAACAGGAGTGGACACGCTTGTCAAGGCTTGACAATTGAGTATATTTTCGATACACTCCTCTCACTTTTATTAATCCCTCAGCCGAAGCATATTTTCCTCTGATGGCCATTCCATCGGGCGCTTTGAGCGAGGTTAAAGGAAAATGTTTATGAAAATCCCTAGCATTCTCGAAATGCTTCAGTCTGGAGTTCACTTCGGACACAAAGATTCACGCTGGCACCCAAAGATGAAACCATACATCTTTACTGAGCGTAATCGAGTACATATTATCAATCTCGAAGAGACTGAGAAACAGCTCAAAGCTATTTTGCCTACGATTACTGCAATGGTTGCTGATGGCAAGAAGATTTTGTTTGTTTCTACCAAACCCCAAGCACGAGAAATCGTAAAAGCTGCCGCACTTGATTGTGGTATGCCATTTCTTACTGAACGATGGCTTGGCGGAATGCTTACCAATTTTTCTGAAATCAAAAAACTTATTCGCCATTACGTAGAGATGAAAGAAAAGCAGACCAAAGGCGAGCTTGGACATTATACTAAAAAAGAACAACTCGAAATCGCAAAAGATCTCGAGAAAAAGGATGGTTATCTCGGAGGTTTGGTATCTCTTACCCGTATGCCAGACGCACTCTTTATCCCTTCAATGCAGCGAGAAAAAACTGCTGTAACCGAAGCAAATACGATGGGTGTTGAGATTATTGGTGTCTGTGATACCAACGCAAATCCTCTCAAGGCAACATATGTTATCCCAGCAAATGATGATGCAGTGAAATCAATTCAGCTTATGGTTGGTCTTGTTGCACAGGCAGTAAAAGAAGGGAATATCGAATTCGAAAAAAGAAATGCTGCAAAAATTGCTGCTCAACCAAAAACTTCTGTAAAGAAAGAGAAGGGAGAAGAACGTTCTGAACCTCAAATCATGAACGTGTAAAGACTTCTTCGGTAGTGTACATTTTTGTTGTATACTATCGTTTGTCTATAATAAGATTTTTTTCTGTCATCCCCGCACCCGCTTTCGCGAGTGTAAATTCTAACGGGGATCCAGAATTCTTTCTAGATTCTCGCTTTCGCGGGAATGACGTAGAGAGAATAATTTTATAAAATTATATGTCTATTACTGCTTCTGACATTGCAAAACTCCGCACCCAGACTGGTGCCGGAATTCTTGATTGTAAAAAAGCACTTGAAGAATCGAATGGAAATTTTGATGCAGCGATTGATTGGCTTCGCAAAAAAGGTGCTGCCAAGGCTGCTAAGCGAGCAGACAAAGTTGCTGCTGAAGGAAAAGTATTTACCTATATCCATGGCGCTGGAAAAATTGGCGTTATGCTTGAGCTTAATTCTGAAACGGATTTCGTAGCAGGCAATGAAAAGTTTATCGAACTCGGACAAAATATCGCGCTTCATATTGCTGCCATGAATCCAAAGTATTTGTCTCGCACTGAAGTTTCTCAGGCTGATCTTGATCGAGAGTCCGCAGTGTACCGTGATCAACTCGTAGCCGAAGGAAAACCAGCTGAAATGATTGAGAAAATATTGGTTGGAAAAATGGGACGCTACTATTCTGAAGTGTGTTTGCTTGAGCAAGCTTTTATCAAAGATGAAGATAAAACTATTGAGCAACTTCTTACTGCTGCAACTGGAGAAATTGGAGAAAAAATTAGTCTTCGACGTTTTGTGCGATTTGAAGTAGGAGAAGGAATTGA
>CAZCHJ010000082.1:0-3096 GCA_964498735.1 uncultured Gammaproteobacteria bacterium | reverse complement strand
CGACGGACGGCGCGGGGAATGCGGCCCGGTGGACGGCGCCGACGGCCATCGCCACGACTTCGGCCTGGCTGACGCCCCACAGGGCCGCCAGGTCGTTGATTTGAGCGCGCGTCCTCGCGCTCAAGCGAAAAAACGCGCCGGCCTTGGTGATCTTCGGCATGGATCCTCCTAGGCGTCCAGCCAGGCTTGCACTGCCCACTCAGCGGCCGCCTGGCTCAACGCCGTCTCGGTCAGCAGGCGGCTGACCAGCCGCCCTCGGATGAGCGCGGGCGAGGCGCCGGCGCCGTTGCTCGCAAGCGTGGCGCGCTCTACCTCGTCCGCCACGCCCTGCTCGTGCGCCACAAGCAAGGCGTGGCGTTCGCGGCGCCAGCGGCCCGCGAACACGTCGGCCAGCACGCCACGGCACGCGCCGATGTCGCGGCGAATGAAGGGGTAGCGCCGCACGGCGTCCCGTAGCGCGTCGGCGGCGTCGGCGTCGAAGGGCTGCGCCTGGCCGGTCACAGCCGCCAGCGCGCGCCGCAGCGCGTCCACCTCATCCTGGAGCTGCTGGATGAGATAGGCGTCCGACTGCGGGTCGAGCCGGATGACCTGCGGGTCGAACGCGACCGGCGCGCCAAGCGGCTGCTGCGCAAAGCACGCCCGGATGACGCGCTCTAGCTCGGCGCCGCCCAGGGCGCTGGCCCAGGCTGCCGCGTCCGGTTCGCCGCCTGTCGGCTGCCCCAGCTGGCCGGGCAGGACGACGAGCTGCGACTTGAGTTGGACCTGGCGTGTCCTCAACGTCGCCGCCACGTTCAGGTCGTCGTCGTGGGCGACAAACGTGGCCGCTTCCCCTTCCCGGAAGGAGAAGGGGAAGGAGATCGAGAGCACCTGGCGCAGCGCGACGGCAAGATTGTTGTTCCGGGCGATGCCCCGGAGCTGGAGTAGCTCCGGGGCGATCCAGGCGTGCCAGACGTGGCGCATCTATTCCTCCGGATTCTCCGGCCAGTCCGGCTCGCTGGACGGGTCAAAGACACGCTCCGCCGGGTCGGGCGCGTCGTACTCGGCCACGACCAGCGCCCCGCGCCGGCGGGCGTCCGACGGCCCGCCGGTGACGGCCCGCCACAGCGGGTACGTGTCGCTGTCCCCCGCCATGTCCGCCCAGCGGGCGGCGTCGGCGGCGTCCTCGACCCAAAACATCCGCCGGTCGCCGATGACCGGCGAGGCCGTCCACTCCAGCCGCCACCACTCGCGGACCTCGCCGCGGACCTCGCTCTCCCACAGCGAGACCTTGACCACATCACCCGTCTCCCAGCGGGCCGTAGCGTAGATGACGATGTGGCCCTCCCAGCGCGGCGCGCCGGGGATTGGCTCGCGCTGCCGGGTCTCCGGGTTCCAGCGGGTGGTGGCCCCAAAGCGGCCACCGTGGGTCTCCATCTTTACGGTGGAGTCGTCACCGTGGCCGAACGGCGTCAGCCGGGTCCAGGCCGCGACCACGTCGCCGGTCTCCGTGTCCTCGACCATCCGCGGCAGGGAGACGATCTCCACGCCGTCAAACTCCATGATCTTGCGCCGGTTGTCGGCGCGCTCGGCGTTGCGGGTCAGTCCGTATTGAGTTGTCATTCCTCACCCTCTTTCTGCCCCGTGGCGGGGCTGACATGGTTGGCTGTGCCAATCGGGATGCCACGCCGGGCTGCTTCAAGTCGCAGCGCGGCCTTGATTTCCGCCCGGTACTTCTTGACCGAATTGACCGGGACACCTAGGGCCACCGCGATGCTTTCGTTCCGGTAGCCCTGGACCAGCAGATCGACGATCTCGACATTGCGCGCGCAGGCGGCGACCGCGCGCCCCTGCTTCTGCTTCTTGCCCGCGCAAAACAGCGCGAGCAAGTCCGCGCGCTGGCGCTCACTGAGACGGCGACTGCTGTCGCTCTCCGGCTCAACAGCTTCAAGCCACTCAGAGAAATCGAGAGGATACGGGTCGGCGGGGTTGTGCGCCATCGTGCGGCGCAGCCAACCCACGAGCGCCGCACGCTTGGCGGCGCCGAAAATATAGCGACGCTGGCGCTCCTCGTCGCCGGCGAATTGAACCACCGCCACCCGCCGCGCCTTGAACATCTCCAGGGCGGCGTCCTGGACTGCATCCTCCCAATCCTGGGAGGACCACGGCGTCTGGCCCAGCCGGAGCCAGGCGGCGCGGGCCGCGCCCCGCGCCAGGTCGTAATCGCTCGTCTGCACTGTATCTCTCCTAGCCCGCTTGGGGCTTGAAATCCCGGCGTCGCCGGGGTGTGTTAGTTAAACGAGAGGTGTTCCGCATTGGGGACAGCGGTCCCCTTTCACGAACTGACCACCAGGGCCGGTTCCCTTCCCTGACCAACCGCACGAGCAGTCGGGCATGTCAGGGTCAACAGGCGTCAGCCGGAACATTCCGTGCTGGGGACAGGTCAGGTTATCGCCTTCGTACTTTTTGCATGTACATTTGTCCATCGTGTCCTCCTGTAGTCTCATCAGGGCGGGCCTCACCCGCCGACCGTCGCCCCGTCGCCGGGGCTAGGTTTCGACTTTACGCCCACTCGTTCGTTGAGTTGACCGCGTCGATGAGGTCGGCGCGGTTGCGCGGGATGACCGGGCCGAGCACGTTGCTACGGCCTGGCTCTTCGCTCAGGCCGTACTGCTTGGCCTGGGTCTTAGAGACCACACCGTGTACTCGGATGCCGTCCTTCACGTCCCCCGCCAGACGGTCGGCGGGCCAGACCTTCGCGCCGTCAGCGTGGACGGCTGTTTCGATGACGGCCTCGGCCTCTTCGCGGCTACCGAACGGCCCCACGAAGTAATCCTTGCTTCCCTGCCAGTAAGTGTCGATCCGAATGAAGTAACTCGCCATCCTTAGCCCCTTTCTTCTGTGTGCTTCCTGCTCTTGACTATAGTATATCATAAGTGATATACATTTGTCAAGAGTGGGAAGGTTAATAATTGGTTAATAAGTTGGCCGCTAGACACCCTAGCGGCCGGATGACTATTCCTCCCTCTTTCGCCGCGCGGCGATGGCGCGCTTTGCCACCACCTCCGCCCACTCCTCGCGGGTGGCAAAGCCCGCGATCTCCTCGTTTTCGACGAGGAC
>CAZCHJ010000081.1:0-3136 GCA_964498735.1 uncultured Gammaproteobacteria bacterium | reverse complement strand
GCAACGAACCGTCGTAGACTAGCTCCCAGGCCGCTGGCGTGCCGCAGGAACGGCAAGGCGATGGCAGGACCCGTGGACCGTAGACTGGACAACCGGACGAGCCGGACGGCCCGAGCAACTCTGGCGGTCCAAGTGGGCCGGACGTCTGCCCAGGTTGGGCGTGACCCGCTGACGTTGCGATCGCCGCCGTGGCTGGCTGCTTGAAAATTTGTGGCTCGTATTTTTTTTCGATCCGTTTTTCGAGTTCAGATTTTTCGAGCTGGTCTAAAAGTCCCATTTTTGATCGGTCCCTAACAGTCCCTAAAGTCCCACCGGCTATAACCCTTTTATATGCGCTCCTACTCCCTATTCCCCTCTCTACCGCTTTTCATTTCTTCCATTAAAAGGGTTAGTGGGTTAGGGACTTTAGGGACTGCCAGGGACCAACTCCGGTCTGCGCGTCGCTTTTTCATTTTTTTTGCTCCAAAAAATCAAAACATAATTCCAGAATCAGTTTCTTGGCCGCAAATTTTTTCAGTGGTATAGGAGAGTCCTTCGTAAAAATAGACTCGCCCGAGATTTTTTCCGGCGCGTCGGCGTTCGCATTTTCGAAAAGTTCGCGTGACCTCTTTTCCGAACTGACTTTCTGAGAGCGGGTGGTGACCATTTTCCTTCGACCAGTTCACATAATGACGGTAGAGGTCTCGACAGTTGATTCGCGACTCTCCGTGATCCAGGTGCTCGACCAGGAACCGGCGAGCCGGATTCATCTCCGCCCGGTAGTCCGCAAGGGCTTCATCACACAACTGCGAGACAGTGAACTGGCCCTGGGCCCGCAGTCGCGCGAGGCCTTTAATTGCCCAGATGAGAATGCCAGGCAGCTCGCCAGTTGCCTCCCACCACCAAGGCTTGTCCATGTTCGGTACCCGCTGCTCGACGGGAATCTGGATCCGCCAAGGGACCAGGAGCATGCGACGCCAGACTCCGTCTGAGCGATCGGAGAACCGCGGGCGATTGTTGACGGCCATAATCAGACGGGCTGTTGGAACTCGTTCCACGCTGTCCAGGTACTTCCGCCCGAAGCTCATTGGGTTCCCGGCCGTGAAGGCCTTGATGTGTCCTTCGGCCACCTTATCGAGCTCGCCGGCGTCGCCGCAGATATTGGCCAAACGGTCCAGGGTAGATGTCAGTTCAAACTTCTCGCCAAACATCTCGAGGGGGACATGGGCGACGTTCGCCGATCCAAGCATGGCTTCGATGGCCGCGCAGTAGACGGACTTGCCGTTCGCCCCCTCGCCCTCGAGGACCAGAAACCGCTGCATGCCAGTGTCCGGCAACAATAGGTAGCCGGCCCACTCCTGCAGCAGCTTGATCCGTTCGGGGTCGAGCTCGAGGTTCCGCTCGAGGAAAGCCTCCCACTTCGGGCATTTCGCCTGGGGATCGAAGTTGTAGGGGAGGCAAACCGTTGAAAACCAATCTGGCGAATGATCAAGCAGGTAATCGTCCCGGTTCTCAATTACCGCATCTAGGTCGAGAATTCCGTTCTGTAACGCGAGATACGATTTCCGTTCGCGCGTCGGCAGCCAGGTCATTGGTTCGATCGACGAGGACAAGACGGTCATTCCGGCCGTTGCCAGAATCACATTGGAGACTAACCCCTGAGTCACTTTACGGGTTGTGTGCTCACCTTCTTCGATATCTCCCGCATTCTGTTTCTCGATGAATAGGCGATCGAATTCCTCTTTGCAGGCCTGGGCGATCTTTGCCCGTAATTCCTTCTCTGTGATCTTCCGATAGGCGTTCGCGCGGTAGACGTACCATTCATCGCGCCAATATCGGAGAGTCCTGCCGCCATTTTGCTGGGCGTATCGCTCGAGGTTCACCCGGGCCAGCCGGTGTGGATCGTCGTCGGCTTCAGCCAAAACAGCCTGGGCGTTGTTGTCGGCCTGGATCTGGGGGGCGAGCTCGGCCAGGTCGGACAGGTCGGAATACGTTCGGCCATCGCTGGCAAAGTCTCGCAGGTCCTTCCCATGGTCCTGGGAGATTGGATACGGAAGGACCACGTTGCGGCAGCTGGCTGCAGCTCCAGCGATCGCAGTGGCCCAACCGAGGCGAACCCGTCCGCGTTCGTCTGTCCAACCGAGTGCCCCGTCCTGCCCCGGTTTGTCGGCATCGTGAACCACATGATTGATTCGACCGGCGACAGCCGTGATCATCCAATCTGCCGGCCGCTCTTTGGCGCCGTTTGCGTTTGTCCAAGGGGCCGCGATCTGCGGGAGATCCGGCAAGGAGAGAAAAGCCAAAACATCGCTGGGGCCCTCCAGCTTCCAGGCTGTTGCCGTCGAATTGCGGAATCTCGTCAGGTCGGTCATCACACCTGGCTGGCTGCCGTGCGTCAGCTTGACCTTCACGAATTCCGTCTTGTATCCGCCGCCGGCCTGGGTCGTGTACTTCGGAAGAACTCCGCCAGAGATGTTGTAGAGGCACCACCCAACAGGTTCGGCGCGGTCCAGCTGCGGGCCCCAGACGGGAATTGCAATCACCGTATGCTGGCCACGGTAACGAGCGATCCGGCCACCGACGGCCCGAACAGCCGCTGGAGTAATGGGAGGCTTGTTCAGGCACCAGGTTGCCACAAGCAACTCGTTCCATTCTTCGAACTCGAGATGTTCTGATGGATTAGGTTGCTCTTGTTTCTTGTGGGACTTTCCTGACTTCTCCGGCTGGATACCCAGGTGATCGGCCACAGATGCGAGGATCTCGCCAAACTTGCGACCAGTCAGCCAGGCCAAAGCGGAAAAGCCATCGCCATTGGCCTGGCCGAAGCACTGGTTGCATAGCAAAGCTCCGGCTTCCTGGTCGATCATGCGGAAGCGATCGCTGCCACCGCACTTCGGACAGGGGTGATGCCGGCCGTCGAGCAGCTCCTGGGAGATTCCGCCCAGTCGCCAAAAGATCTCAGGCCATCTCCCGCGCGCCGCCTGCCTCACGTAATCAATGTCGTATCGCCGCTGCTGTTGCTGTGACCTCGTCATGGGCCCGGCTTCCGTTGCCTGATCTGGATGGTAGTGATAACCGCTGCGCGATTACAGATCGTCGAGCGAAACACCAGCGCCGTTGCCAGCTGGCTTGTCGACTTCTCCACGATCTTCCTGGT
>CAZCHJ010000080.1:0-3218 GCA_964498735.1 uncultured Gammaproteobacteria bacterium | reverse complement strand
GGTGGCTCCGTGTTTCCAGCCCCGGCATATCCGCGCAGTCGCTCGGCCATGACCGTCGCCCGCCTTCTGGGCGTTGCGGTCATGATCGGCGTCGGCGGTGCTGCCGCTGGGGCTTCGGGGAATCCGATGGCGGTCGGCCTGGTGGCCTATGCCTGTGGTCTCGGGGCGTATGGCCTCGTGCTGGCCGTCACTCCTGCGCGGCGACCCGCCCGCGTTGCATGTTCAGAAGACCAGAAACGATATTGGGCAGACCTGTTTCGCCAACCCGTGCCAGTACGCGAAGACGTGCCAGCCCTTCCCGACTGGTCAGCATCCTCGCCAAATCCTCGGTCGATCCCGCCGCGCGCCAGCGCTCCAAGGCTTCCCCCGCCGTCGTCAGTGGCCGAGTGACGGCCCGTCCGGCAGCCTGCACGCCGCCCGTCTGAGAGGCGTCGCGGAGTTCGGTGCGAACCGCCGTGGCGCTGTTCGATGGCGGCCGATATTGCTGAGCCTCAAAAACGTCCAGCAGCCGCGATAGCCCGCGCGCCGGTTCCGGCCCATAGGCGCGTTCGACGGCAGCAAGCAGGATGGCCCGCTGTTCCGGGTTGCCGGCCACGTCCGAGGCGAAGGCGCCGCCTACGCCCTGCCGCGGGCCGGTGCCGCCGCGCTGCGTCGCCCGTGTCAGGGCTTCCTGCAATTCCAGCGATATGAGGCCGCGCGTCGCCTCGGCGTTCTGGCCCAGCAGCGCCCCGGTCGCCTGAGCGGTCGAGTTGGGCGTTGCCGGGATGCCGGCTCCCGCCGGATTGCGCGGGAACATGATGCCGCGCTGCACCGCCGCGTTGCCTGTCTCGGCCAGCGCGCCGACCTGGCCGCGCAGCAGCGGGTCGATCACCTGGTCGCTGATCTGGCCGTAGATTGCATCGGCGCGGCCCAGGGCCGGCACGGCGGCGCGCATCTGCGCCGTCAGCCGGTCGAGCACGGCGAGCGCCTGGGCGCCGATCTTGCGGTCAAGCACAGGCTGGCCGGGCTGCGCCTGCTGGCGCATCTGGTCGCGGAAGTAGCGGCGCGCGTCCTGGATGGATTCCCAGTCATAGTTGCCGTCGAAGGCGGTCCGCACACGGTCAAGTTGCGGGCGGAGAAGGCCCGACTGGTCGCGCTGCGCCAGCGCATCGAGGTCCGTCGCGGCGCTATCGACCGCACGCCGCACGGCAGAAGCCGCCTGCGGCTGCCGGGCCGCCGTGGTGGCTGCATCGTAGAGGGGGCGCACGGCCGCACTGCGGGCCTGCGTGGCGGCCCGGATATGCGCATTTGCCGCATCCTGCACGCCGGAGGGCACCATCGGCGCGTTCATGCCGGGCGGGGTCGCATTGGCGACGGTAGTGCGTGCCGCCGTCTCGGCGCCCTGTTCCCGCCCAGTCATGAAGCGCGACATGGTCGGGCCGCCGCCAGCGCTGCTTTCCGCGAAATCCTGCAGGGCCGAAAGAGCACGATTGCGCCCGCCGACCTGCTGCAAGGCCTCCGCGACGGTAATAGGCGATCCCAGGCGCTCGGCTTCGGCCATCAGATCCATAGCCTGCGCGACCTGCTGGGGCGTCATGCCCGCGACCGCATTGGCGGCCTGCCGGGGCAGCGCGCCGCGCGTAGCACCGGCCACATGCGCAACGCCAGCCGGTGCGACGGCGGCGGCGATCCTGGCATACGGCTCCAAGGGCGTGCCCTCGGTGGCCTGCCCGGCGACCTCGCTCAACGCGCCGGATGCCGCGCCGGTCGCCACGTTGGCGAGCGTGCGCGGGATGCTGCCGCCGGGGATGAGCGAGCCGGCGGCAAAGCGCGTCGCCATGGCGCCAATCTTGCCCGCCCGGGTTTCCGGCTCCTCAGGCATGATGCCGGTCTGGTTCAGCAGCCAATTGCCGGCCTGTTCGCCAGTTGGCAGGCGTTCGGCCACGGCAGCCGGAAGCGCCAGCGGCGACGCCAGAGAAGCGACCTCGGCCGCCTGCTGCGCCGGCTCGCGGATGCTCTCTGGCAGGAAGCCGGCAGCCCATCGGGCGCCGCGCCGCACCAGGTCCGGCACGTCGCGCGGCATGCCGATCGTGTCGCCGATGCCGCGCACGATGGCGGTTGGCCCCCAGCCAAGCCGCTGCTCGCCGGTCAGGTGGCTGATGATGTCCGTGTCGGAATAGCCGGCACGCCGAGCGCCATCGGCGTCGTAGTTGCGCTGCTGGGCCAGAAAGCCCGCGATATCGGCGTCGCTATAGCCAGCCTGCCGGGCGCCCTGCACGTCGAACGTCATCGCTGGAAACTCGAAAGCGGCGGGCGCTGCGCGGCGGGCGGCGGGGGTGCGGCGATGCCTTGCCCGCCCGGGCCAGGAATCTCGGCGGTGGCGGGACCGCCGCTCAGATAGTCCAGTTCCTCCTGCGAGAAGACCGGGCCGAGTTCATTGATCCGATCTTCCATGTCCGCCCGCCCGAGGTTCTGGCGGAAGATCGATGTCTCCTGAATGCGCCGCTGCGCGAGTTTCCGGCCAAGCGCCAGCAGCTTGAGATTGCCCTCGCGCGTGTTGCCAAGCCGGGCGACCGCCTGCTGATACAGGCCCATTTCATAGTCCGACGTGGAACCGCTGCCCGGCACGCGCTGAAGCACGGCAAGCTGATTCGTGATGCTCCGCAGCACTTCGGCCTCGTCGGCGCCGGCGACGTCAAAGCCCAGCCGCTTGCCGATCTGCCCGAGCACCGGGACAAGTTGCGCGCCGGTACCTTCCGGCACGCGCTGCACGGCCGCTTCGGCCCGGTCGAACAAGGTCAGCAGACGGCGCGCATCGATCGCGCTCGCGCTGAGGTTCCGCAGCGTCGCGGCGTCGGCCTCAGCAAGCGCCTTGTCGCGCGCGGTTTCGCCGCGCTGGTCCACCGTGAGCGACGTATTTGGCCGGCTGGCCTGCGCGATGCGGATGCGTTGGGCCTCGACCTCGGGCGAGAGCGGCAGGTTGTTGGCGTCGGCGCGCATGAACGGCGCCCAAGTCTTGATGAACTCCTGCGCCATCGGGTTGCCCATGGCAGCAAGGCGAGCCATCTGCGCGAACTGCGTCGGGGTCGGCGTGCCCGGCATTGTCCCGCGTGTCGGGCCTTCGGCGGCGGCTCCGGCAGTCGGCAACGGCTGGCCGAGTTCCACCTGGGCCATCGCAGGGAGTATCCGCTGCGTCACGGCAGGGTCGGCCAGATTGATCGGCGCGTCGGGATCGATGC
>CAZCHJ010000079.1:0-3402 GCA_964498735.1 uncultured Gammaproteobacteria bacterium | reverse complement strand
AATTTTCTGATGGGATCATTTCAAGTCCAGATTCTTGACGGTTACGTTCTTTCTCGAGGGCACTAAATAGGGAAGGGTCGAAGTTTTTGATTTTTTGTTTATTCATAAAATCAGTAGTATCCGCCAGAGGCGGACCCGCCTGTGGCGGGAGTTATAAGTGGTAAGTCGTAAGAAAATTATTTTTAATCCTTATAACATACAAGATATATGGAAAAAGATACAAAATTTATAGATTTGTTTTATATTCTTCAATAACAGCTTTTACATTTGGTGCACAATCTTCAGGAAGATTGTTAATATCAAACCAATCCCATTCGACAATATTACTCCCTGGCTTTATTTCTCCAATTCGTTTTGCGAGATAATGAATCAGGATTACTAATTTTTCTGGTTGATCTGGCCGATGCACAAGCATGGGTTTCAAGGGTTGCATAATTTCAACCTCAATTCCCATTTCTTCCATTACTTCACGCTTACACGCTTCTTCAAGCGAAATATCAAGAGATTCTACTTCACCACCAGGGAAGAGCCAGGGAGTTATTTTTCCTTCTTCCTTTTTTTCTTTATTAAGCAAAACCTTATGATTTTCAATTATGACTGGTCCTGACGCAATGATTGTTTGAGGAGGTAGATACATATGCCAGGTATTGTAGCCAAGATATAGGAATACCACAAGAGAGTTGACTTTTGGCTTATTTTAGTGTATATTTTTGTCTGTTCTGGATGCGGGTTTCCTGGTTTGGGTGTCTTACCTAAGAAAAGGAGGGCTATTAGTGGCAACAGAACTGCTGATCTTTTCCATTGTCGTTCCCCTGGGGATCGGCTTTGGACTGCGTACGGCGTTGTGGCGTACACAACACCGTTTTGATGAACGTAAATCGTTCAAGTCTCACCAGCAACATCGCGCGCACCATGCATACCATGCGCGCTCGAAACAGCGTCACCGGGATCAACAGCATCTTCGGCGTCGGAAGCGTCGGCGTATGAAGACCGGTCGCAGTCGCGGCTGATCTTCCTTCTACATTGGCGGACCGTGCTATGTGCGGTTCGCCAATGTCCTCAATATGTATTAAAAAAGAAAGAAGCTCACTAGAGCTTCTTATTTTATTTTTTTAATCATGTACGTTCCTTCTTTTGTGTATCCGAGTTTTTCATAGTATCCCCGGACTCCTACTCCTGATATAACGGCAAGAGAATTAAAACCTTTTTCGTGAGCTATTTTTTCTGCCTCTGCCATTAATTTTTTTCCATATCCTTTGTGTTGACTACCAATTATATTTGTTTTCCCAATTTCTATCATTTGGCCGTAGACGTGTAATTCTCGGATGAAGGCACATCTTTCGAGTTCTGGCATGAGCTTCTTTAAGTTTTCTAAGTTTATTGAGTTAGCTGAGTTTTCTGAGTGAGGAATTCTTAGACGAAGGAAACCATAGACCGCAGTACGAGTTTTGTCTTCCATTGAAATAAAATATTCTGTACCGCCGATTGTTTCGTAGGTGTCTACAAAAATTTGTGGTTCTTCATCTTGGTTGATATTATCTTTTTGTCGATAAATTTCTCGGCAGCGTAAACATTTACAATGAAGTCCTTGTTTCTTTAGTTCATATTCAAGCATCTCACGGAGGTTGGTAATAATATTTCCGTTTTCAATTTCGGTTGCAGGAATATCACGAATGAGTCGAGAGATGCGGCAGTATCGAGGTGTTGCAAGTTTCATTTCGAATAATGCACGGAACAATCCTTCATCTCCATATGATTTGTATCGTCCATCAAGAAACCATTGATACAGTTCAGCGGATTTAATAACAGTATTTGGGTAAATTTTGATCATGTCTGGACGAAGTCCGGGGTCAGTAAAAATTTCTTTGTACATTTCTACATCATGTTCTGGGCTGCTCCCCGGTAGATCGGGCATGAAATGTAAATCTACTTTGAAACCAGCTTCACGAAGGAGATAAATTGCATCTCTAAATTGCTGGACTGTGTGCCCGCGTTTTATTAATTCCAAAATTTTATCATCAGTTGCTTGGAGCCCCAGTTCAATTCGCGTGCAACCCTGAAGACGCATATGATGAATAGTCTTTGCTGTAATGGCATCAGGTCGTGTTTCGAGTGTGAGACCAATAATTCGATGACCAGCTGTTTCATTTTGCGTCTGTTCTTCATCGACTGCTTTTTGTAATTCTTCTAGTGGCTTATCATTCCAATATTCTTCTTTTGTCTCACCACGTGGGTTTTTTCGGTCAAAATCATTGCATGCTTTGAATGATTCGAGGATAAACCAATATTGATATTTGAGCGGGTATGCATTCCAGGTACCACCTTTTAATATATATTCGATTTTATCGGTCGGGTGTCCATTTCGCTCGAGCATCTCAATACGACGTTTCATCTGCTCATAGGGGCTAAAATCGAGCTGTAGGGCACGAGCTGCGGCTGGTTCGGTTGCAATATAGCTTTTTGGCATCCGGAATTCGGTGGGACAATAAATACATTTGCCAGGACACGTGTAGGGTTTTACGAGGGAAGTAATAATCGCCACACCAGATAGTGTTCGTACATTTGCTTTGCGCAAGAAAAATTCCATTTGTGTGTCAGGTACGATACTTTTCTTTTCAAGAAGATTTTGATAGGCTATGAGGAGTTGTTGGTTCGCAGGTTGTTTAATCTTCAACTTCGATGCGCCTAGTCGTTTTGCATCATCAAAATCCTCTTTGGTTTGAGGTTTATAGGCGACGATGTATTCCATTAATTTTTCTGCTATTTCATTCATACGTATGTCGAAGATTGAATTCATTTCCCAGAACAGAGATTTTTATGACATCATTGCTCCGTATTTTTCTGATACGCGCACTTTTCTATGGGAAGATCTGAGAGATTTTTCCCAATATATCACGACGGGCGATACGGTTCTTGATATCGGATGTGGGAATGGAAGAGTATACCAGTTATGTGAGAATTTGCAAGTAGCCTATACTGGAATTGACCAGAGTAAGGCGCTTATTGCAATTGCTCGAAAAAACTATCCTCAAGCACGGTTTGATATCGGGGAGATGACTACACTCCCATATGCTAATGCATCTTTTTCAGTCATTATTTGTGTTGCCACTTTTAACCATTTACCAACAGTTGCGACCAGACTACAAGCATTACAAGAAATGAAGCGAGTACTTAAACCTGGCGGAATCATTCTCATGACGAATTGGAATGTATTATCTGATAATGCACAGAAATATATTGATAAAGGTAAATGGAAAATTGTAGAGAATAGCAGGCAGGATGTGTTGGTACCCTGGATGACTCCGATTGGTGAAAAATTGCCAGGAGATAGATATTACCATGGGTATGAATTACCGGAATTATTTGATTTGTTTACTCAGACTGGTTTTATTGTAGAGCAGC
>CAZCHJ010000078.1:2056-3432 GCA_964498735.1 uncultured Gammaproteobacteria bacterium | reverse complement strand
GCACGCTTATTGATAACTGCAGCACGAACCGCATCAGCAAGATCAGACACTCCATTACTTTCTCCACCAGAATTGATAAGCCCGATCCGTCCAGCATAGCTATTCAAAACTTGGTATCGACAAAGATCAATCGGATGGTCACTCGAAAGTTCACTATACATTCGAGGATCGTATTTCCCAAATTTACTCTTACCTTTATTAAGTACAGAGTACGCGCCATTGAGGGTCGGTAATTTCTGCTTCACAATATCCGCTCCGATAGTTGCCCCCAAATAATTTGCCTGACCAGTCAAATCAGCAGAAGACTGATAGTCTGTTTTACCAACTACAAACCCAGGATTACGTACATAGCACCACAAAACCGTGAACATTCCTTTCTCATGTGCTGCCGCAAACGCTTCAGACACTTCGGTAATCTGGCGTTTTGATTCAGGAGAACCAAAATAAATTGTTGCTCCGACTCCTCGTGCACCCATTTCATATGCCTGCTTCACGGTCGCAAACATGGTCTGATCATGATCATTGGGAAAACGAAACAAATCATTGTGATTCAATTTCACAATAAATGGAATCTTATGTGCATATTTTTTACTAAGAATCGCAAGTGTACCGTATGACGAGGCGAGCGCATTACACCCCCCCTCAATTGCAAGTTTCACAATATTTTCTGGATCAAAATAATCAGGGTTAGCAGCAAAACGTGCTCCCGCGGTGTGTTCAATCCCCTGATCTACTGGTAAGATAGACAAATAACCTGTTTTTCTCAATCGGCCAGTCTTTCTCAAGGTAACCAAATTCTCGATAACCTTGTGGGATCGATTTGAAATTGAAAAATTGGTATAAAAAAAATGTTTTGATGGAAGATGTAATTTTTCTTTGGGAATTTTCGGAGTGGAAAATCCAAGTAGTTCTTCAGCTTCAGCTCCGAGAAGTTCTCGAATGTTTGCAATATCGCGCATACGCGAAAAAAATAAAATGATAGTACGTATATACTATCATTTTTTTGACTATTAGACAAAATATTTATGCATTTTCTTCCACACGTGCAATAGCATGCATCCACATTTCTTCCAGTTCATATTCGAATTCAAGCTCTTCTTCATGATCTGCAAACCATTGCTCAAATGCAACTTTCAATTCAGGCACATCAGAAGCATTTTCAAGCGCATCCTCGAGAAGTGCATATTTTTCTTCATGAGATCGAGCAAGACCATCTTCAATTTCTTCAAAAGTTTCGCGTACGTGGTCAAGAATAGCATTTTTTACGAGATCATATTGTTCTTGTGGCATAGAATGGTTTTAAAAAAGTAGAAAGCAGGTCACAATATACCACAACTACTGAACTTTGCAAGCCCCTCCTGATTGTGGATAATAAC
>CAZCHJ010000078.1:0-1956 GCA_964498735.1 uncultured Gammaproteobacteria bacterium | reverse complement strand
TCAATCATATCGAGATATGTCGTACTATTTTTCGATCCTTCAGGATCAAGAATAGCAACAGTAAGACCGTTATCGTGTGCAAATGTCTGGAGCAAATCTCCAGCAAGCTGTGGCTCCATATACAATGTTTTGACTGTGTATTTTTTTATTTCTTTTTGTAAATTAATCAGATACTGCGGAGTCGGTTCACGTCCAGGAAACGGTTCAAAGGTTGCAACCACATGAAGCTGAAAATGATCAGCAAAATACATAAATGCATCATGAAATGTAATAAAATCTTTATTCTCAAGTTGAGATAAAATATCCTTCCATTCCAGATCTTTCTTCTCAAGTTGAGTCTTAAATTTTTGCGCACGGTCTGCAAAATCTGGAGCATGCACAGGATCAAGTTTGGACAATTCTTCGACAATTGTATCGAGCATAATGTACCCATTCGTAGGGTCCATCCAATAATGAGGATCAAAGGAATCACTACCTGGTTCGTCAGTGTCAGTTGCAGATCGAAGTTGAATATTTTTATCAAGTGTTACGAGTTTAACTCCAGGAATGGACGATGCAATTGGTGCAGTCCATTGATCGAGCCCATGACCAATCTGAAAAATAAGAGATGAACCTTGTAATGATTTGATTACCGACGGAGCGGGTTCGTAGGTATGAGGACTAGCTCCTGGAGGCAAGATAAGTTCGGTTTCAATATCATTTCCCCCGACAATTCTTACCAAATCATAAATAGGAAAAATCGTAGCACCGACCTTCGGTTTCGTCAGATCGTGCTTAGGTGGTATGGCGCAGCCAGCTCCCATACCAACAAGAGCTACCAAAAAAAACACAAAAATACGAGTAAACTTCATAGTAACATCAATTAAAACTGAATATTCGACCTAACTATCTTAATGCAATTCAGTTTCATTTGCAAATTGTTTGCTGTGGACAAATACTTGATTTTATATGTACATTAAGCTATACTTACACATATAATTGCAATACGTATGAAACAAAACTGGCTTCTTACTACGCTTATCGATAACGGACTCAAGGCCACCACCCCTCGCCGCGTAATCACCGATCATCTTGCAAAACAAGAAGGATTATTTTGTGCATTAACTGTAGCAAAAAAACTCAAGACTATCGACAAAGTATCTATTTATCGAACTATCGAGTCACTGCAAAATTTAGGCGTGATCAATCCGGTTATCAATATTGATGGCCAACAGTTTTATGAAAAAAACGATAATACTGACCATCATCACCACATTATCTGCACGAATTGCAAAAAAACCAAATGTATTAAATGTGGACATGACGAATTACCCAAAATTCCAGGATTCTCAAATGTTCGACATTCATTTATTCTGACTGGACTCTGTACGGTATGCAAAAAGAAATAAAAAAACACTACATCGAAGTAAACAATCTCAGCCATCACTATGATCAAATGGTAGTTCTTGACCATATCTCATGTACCATAGAAAAAGGATCAATAACCGCAATTATTGGGCCAAACGGTTCAGGGAAAACAACACTAATCCAAACAATCGTAGGGCTCATTTCCCCCAGCGAAGGAGTGGTTACGATTGACGGCAAAAAACCGCAAGATATGCGGACACATATTGGATATGTGCCTCAGCAACTACAGTTTGATCGTACCCTCCCCATTACCGTTGAAGAATTTCTTACGGTGTATCAATGCAAAGGTCAGGATCATCGATACAAAAATATCATGAATGTTTTGGAAGAAGTCGGACTTGAAAAACAAATACATCAGAAATTAGGTACACTCTCGGGTGGACAATTCCAGAGAGCACTTATCGCCCGAGCAATTTTTCATGAAAAAGATATACTAGTACTCGATGAACCATCAGCAGGTATTGATATCGAAGGAGAAGAAACACTGTATCAATTAATTGAAAAACTGAATAAAAAACACGGTACGACCTGTATTATTATCTCTCATGA
>CAZCHJ010000077.1:0-3552 GCA_964498735.1 uncultured Gammaproteobacteria bacterium | reverse complement strand
GCCCGCCCAGCCTCACCTTTCATCGCAATAGCAAAAGTGGTCATGGCCTTGCGGAACTCTGCGGGGAACTCCCGCCTAAGCTCGCGCAAGGCCATTCCGACTTGTCCCGCATTTGAATCAATGCGGATCATGGCGACTAGTACCCGACGATCATCCCAGAAACATAGGTGCTGTCATTCGTCGAGGTAGCGACCGTGCGCAGGTACTTGCGTACCGTCGCCGTATCGATCTTCAACGTAGACACCGTGGCCACGTTCGTACGGCCAACGGCAACCAGCGCGGTCACGTTCGACCACGCCGTTGAACCATCGGACGAGTCCTGAACCTGGATGCTGGCACCATAGGAGATCAGGTTAGTGGATGGCGGCGCAACAGTCAGGATCACCGTAGCGTTGCCCTTGAGGGCCGACACGTTGACGGCGGTGCTGGTGATTGCGGTGGCAGCAGGAACCGACTTCGGAGCCTGCAAGGTCGTGTACGTGATGCCGTCGTAGGTGTTCAGACCACCAGCGAACCCGATAGCAGCAAAGCACGCGACAATCAGGCAAATGAGGATTTTCTTCATGTGTTTTCTCCGTTGCGACGGCGGCGGGGATTGCCCGCCGCCGTCATTGGTTTGACTTATTACGTCGTCACCGCGCTGTTGTACGCGAACGCTTGCGCGTGGCGCACCATGATGTCGATGTCCTGGAAGGCAACAACCCGCACGGCGCCCGTGGTGGACAGCGAGAAGTTGTCAACCGTCAGGTCCAGTCCGCCCCACATGCCGATGACCAACTGCGACCACACGCCGAGGATGGCGGTGTTGGCCGGAAGCTGGTTGGACATGATAGCGCGGTAGCCAATGCAGCGGCTCGAATCAGCGTCGAGGATGAAGCCGTCGCCGGTTCCCTTCGGACGGGCCGCGAGGTTGCCCCACACTTCGGGAGTCATCGCCCATGCCACTTCGCCGACATTGGCGTTGTCCGCCTCGATGTCGGTCAGGAACGCGAGGATTTCCGCATAGGTCGCGGAACCTGCGCTCGAAACGCTGGGGTTGTTGATGCCCGAGGCGATGAGCAAGCCGCTGGGCTGGCCGTCAGCGCCAGTGCCGTTGATGGCCGCGCTGTCGATGGCGATGGCCAGCGAGCGGGTCAGGTCGTCACGGATGAAGGCTTCCACGTCGATGCTCGACTGCTTGAGCAACTTGCGGCTTGCGTCCACGTAGGCTGCGACCGTGTGAGGCGTACCCGTCACCTGACCGAGAACCGGCAGGCCTTCGGTCGGCGCATTGCCTTCCGTCACCCAATACGCGGTCGTTTCGGTCGTGTGCTTCGGAATCGCCACATCGCCAACGAGGCCAGTCAGCATACCCGCGCCAAGTTCCTGCGTAACCAGACGGTTGCGCAAGCGCTCGATGAAGGAGCCGGACAGGAGGTTGGTTGCAACCAAGTTGCTACCCGTGCCGCCGCCGCCAATCGTCAGGTCGCGCTTCTGCACGAGGATGTCATGCGGAACGATGATGCCACGGGCGCTCTTGCCCTGCAACTTCGCCGCCGCATCGGAAAGCTCCAACTCGAAGGAAGCATCAACCGAGCGGTCGCCAGCCAAGGCGCGGATGACCTTGCCAAAGCTGTACGTGCGCTTTTCCTTGTCGCTCAGGCCGAGGTCGGCCGCACCGCTTTTAGCCGGGGCGGGGCTGCGCTTGGCAACCACGTCCAGCAATTCGGCGCGGAACTGGTCCAGAGACTTGCCTTCGGAAAGCGCCTTGTCCGCAAGCTCCGGCGCGTTGTGGGCGCGGGCCAGTTTCAGCATTTCGGCGGCGTCCTTGCGGACCTGCTCGCTGTTGTCCTTGATGACCTCGACCTTGACCGGCTCAGGCGCGGCAGGCGAGGGAGTCTGTTTCTCGTTCATTTCTATCCCCTTTTGCTCACTGCCAGCCGAGCGGCCAACACCAACCGAGGTGTCAGCAGGTACGCTCACCAGCGAGATTTCGTAAGGCTTCCACGACCAGCGGATAGTTCTTTCGCCGGTCTTTTCGTCAAAAGTTTCGGAAAGTAGTTTGGTCGTCTCGTAGCCCACGGACGCCTTTACCAAGATGCCGTCAACGATGTCCTGAACAACGCCCTTCACGTCGTCGCGCTGGCTCAATACGCACTCAGCGCGACAAACCTTGTCCGCGTCAACGGATGCAGAGCGAACCACGCCGACGTGTTTTTCTCGCTCTGGGTCGTGGTCCAGCAGGAGCGGTGCGGAATCCATCAGGCGGGAAAGGTCAACGTCCTCAGGATCGCAAGAAAGAATCTCTAACCCGTACCAGCGACGCACGGCAACCTCAGACGCAAACGACAGCTTGAGTGTGCGCGATTCGGCGTTGTAGCCTTCGCGTACAATGGATAGTGCGCGTGACTCTCGGCTTGGCTTTAGGTTGTCGGTGGTCATCACAAATTGTCCCCGGCGTAACAAAATCAGGACTCGTAAATCAGAACCTCAACCTTGCAGGCTGCGGTGTTGGCTTTTAGGTAAAGCGTGGTGACGCCAGCATCCAGACGCAGGCAGGCGGATTCACCGGCCTTGAGCTTTCCGAAGTACGCGCCAGTGGAGATTCCAATCTGTACGTAGTTGGTAGCGTCGGAATTGTAGATGTGGCAAAACCCTGGACCCTCGCCGCCAGTGATGTCTGATGCAATCGTGATGGATTCCTCGGATGTGCCGATGGTGTGCTTCGCAAGCTGGAGGTGGTCGCCAGTCGTAGTGACGGAAACCGACTGCTCGCCGCGTTCCCACTTGTCGGTATCGTTGCGAATCTTCGTTGTGATGCGCAGGCTAGTTGCCATTGGTTGTCTCCGGCTTGAATGACTTGAGCGGTTTGGTAATCGTGGCGATTTCCTTGTCATCCAGTGACGGGAACGACGCCTTGAGGATCGGGCCTACAGATTCAACGGGTAGCTGGCCGGATGCTGCGGCTGTCATCACCGCCACAAGGCTTGTGATCTGTGCGCCGTTGAGCGCGGTATCCTGCACTGCGGCGTCAGCGGTTCCGGCGGAGATTGGCGCTAGGTTGTTTTCCTCGCGCTTTGCGTTGTCGTCTGAAATCTGCTTCTGGATCGCCTGATAGTCTCGCGCCTGCTCGCGTGCAATCTCTGACGGTGAGGTCAGGCCAAGCGCGATTTCCTCTTTCTTCGCGGCGATGTCGGATTGAGGATCAACCCACGGCCAACGCCTGCCAGTCCACTTGTCGGCATACTTGTACGTTTCCGCGTCGTCCGCGCTGATGACGCCAGACAGTGCGGCCATTTCCAGCCATGCGGTATAGATCGGGCGCAGGTATGAGCGGGCGAACCAGTCCTGATAAACAATCCACTGCTCGCGCTCTTCGATGGTGCCGCTACGGATTGACGAATAGGAAACTCCGTCTAGGTCGTTGGCAAAGTTGTTGTATGCAACGTTCAGCCCACCAGCGATTTGGCGCAGGATCGACTTGACGAAAAACGGGAATTGCGATGTTGGGTGCTGCGGGTCGAATGACTGAAACTCCCACCCCGTAGGCATTTGCTCGAATGATCCCGGCGT
>CAZCHJ010000076.1:0-3554 GCA_964498735.1 uncultured Gammaproteobacteria bacterium | reverse complement strand
TGGCGGCGGCGGACCTTCGATAGCCTCGCCCGCGTGCCGACCGCTGCGCAGGTGACGCCGCAGCTCGCCGAGCACGGCGTCGCGGGCACCTGCCGCCCTCCTACACCGGCGACGGGCCCGCCCTCGCGGCGGCCCTCGGCCTACCCAACCCGCGGGCGATCTGCCCCGTCGACCCCGAGGCCGCCGCCCGCCTCCCGCAGGCCCTCGCCGAGGCCGTCGCGGACAGCGCGGTCGAAGGGCAGGGCGTGGGCGGCCTACTGTGGAGCATCTACGCCGCCATCCCGGCCGCCTAGGCCCAGGCGTCCACGGTGACGGCCACCGCGGCCAGGGCGTCCTCGGCCCCCAGGCCCGTGCGGTCCACGACGGCCACGCGGACGTCCACGTAGGCGCGGGTATCGTACAGGGCGCCCGTGCGCGCGGCCGCGGTGGTGACGTCCCCCGCCCCGACGACCACGCCCAGCGCGCCGCCCAGCCAAGCCCGGCTGACCGTCGCCCACGTGCGCGACCCCGTCGCGGCGCGCACCCGCCCCAGGACGGCCTCGGCCTCCCCCACGTCGGCGAAGCCCTTGGCCGTCACGCGCACGGTGTAGGTGCCAGCCTGACATACCGTTTTGAACGGGCCGCCCTCGGCGCCGGCGACCACGTCCACGCCCCGCAGCGCCACCACCGCGTACAGGCCGGCCGGGGCGCCCGCGGCCAGCGTCACCGTAGCGCCCTCGGCGCCCACCGCCTCCACCGTCACGACTTCCCCTAGCCGCAGGTCGGCCACGGCCGCCACCCAGGCGTCGCGCACGGCCTCGCCGTCGGCGCCGGCGGCCGCCTCCACGACCACGCCCCCGAGGTCGACGGCGGCCCCTTCGTCGGCGGCCCACGCCGCCCCGAAGTCCAGCGTCCACGTCGTCGGGCCGCGCCGGAAGTATTCAGCGGGCAGGCCCGCCCACGCGACGGCCAGCCGCTCGATCGTGACGTAGGGCACACCGGGCCCCATACCGCCGGCCGGGTCCTCGAGCAGCACGGCGCCCTCCGCCAGGCCCGTCACGGCGGCCACCCACCGCGCCAGGCCGCCCAACAGGTGCACGTAGGGGAGCGACACGCCCCAGCCTACAGCCCCTTGACACAGCGGGCCGCGCACCGTATACCATGCACATGTCCGCCTATTACGTCCCCCTCCTCCGCCACCATGCCCCGGCCGTCCGCGCCCTCCCCGCTGCCAAACGCTCGTCCAAAACGGCCGCCATCCTGGCCGCCGTCCTCGACGCCCCCGAGCCCCCGACCACGGTGGCCGTGGCCGCCGCCTGCGGCGTGACCCAGCCGTTCGTCTGCCGCGTCCTCGCCAAGGCCGCGGCCGACCTCGACCTCCCCCGCGTCCCCGACGCCCGCGGCCTCTCCCGCACCGACCCCGCCGTCCAGCTCGCCGAGCGCGTGGGCCGGGCCCTCGCCAACACCACCTACGCCGGTACCGGCGTCCGGGTGGCGCGGGGCGACGGGCCGCTGGAGGTCGAAGTAAGCCCGCCGGCCGGCTGGCCCGAGAACGGGTGGCCGTCCATCCTCGCCGCTGTCCGCGGCGCCCTCGGCGCCCTCCTCCCCGACCGCCGCGTCGGGCGCCTCTACGTGCGCGCGTCCTAGAGCACGCCGCGCATGTCCTCGGCGACGTCCTCGGCCCCGGGCGGCTCGCCCAGGGCGTCGTGGTCGGCCGTCGGCGGGAGCGCCGCCAGCCCGTCCAGGTGCCGGCGCAGCGCGTCGGCGTCCACCGCGTCCACGGCCCGCTGCGCCGCGGCGGCCATGTCGGGATCGAGGTCGTTACCGTAGAAGGTGAAGCCGCGGGCCTTGGCCACCTCCCCGACGACCCCGCTCCCGGCGAACGGGTCCGCCACGACCACCTGGCGCCCGTCGTGCACCCACACCAGCCGCAGCAGGTGATCCACCAGGCCCACCGGCTTGTGGGTGAGGTGCCGACGCTTGACGCCGCCCGGCGCGCTCCCGCGCCACTCGCCGTCGATCTGCGGCGGGCCGCCCGGCTTGCCGGCCATGCGCAGCCACCCCTCGGGCCGGCCGTCGGCGGCCAGCGGCCCCCGCGTCGCCCACAGCACGTCCTCGGCCGCGTGCGACACGCCCCCGATCACGCGCCGGTGGCAGGGCTTTGTCCACACCACCCGCCCGCGCCAACAGAAGCCCGCCATTTGCAAGGCCAGCCCACCCAGCCCACTGGTGCGCCAGTCCGCACACAGCCACAGATGGCCGCCCGGCCGCAGAGCCCGATAGGCGGCCATCAGCCACGTCTTGCACCACACCAGGTGCGCGAAAGCGTCCTTGGTGTCGCCGCCGAAGTCCGGGGGCGCCTTGGCGCGGTCCGCGCCCTTGGCCTTGCCGACCTCGCTGTACTTCTCACCCGTGGGGGCCATACGGTCCCCGCGGGTAAAGCCGCCCGACGAATACGGGGGGTCCGCGAACACCACATCCACCGACCCGGGGGCCAGCGTGTTCAGGAAGTCGACCGCGTCGAGAGATCGCATACCCCCAGCATGGGGCCGCGCCCGCTCCCCGTCAACTTGCCGGGGGCCTGGCCGGGGGCCTAGAGGTCGGTGGCGATCTGGCTCTCCACGTACACCGTGTGCTCGCCGTCGCCGTCCTCAACAAGGTGAGCGGGGTCGAGGGCGGGGTCGTCCAGGACGACGATCGCCCAGGTGTGGACGGCGACGACGCGGATCGACTTGTCGACCGCGTGCTGGGCGAAGACCTTGCGGCAGAGGGCCGCGTCGCGGCGGACGTCGGCCTCGGAGAGGCTCCCGGTGGTCACCGACACCCGGCCGTCGGCCTCGATCACCTGGAGGGCGTAGGTGAGGCCGACGTAGTGGCGGGAGACCTCGGTGCGCCCGCGGGGGGTGCGGGGGGCGCGGGGGGTGGTGCGGAAGTCGGGGGCGGTGCGGGGGGCCATGGGTTGACTATACACGCCCGCCTCCCCGAGCGCAAGCCCCTTTTTCGTGTGCGTGTCTTTTTTTTAGCGGCGCCTCGGCGGCCTCGGCGGTGACAGGACCGCGCCCGGGGTCCCCTCTAGCGCGGCGGCCAGGACGCCCCGCACCTGGCTCCAGGACAGGCCCCCGCACCCGACGCCCAGGGCCGGCACCGCGAGCAACGCCGGTCGCTCCGCCGCCGCCCAGCGCGCCAGGCCGAGGCCGATGTCGCGGATCCACTCCAGGCGCGAGGGCTCTTGCCAGCGGCCCTTAGTCGCCGCCCACACGATCCACGCCGGGCCGTCGGGCGGCCCTGGGGTCACATGGAGCCCGCCCGGCACTAGGTCGCACGCCCGGCACGCGGCCCGGTAGGAGGCCGCCTGGTCGGGCCACCGCGCCCGCGATACCAGGGCCAGGCCGCGGCCCATCACCCCGTCGGTGTTGACGGGGCAGACCGTGGCGGTCCCAGGGCCTTGGACGGCCAGCACGTCGATCGAGCGAACTTCCATAGTGGTGATTCTAGCCGACCGCGCCGGCCCTGTCAACCCCGCCGCGGAACGTGATAGACGTCACAAACAAATAGCTTGACGGCCCTCCGGGGCG
>CAZCHJ010000075.1:0-3601 GCA_964498735.1 uncultured Gammaproteobacteria bacterium | reverse complement strand
GGAGGTGGTGTCCTCGAGATCGAGGTGGAAGCAGCTCATCACCTGGTGGTGAATGGACAGCTACTGCTCGGCGAGGGTGGGCTCTACAACCAGCCACCCGAGTTCTCGTGGGTGTTCAACCTCGGCGTGGGCTACCGCTTCTGATCCATCCTGACCTGCGAGTCTCCCGTCTCGCACTCTTCCCCGCAGCATTTGTCTCGGGGCACGGATGGATCCTCCGGGTCGAAGAAAAAATACGGGAAGAATCCCGGGTAGAGGGTGTCTCTGATTTCACTAATGGAGTCAGGACCCCTCTCCCGGGGCGAAATATAGGCGACTGGTTTCTCTCATGAAATCAGCCGCCTCCTGCTCAGCATATACGACACAGTCGTGTGTGGTGAGTAGGAGAAATCCTATGAACTTTACAATAGACAGTGCAAAAGATTAACCAAACGTGAGAAATATTCATGAGTAGTTTTTCCTGTATTCGTCAAGCGTATGTAGAGAGTGTATTCACAAAAGTATGTTCTCTACATGCGCTTACGGATAACGGTTTCTGTGAGTGCATATGATGTTCTTTATCGACCTAGTGTCGGTAGAGACGTTAGACACTGGTGCCCCAAAAAAGTCCTACGCGAGTAGGCAGGAGTAAGGAAAATGAAGAAGCTCATGGTGTTTTTCGGCAAGTCGGTGGCCTTCGTGGCCTTCGCCAAGCTCGTGGTGATCGTCTTCCTCGGCGCGCTCGGCGCGTGCGGGGAGCGCTACGACAACGTGGCAGAGAACCCTCCGCCGACCGGCTGCACGACCAACGTGCAGTGCAACGACAACGACAACGACACCCGCGACTGGTGCGACTCGGAGAGCGGGGTCTGCCATCACACCGAGATGGAGTGCAACTCGAACGCCGACTGCAACGACGACAACGTCTGCGACGGCGTCGAGACCTGCATCGAGGGTCGCTGCCAGGCGGGCGTCACGCTCGACTGCAACGACCACGTGCCGTACACGGTCGACTCGTGTGAGCCGACCAACGGGTGCGTTCACACGTTCCCGGGCTGCACGTCCAACGCTCAGTGCGCGGTGGGTGAGATCTGCGCAGATCACGTCTGCAGGGTCGTGCCCCAGTGCATGACCAACGCTCAGTGCGACGACGGTAACATCTGCAATGGCGCGGAGACCTGCAATTCGGCAGGTAAGTGCCAGGCGGGCTCCGTCCTCAACTGCGACGACAACGATCCGCTCACGGTGGACATGTGCGTGGTTGCTACTGGTTGTCACCATAGCACGGTCGAGTGCAACTCGAACACCGACTGCGACGACGGTGTCGTGTCGAACGGAGCAGAGACTTGCGTCGATCACGAGTGCTATCCGGGTACGCCGACGGGGTGCAGCGGTGTCAACACCGACTGCGACCACGATGGTCGCTCGCCGGCACAAGGTGACTGCGACGACGACGTCGACGAAGGCGGGGCTCCGGCCTCGATCTGCCACGACGCCACCGGCACGTTCGTCGTCATCAACTACGCTGCGGCGTCGTACGCCCAGCGTCCGGTCTGCCCAGCGGGTTCGGCCACCGTCAACCTGACGGATGGCTCCTTCTTCAACGGGCCGCAAATCAGCGGCCACGATACGATGGGGGATACCTTCGACAACGACTGCGACGGGAAGGTTGACGAGGCCGGCGAGAACGGCCTCAACAACTGCTCCTGGGGGTCGCTCGGGGGCGGGACCTGGAAGGTCATCTGCCCCTGGATGAACTGAGGATTTTCCTCAACCGGTGGTGAAGCGAGGCGATACGCTTCGCCACCGGCACTCAGAATATCGCATGAACGAAAACGGGACTAAGCTGTGTATGATCACTCGCCAAGGCGATGGGTCAGCGAAGCTTCAGTCCCGAGTTCCACATATCTTTATCAATACTTCAGAACTCAGATTTACAGTGAGCGACTAGTGAAACATTGGTAGAGAGATGTGGGACAAAATTATAATGTCGATGGTAATAGTAAAATTTTGTGTGTTAGAAATAATATACAAGCTTCACTATGCAATGCCGCGGATATACGCGCGGAAAAAATCCGCACACTGCGGGTTTTTTAAATACTCATAACATAGATATCTTTCTCCAGATGCGTATATGGATTTATACATCTCTGGTGGAAGAGGTCTAGAAGATCTCTCAGAGTCCACATCAGGAGTAACAATGATCAGAGCTCTTTACATCATCTCGTTGGTAATGCTCCTCGGAGCATGCCATGATACGACCGTGGGCCGCATCCATCAGGTCGAGAACAACAACAATCTTCATCTTCTCGAAACAGAAGTCAGTGATCCTACGGTAGCGAATGATACGACAGCAATCGATGCTACCACCTCTGAAGCAGACACGACGACGGGTGAAACGGTGTATGATGCTGATGCATCGGACACTGCGACTGCACCCGAGACCGACAGTGGTCCTGAGGCAGAAGTCGTGGTCGATCCGTGCCTCGGCATGGTCTGCGACGATCACAACCCGTGCACGACCGACTCGTGCGTGAATGGTTCGTGCGCGAGCGTCAACAACACCACCTCGTGCGACGACGGCGACGCCTGCACCGAGCATGACACGTGCTCGGGTGGTCAGTGTGTCGGACACGAGCTCGATTGCAATGACCAAGACACGACGACGATCGATTCATGCGATCCAGCCGAAGGTTGCGTCAACACCTACGTCGACCGCGACTACGACGGCTACGCCCCATGCCAGGGTCCACCCGCGCTCGGACAGACCGAGTGCGACTGCGACGATGACGGTACGTCAGGAGGTGCGCCCGCGTCGCTCTGCCTCGACGACTACGGGTACTACATCGTGATCGACTTCGCGGCAGAGGACTACAGTGATCGTCCGGTCTGTAGCTATACCGATTCGGACGGCACCGACGTCGAAGGAATCCTCATCGCAGAGACCGATGGCAGTATCCTCAATGGTCCGCAGATCGCGGGCCATGATACGCCTGACGATGGGTTCGATAACGACTGCGACGGGCTGACTGACGAAGACGGCGAGGAAGGTCTCAACAACTGCGACTGGTACGGTTCGGATGTTGAAGAGGTCTACTTCGTCTACTGCTCCTTCTTCGGGGAGCACGAGTGACGACTGTTGACCGGTAGTCCTGTGCCTGCGAGGACGATCACAGCGGAGCCGTGTGCGTGTCACTTCTAACCCTATGAACAGGGAAGGGAATGAGACAATCACGGTTCCGATTCTCAATTTTCTATTCGTAATCATGAGATTTAGGAATATAGAACAGAGAAAATTATTGCAACCGTGTTTGACACAAGTGAATTTTTATGCTAGGTTATGATGTATTTTAAAGTTCGCATTTCGCGCATCTATGATAGTGTGGTGCTCGGTATGCGGCGCTTGAGAAGCCTCGAGCGCTGTGTTCTTTAAAAGAGTATTTTTTTAAAATATATTCCACAGTCAGGGGATGGGTGTGTATAGAGAAGTATGCATAGCCACCCTCTGACTGCGGAACAGTTCCAAAAGTTGGAGTATCACGGCCATCTCATGGAGGAAGGCCATATGTTGCGTCTGAAGTTCAACAGCACGTCCATCAGCTTGATGGGTGTCGCTGCCCTG
>CAZCHJ010000074.1:0-3613 GCA_964498735.1 uncultured Gammaproteobacteria bacterium | reverse complement strand
GGGAAGTATGCATTCAATTGTAAAACAGGAAAATATGCGACTGGTTGCTGAGATTTCTGAGTTGTTTAAAATTTAATATATGCCTTCACCCTTAAAAAAGGTTTCAGAAGAGGTGCTTCATGAAAATCCATGGTGGCGATATAAACATGATGTGTTTGCGTTTTCTGATGGAAAAACTGGTGATTATTATTATGGAGAAGCACGTGGCATGTCGATTGTAGTACCTATGCTTCCCGATGGTCGGTTGGTTCTGGTGAAACAGTACCGATATTTATCTGACAGATATAGTATTGAATTTCCTGGTGGTGGAATTCACTCCAATGAGGCACCATCTGATGTTGCAAAGCGTGAACTTGTCGAGGAAACAGGATACACATCAGATGAAATTATTAATATTTCCAATATTGAACCGCATAATGGTTTATTCCGCGACATGATGCATGTTTTTCTTGCAAAAAATGTTCGTCAGATTGAAACCAAAGGATTGGTAGGAGATGAGACTGAATTTATTGAAATTCTGTTACGGAGACCTGATGAGATGGAACAGTTGATTCGCAATAATGAAATTTGGGATGGACAGACGCTGGCTACGTGGGCGGTAGCGAGATATTATGTGTAGAGTTATAACTTTATTTTTATGAAATTACTTGTTACTGGCGGAGCTGGATTTATCGGATCAAATTTTATCCGTTATTGGTTGCGGACACATCGTGATGATCAAATTGTGAATTTCGATACGTTGACCTATGCAGGAAATTTGGAAAATTTGGACGACGTAAGTTCGGATCCACGATATACCTTTGTCAAAGGAGATATAAATGATCGAGACGCAGTATTTGATGTGGTAAAAGATGTCGATGTGGTAGTACATTTTGCGGCTGAAACACATGTTGATCGTTCTATCATTGATCCAACTATTTTTGTAAAAACCAATATTATTGGAACACAAAACTTATTGGATGCAGTCAAAGAATATAAGAAACGTTTTCATCATATATCGACTGACGAAGTATTTGGTGCACTTGAGATGGGGGATCCTGCATTTACCGAGACCACTCCGTATGATCCTCGAAGTCCGTACTCAGCTTCAAAAGCTGCAGCAGACCATATGGTTCGAGCGTATCAGCATACCTTCGGCATCGAAGCGACGATCTCTAATTGTTCGAATAATTACGGCCCCTACATGTTTCCTGAAAAATTCATTCCATTGTTTATTTCAAATTTAATGGAAGATAAAAAAGTTCCGGTCTATGGTGATGGGTTGTATGTACGTGATTGGATTCATGTCGATGATCATGCTCGAGGAGTAGATTTTATTTTGCACAAAGGAAAAATAGGTGAGACGTATTGTCTCGGAGGAAATTCTGAAATGGCAAATCTCGATGTTGTTCGATTACTTCTCAAATACATGGATAAAGATGAGTCATATATTGAATATGTGAAAGATCGACCGGGGCATGATCGTAGATATGCAATTGATTTTACCAAAGCACAGACTGAACTTGGGTGGGAACCACAAATTGCATTTGAAGAAGGATTAAAAAATATGGTAGAGTGGTATCTCTCGCATCAAGAATGGGTGGAGCGATGCAGGAGTGGTGCGTATCGAGAATATTATCAAAAACAATATATTGATCGTTAATCTATGAAAATACTTATCGTAGGAAATGGATATATTGCAAAACGTTGTGCGCGGGCGTGGAGTGATGCAGTCCATGATCCAGCAAGAATTTACTCAAAAGAAGATGTTCTTGCATTGATCGAAAAACATCAACCTGATGCGGTGCTTAATGCTGCAGGTGTGCGCGGGAAACCCAATGTAGATTGGTGCGAGACTCACCAACTCGAGACTATTGTAGGTAATACCAAACTTCCTATTCTTATTGCGGAAGCGTGTCAGGAAAAGAATGTGTACTTACTTCATATTGGGTCTGGATGTATTTTTTATGGTGATTCACCGCATCCAGATAAGAAATGGCGTGAGAATGATATGGGAAATCCTACTGAAGTCACCTATTCTCGAACAAAATGGGCGGCCGATCTCGTCCTTTCAACATTACCCAATACTGGTATTGCACGAATCCGTATGCCGATTGATTGGATTCCCGCGCCTGATAATCTCATCAATAAACTTGCGTCGTTTCCGAAAGTGATTGATGTTGAGAATAGCGTGACTATTCTTGATGATATGGTGGAAGTTTTTTATAAACTACTCGAGAAAAAAGCAGAAGGAATTTTTCATGTGACTAATCCTGGAACTTTGAAGCATAGGGAAATCGTAAGTTTGTATGAAGAGATGATTGATCCAGCACACAAGAATGAGTGGATTAGTAATGATGATCTGGTCAAGCAGGGACTGGCAACTAAAGGTCGGTCGAATAATTTTCTTGCTTCAGAAAATCTCGCGAAAATTGGTATTGAAATGCGCGAGGTGCAACAAGCAATTCGAGATACGATGGAGAAATATGGTAAGGCAAAAAAAGATGGATTGCATTGGGAAGAATATCTGAGTTGTTAACTAACATTTTATAAAATCCCCGAAATTAATCGGGGATTTTTTTATACAATATCCTTGACATGAGGGGGAAATTATGGTAGCATCTTCTATTCTGTATCCGTTTCGGATCAGATCCCTGTGCTGGGTGTGCACATTCCAATTCAAGGGAGTATCTCGATGGATATTATGGCTGTCCTGGAGACGCGGAGCTGGTTTACGGCCAGCCCTCCCAGTGTCCAGGAAACCCTTCGGGGTTTGAGCAGGAACTCCAAGGGGATGGGAGATTGCAGCGGCTATCTCTCTGACTTGGCTGGACGTCCCGACGAAATCGGTGGGGTCAAGCATCTCTACATCCACTCCGTCTCCTTCGGCGAGGTGTACCCCATCTTCGGCATCCTGACGGTCTTCAGGGTCCTGAAGGGTGACGAAAGCTACTACTACCAGTATTTCTCGTGGAAGCAGGGTCCGACGTCTGGTACCAAGGGTATTTTGCTCGTGCGTACCGAGGGCAAAATCACACATCTGGTGATCATGAAGGTTGAGTCATTCGCGCTCGGCAAGCCGTTCTACGACTGCCCTGGTGGCTTCATGGAGGTCGGAGACCAGAAGACCGTGGATCTCGCGTCCGGACTCGTGAACCGCATGAAGACGGAAGTCGCGGAGGAGGTCGGCATCCAACTCACGTCCGAGCAGATGAAGATCCACAATCTCGGGCGCATCCAGACCGATCCGGGGATGACGAACAATCATCCTGCGCTCTTCGCGATCGAGATCGATGCATCGGTCGCGGGCGACATCAAGGAAGGCGAGCGCGTCAACCCTGATGTCTACGAGCTCAACTCGGGGCCGGTGATCGTGTCGATCGACCGGCTCTGGGGTCCGAACGGTCTCATCGAGACCAACGACTGCAGCTACTTCCACATCCTCATCACCCGACTCCTCAGCCGCGGCTTCATCCCCGGCCCAGGGTGAGTCGACTACTACTCTCGCTTCGAGAGTACGCCCCAGCTATGCGAAAACATAGTCTGGGGCACCTACAAAAAAGCCTTTATTTTAAGGGCTTTTTTGTTTTACAAAGGCAGGTTTATTTGATAGGATAAAACTATCTCTACGTTA
>CAZCHJ010000073.1:0-3628 GCA_964498735.1 uncultured Gammaproteobacteria bacterium | reverse complement strand
ATTTTATACTCAACAATTCCCACTTCTTTTAGAAGAGCTTTGATATCTCGATAAGACAACAATCGCATATAATTTCCCGTCGCCCACCCCTTCCCGATCATTTTCAATATCCGATCGAACCACTTTTTGGGTAATAAAATATGCAAAAGAGGTACACGTGTATGCACTTCAAATGGAAAAAATTTGTTTGGTGTAGTAATAAAAAAAGTACGTGCAACTCGGTTTATTTCTGATAGAAAAAATTTTTGGTCCTCACGAGTTCCAACGTGTTCTATTACCGCATTTGACCAGCACAAATCAAATTTTTTGTCTCCAAAAGGAAAAACTTTGCCATCATATACCACCGTACTTACTTCTGGATATTTCTTTTTGAATAGTTCTGATTCACCGATACCGAGAGCAGTGACATGTGTGAGATGAGGATAATTTTTTTCAATAAAATTATCTGTCTCACTATATTCGACATTATTAAACCCAACATCAAGAATCTTCGTATTCTGAGTAGGCTTCATACATTCCAAAAACAACTTCCATTTTCTTCGTCGATTCCAGCCTGAAATTGTATATGCAAGTGTTTTTTTCATATGTGTTTTATGTAAGTAAGTTGGTGTAAATTTTTTCAAGTTCGTAAATATTTTTTGAAATATCAAACTGTTCTTTTGCATAAACTCGAGCCGCGCGACCACACTGAATTGCCGTTTTTTTATCCTCACTTACTTCACGAATTTTTTCAGCAATCGCATGCGGATTTTTATACGGAATGACATATCCCGTAATTCCATCCTGTATGAGTTCATCACCGCCTGCAGGTGTCGTAATAACGACACGCCCTGCAGCCATCATCTCCATTACCACTAGACTCAACCCTTCCCAAAGTGATGGTTGTACTACAATATCAATATCTCTCATATATCGTGGTATATCCGACTGTACTCCATGCCATATCACCTTTTCAGCTACCCCCTGTATACGTGCTTCTGTTTCCAATTTATCACGTAGTGGCCCATCGCCAAACATATGTACCTCATATGGTATATCCTGTAATAGGGGTAATGCCTGCAGTAGATAGGTGTGACCTTTTTGTTCCCATAGCCTTCCAATACTTGCAATGCGGATCGTCTGATCTTTGAGTAACCCTGCCATTGGTATCGTAAGCCATTTATCACTTTCAATACCATTGCGAAGTACAATTGATTTTTCTTTTGAAATCTTAAAAGTATCCAGGGTAAATTCTTCTACACGCTCTGATACAGATATCACTCGATCACTTTTTGGAAGAATAAATTTCCACAACATTTGCCGCCACGTGGACGTAGCCGATTCCACATTGTGCATTGTACTCACCCATTTGATCTGATCTTTGTATTTTCTTTTGATGCCGTACCCAAACAGATCAGCACTAATCAGATGCGTGTGTATTATGTCTGGTTTTATTTCAGAAACATAGTTAGCTAATTTTTTGTAACGCACCATACGACCACCTTCACTGCGTTTACATACCATTACACGCACGTTCTTAAGTGCTTCAAATTTCTGACGCAATTCTCCATCATCCACACAACTCGCCACATGTATTTCGTATTTTTCTGGATCAAAAAATTTGGCATATTCCAAAACTAATCGTTCCGCACCTCCGGTAGCAAACACAGGGATGACATGTAAAATTTTTATTTTTGACATAGGTTCAATCGGTAATGGTGGTATCAAAATAATATTTATCTGGACGCAGATGCGAATAAAATTGCGTTTCTGCATGATCATGACGATAGGCTAGAAGCAACGCTATGCCTAGCATAATCGGTACCCACATGCGTGCAGAATAATATTGTGTATTAAAAAATTGGAAAAAAACCGGTGCAATAATCAATAGCAAAGCCAGATATGCAGTAAGACGAGCTTCTCTTGAGTATTTTTTATTCTTTAGTCTTTGATACGCGCACAAAGCTATAGAACCCACAAACAAAGAAAAAGTTATTAAACCCACCAATCCCTGCTCTGCCGATAATTTCGTAATAATACTGTGTGCATCTACCGGATCACCGAACTCATATCGAAATATATATACTTCAGTTAACTTGTTTACAAATGTTCCAACTCCTTGTCCGAACACAGGATGTTCAAGAAAAAAATCCCACCCGACTTCAGTGAGCATAAAACGCGCACTGTTCGAAGAAGATACAATGGCACTCGTCGAAAATATACCCATATAAACTATCATCGGTAACGCAATCACCGTCCCTGCAATCACATAATTTTTTATTTTTTTCCAGATAAGATATTTTTTGAACACAAAAAATGATAATACCATTTCTACTCCCATTGATAGCCACCCAGCTCGAGAAAACGTAAGGAATATTCCTAAGGCAATCAGTATCGTCGCGAAGCCGTAGAATTCTTGTTCTGATCTTTTTTTTGCAGTAAGTGCCAAAAAAAATGAAATCGGCAGCGGAACAATCAAAACTTCGGCAAGTAAAATATGTCCACTTACCTGATCATAATTAAATGGATTCCACCCAAACAATGCTACAGGAACCGCACGATGAATTCCACCGCCACTTGCTACCCCACTCACCAAAGAAAAAATTCCCATCGCTGATAAAAAAATACCAAGCCACACCACCACCTTGAGCGCAGTATGCAAACTTTCTTTAGTCAATAAACAATTAGTCCCTATTACCACATACCCAAAATATACAAATACCAAAAATCGAATAATATAATATATACTCAATGAAACATCGATTCCGCTCACATGTATAAGGGATAATAATGCAGAAATAATAAACAAACTATACCACCCTATCTGCGGTATATAGATGCGATGTTTTTCTCCGATCAAATATCTACGAATAAGATATATACCATAAGCTAGTGCAAGAAATACGGTCCACACATCAACCATCGGAGCGTAAAAACTTGTACCATTATGTGATAATCCAAGTGCGCCAATCAATTGATCTGCATGAAATTCCCAACCAATCATCGGGTAAAGCACGAGAAGGATATACATTCCGTAATCTAGGTGATAGGAAAAATACAACAGTACACTCATGGTGATAAGTACTACAATGCCAATTATCTGCGTAGTGGCGAGACTCACACCTATAAACAAAAGAATCATCGCACCAAGTGCGACTGAGAGTGCTTTCTTTTTTTCTCGAACTATATCAGTGGAAAGCATAGGCATTTCCACCTTAGTATACCAAAGATACTAATACCAAACAATCTTTTTTTCTCTCAGTTCTGTAATATCAACAAAAAATACATATCAAAAAACCACTCACATTATACGAGTGGTTTCTCTCATGAAGACCTCTCACTATTCTCATTATATTTTATGAGAACACTGTAGAAGTCGAGGGAGGTGGCGCATGAAATTGCACCACTTCCCTCGTTGCTGTTCGAGCCACCTGGCTCGTTCCGTCCTTAGGGGTTCAGCTCTCCCCCTATTGCCTCTGCACCCGAGTCACTCTCAGAGTGGCATCGTCGGCGCCGTGCTCATCCAGGGGCAGGTGACCTTGGTCACCCCACCGCCGAAATCCTGGAACGTGCAGTTGTTGAGGCCGGTGTCGTTGTCGACCACACCGTCGCAGTCGTTGTCGAAGTTGTCTCCGGCGGTGTCGTGGCC
>CAZCHJ010000072.1:0-3637 GCA_964498735.1 uncultured Gammaproteobacteria bacterium | reverse complement strand
TGTACCTTGATTTCACCTGGATATTGGAGTTCACTTTCGATCTTTCGAGCGATATCTTTTGCAAGATTATATGCCCCAAAGTCGTCAATTGCTTCTGGTTTTACAAATACACGAACTTCACGTCCTGCTTGGATCGCGTATACTTTGTCAATTCCAGCAAAATCACCAGCAACACGCTCGAGTTCCTCGAGGCGCATCACATACTGCTCATAGGTGTCGCGGCGCGCACCTACACGTGATGCAGAAATTGCATCTCCAGCTTTCACAATGTCGGTAATGATATGATTGGTCTTGTCATCATGATGATGGCGTGCTGCATAGGCAACATCATCAGGCATGCCGAATTTTTTGAGAATAGTTTCACCAATTTCCATGTGAGTTCCTTGAGTTTCGTGGTCAACTGATTTTCCAATATCATGGAAGAATCCAGCCTTCTTTGCCATGATAGGGTCTACACCCACCTCCTCAGCAATCATCGCACAGAGGTTTGCTACTTCAGATGAATGACTCAAGATGTTCTGTCCATAACTCGTGCGGTATTTCAATCGTCCCACAATTGAGACAAGTTTTGGATCAAGTCCAGTAATACCGAGTTTGTAGAGAGCTTCTTCTCCTGCTCGTTTGATATCCAGTGCCAGCTCTTTTTTTGCCTCAGTAATAAATTCTTCGATGCGTGCTGGCTGGATACGACCATCCTTAATCAATTTTTCAAGCGCGAGATAACATACCCGGCGTCGGATAGGAGAGAATCCAGAGATAAGAAGTACCCCCGGAGTTTCATCAATAATAAGCTCACAACCCGTCATTTTTTCAATAGTTTTGATATTGCGTCCGTCTTTTCCAATAATACGACCCTTCATCTCATCACTAGGAAGTGTAATCGCAGTTGAAGTGGTCTCATTCGCATGGTCAGCGGCACAACGTTGAATCGCATCAATCACGATTTCACGTGCCTTGGTATCGTAGACATCAGAATTCTCTTTTTCGATTTTTGCGATACGACCGAGCAAATCATTTTTGGTATCTTTTGAAACTCGATCAAGAAGAGTGTTAACTGCCTGTTCTTTTGTAAGACCTGAAACTTGCTCGAGTTTGGTTTCAGCTTCAGTTCGGAGTTGATCAACTTTTTCTTTTGCTTTCTGGACCTCTTCGATTTTTCCTTGAAGTTTGGTTTTTGCATCCTCGAATTCAAGAATTTTTGCATCAAAAAGAGACTCGCGTTTTTCGATACGAGACTGTGCTGCCTGGAGCTCGCGTCTGCGTTCTGCTTCTTCTTTTTTGGCATCTTCAATAATCTTCAATGCCTGATCCTTGGCCTGAAGTAACACTTCTTTCTCCTTATTTTTTGCTTCAGTCAAAAGTTGTTCAGCGCGTGTTTCTGCTGAGTTCATTTTTGCCTTTGCCATCTGTACTCGGATGAAATATCCGACTCCCGCACCGATTGTGAGTGCGATGAGGGTGACAATAATAGTTACAAATTCCATATATAAAATTACAGATACGGTAGGAACTGTTTGGAAAAATAGGTTGTAGAGTTATGAGGAGAGGAATCGAATTTCAAGAGTTCTACTTGAATACACAAAACTTTCTCTAGAGTATGCTAGGGAATATGTGTTTATGTGTATTTCAGTAAAGCTTGATGAAACATATCAATCAGTAATAGGACAATTCCATACTAATCTTCAGGTAACTCACGCAACAATTTCCAGACTATCTGTACCGTTTTTGATTAAGTTTTTACGCCCGTATGGTAGCAAAATTAGGCTTAACTGTCAATTTTTGCAGAGTAAAGCGAAATTAAGAGGCCATTTATCAAGTGGTAGTAATTGATAGGTATTTTTTACCAAGGATACGTAGAAAAAAGAGGGTAGTCAGAATGTTTGACTTTATCTATTTTTTTCGCTATACTCTGGATACTTTTATAAACTACAGCTATGAATGTTAGTGAACTCGCACGACAATTACGTATCAATACTGCCGAACTACTCGAACTCTTGCCTCAATATGGTTTTGATATCGGTAAAAAAGCTATCAAAATCGATGACAAAACTGCACAGCAGGTAATGCACAAGTGGCGATATATCAAGCGTGATCTGGAAGAAAAGAAACGCAGAGAGCTCGAAGAGAAAAAATTAAAAGAACGTGAACTTCGCAAACAGATGGGGCAGACGGTCGAGCTTCCTGATAGATTGATGGTGCGTGAATTTGCCGAATTGTTGAGTATGCCGACCAGTCAGATCATCATGGAACTCATGAAGAATGGAATTTTGGCAAACCAGAATCAGGATATTGATTTTGATACTGCAGCAATTCTTGCAGAAGAGCTGGGTTTCTCGGTAAAAAAACAAGAATCAGATGGTGAAGAAACTGCCAAGGAGACTTCACGTATTGAAGATTTGACGAGCGCACTTTCACAGGCAAAACATTTAGAACCACGTGCACCGGTTATTGTAGTCATGGGTCACGTTGATCATGGTAAGACAAAATTACTCGATACTATTAGACAAACTAATATTATTGATACTGAAGCTGGTGGTATTACTCAGCATATCGGTGCATATCAGACCATCTGGAAAGATCCAAAGACAAAAGAAGAGCGTGCGATTACTTTTATCGATACTCCAGGACATGAAGCGTTCAGCATGATGCGCAGTCGTGGTGCTCGTATTGCCGATATTGCGATTCTTGTAGTCGCAGCAGACGATAGTGTAAAACCTCAGACAATCGAAGCAATCAATATCATCAAAGCAGCAAAACTACCGCTCGTAGTGGCAATCAATAAAATCGACAAACCAGCCGCAGATGTGCAGAAAACCAAAACTGATTTGTCACAACATGGACTCATCCCCGAAGAATGGGGAGGAGACGTTCCTATGGTTGAGATTTCAGCAAAAGAAAAGAAAAATATCGATAAATTACTTGATGTACTGTTACTCGTCGCTGATGTCCAGGGTGACACCATCAAGGCTGACCCAACACTTCCTGCGATTGGAACAGTAATCGAATCAAATGTGGACAAGAGCGCTGGTCCGGTAGCATCTGTATTGATCCAAGCAGGTACGCTTAAAAACGGAGATAAAATTATTGTTAACAATGAAATTTACGGAAAAGTGCGTGCCATGAAAAATTATATGGGCGACTTTATTACTAGTGCAGGTCCGTCAGTACCAGTGCAAATTATCGGATTCAAGGTTGCACCAGAAGTCGGAGATGTGCTTGATTTGTCAAAAGCAGCAAGTGCAGTAGAAATTGATGTACGAAAGAAACGCGTCGAACAAACTGGAGCAGACAAAGCAAGTATTGCTGATGCACAGAATACTCCCGATGAAGAAGGAAAGAAAACGGTAAATCTTTTGATCAAAGCAGACGTACTTGGTTCACTTGAAGCTATTATCGCATCCCTCTCAAAAATCAAACATCCAGAAGTTGGAGTGAAGATTGTTGGAAAAGGTTTGGGAAATGTGAACGAAGACGATGTAAAAAAAGCAAAAGATGCGCATGCACATATCATCGGATTCAATGTGGTGCCAAATCAGGTTGGAAAAGAATTAATCAGAGAAGAAAATGTGCCGTTTACGGAATACAGTATTATTTATAACGTGATCAACTGGGTCAAAGAAGAATTAGGAAAATTATT
>CAZCHJ010000071.1:1949-3641 GCA_964498735.1 uncultured Gammaproteobacteria bacterium | reverse complement strand
ATCCAATCCTGACTTGGATATTTGCGATTTTTATCTGTTACAATTTCAACTACATCCCCATTATTGAGTTCAGTATCGAGAGATACCATTTTATCATTCACAATTGCTGCTGTGCACTTATCCCCAATTTCAGAATGAATATGGTACGCGAAATCAATCGGAGTCGCACCTTCGGGCAAATCGATAACATCGCCTTTGGGAGTAAAGACAAAAATTCGTGTTTGCAAAAAATCAACTTTGATTTCTTCCAAATCTGATAATTTATTCAAAATATCTTTCTGAATTTCTGCAAGTTCCTTTACCCACTTGATTTCACGAGATGGCATACGGCTACCATTTTCGGTATAGTGCCAATGTGCCGCAATACCAAATTCAGCATTCTCATCCATCTCTTCTGTTCTGATTTGAAATTCTACAACCTCACCTTCATCTCCAAACACAGTCGTATGTAGTGACTGATAATCGTTTGGTTTTGGTTGAGAAATATAGTCCTTGATTCTTCCTTTCATCGGAGTCCAGATATTATGGAGAATACCGAGTGTTGCGTAACATTCAGCAAGGGTTCCCACAATAATTCTGATCGCCATGAGATCATACACCTTATTGATATCATTATTTTTTCTCAAAAGCTTTTTATATAAACTATAGAGGCGTTTACTTCTACCATGAATTGAAACCGGTTGTATGTGAGCTCCGACCAATTTTTCATGAGCTTTTTGTATAATAGTTGCAAAATATTTTTCTTTTCCAGCGAGTTTCTCATCTCTTATTTTGCTTACACGCTCGTATTCTTTTGGGTATACGTATTTAAAGGACAAATCTTCTAGTTGACCTTTGATATCATCCATGCCGAGACGATTTGCAATCGGTGCATATATCTCGAGACTTTCAAGCGCAATACGGTATCGTTTTTGTGGAGGTAGTGCATCGAGTGTGGTGAGGTTATGTATACGATCTGCAAATTTGATAATCATAACTCGAATATCTTCTGCCATCGCGACAAACATCTTGCGAAGATTTTCAATATAACGTTCAACTCCTCGATATTTCAATTTCCCCAATTTGGTAATGCCTCGGACCATTCCTGCTACCTCTGAACCAAAATTTTTTTCCACGTCTTCAAGAGTTCGCGAAGTATCTTCTGGAACATCGTGCAAAAGTGTTGCGATAATAATTACTGGATCAATTCTAATATCTGCAAGAATATATGCTGCAGCAAGTGGATGGGTAATGTATGGTTCCCCTGACTTCCGTGTCTGCCCAGAGTGCGCTTCTGCTGCAAAATCATACGCAAGACGGATCATATCAAAATCAGCCTGCGGATTATACCCACGCACCATCTCCAGCAATCCCTCAATTGTCTCATTCCGGTTTTGTTTTTGCATATAATTCAATGTAACACTAGAAACCACACTTGGCAAGATTCATCATATACGTACCTATAATGGTTAATTCGATTGTTGACAAAAAAACTTTTATTTGATATAGTTTTTGTAGGTAATAATAAGGCGTGACTTAAACGCTGAGAGGAAACCCCAGTCTTAATTGATCGGGGTTTTCTTATTCTAAAGGTTTTTATTATATTGAAACGCCCTTGTACAGTATACGATTATCAGTTATACTGATTTCCGTAGCGAGTGAAGTACCTTATTATTACCATCGGCATTGAGGTCTTCTTCCTTGCTACATCAA
>CAZCHJ010000071.1:0-1849 GCA_964498735.1 uncultured Gammaproteobacteria bacterium | reverse complement strand
ACAATCTCCTCAATAATACGCTTTAGCTCCTCTCCCGTATGATATTCGATTACAATGGTACCTTTATCCCCTTTTTTGGTAATATGGACCCGTGTATGCAATCTATCTTCAAGCATTCGTTCCTGAGCACTCAGGTTAGGGTCACGGCGCACCGATCCTTTGCGTGATTCTGCGCCCTTACTTGAAACTTCCGCTTCAAGTGCACGGACACTCATTTCACGTCCTGCCATACTTTTGAATACTTCCATCTGTTCATTCTCATCTTTGAGACTGAGTAACGCACGTGCTTTCCCTGCATTAATTTCTCCATTAATCAACGCTTTTTGAATTGGAGAAGGTAAGTCAAGCAGACGAATAGTATTAGCAACCGCAGGACGGCTCTTCCCTACTTGATCAGCGACTTCTGCCTGAGTGAGATTGAACTCTTCCATAAGACGTGAATATGCGTACGCTTCTTCAATTGCATTCAACGCTTGTCTCTGAATATTTTCAATCAGTGCGAGTTCGAGTTTTTCTTGTTGAGTTGCGGTACGTATAATAGCAGGGACCGTTGATAGGCCTGCAATTTGCGAGGCCCGTAATCGTCTTTCCCCGGCAATCAATTCATATCCACCGTCTGTCTTTTCAGTTACCACCAGTGGCTGCAGTATCCCATGTTTTTTTATTGAAGCAACCAAATCTTCCAAATCTTGATGATTGAATTCTTTACGTGGCTGTTCTGAATTTGGAACGATTTCTCCAATAGGGATTTGGAGTATGGAATCGTTTTTTTGTGGAACGAGTCCAGTCTCTTTTCTAATAATATCTCTCACCTTTCTCTGTTGAGGGATCAATGAACTAAGACCTTTACCGAGTGGCATATACAAAATTAATTATGGTGACGTTCAAGAATTTCCCGTGCAAGTTTCTCGTATGCTCGAGCACCTTTTCCACTTGGTTCATAGTGAAGAATTGATTGACCGAAGCTCGGTGCTTCTGCAAGACGAATCGTGCGGGGAATAACTGACCGAAATATGTTATTAGGAAAATATTTGTACAATTCATTCATGACTTCAGTTGAAAGTTTGGTTCGTTTATCAAACATAGTTAATACTGCACCCAACACTTGAAGATCTGGATGAATGTGTGTCTGTACTAATTTTACGGTTTCTAATAATTGCCCCAATCCTTCAAGTGCATAATATTCTGCTTGCACTGGAATCAAAAGTTGATCTGCAGCAACCAGACTATTCACTGTGAGAAGACCAAGTGATGGCGGACAGTCAATCAAAATATAATCATATCCATGTCTAATTTCACTTAATAATTCACGAAGCTGAAATTCACGATTTTCAACTGAGACCAATTCTACTGATGCACCCGCAAGATTCTGTGTAGCAGGTGCGATACGAAGTCCTACGTGTGGAGTATCACAAATAATATCTGAAATATTTTTTTGTTTTGCGAGTGCCTCATAGATGCCATGTTCAACCTCACTTCGATTGACCCCCAATCCGCTTGTCGCATTACCCTGTGGATCCATATCCACAATAAGCACCATTTTTCCCAGCTCAGCCAAAAAAGCAGCCACATTGACTGTGGTGGTTGTTTTGCCGACCCCCCCTTTTTGATTCACGACTGAGATGACTTTTGCCATAATAGTATAATCGGTCATAATTATAACACATCGTTGACAAAAGGGCGAGTTAGTTATATTATCTCTCTTGTATTAACGCCCAGGTGGTGGAATTGGTAGACACGCGGGACTCAAAATCCCGTGATAGCAATATCGTGAGAGTTCGATTCTCTCCCTGGGCACTATAATAAAAAGTCTTGTACAAGACTTTTTTGTTTTGCCTATCCACACCTT
>CAZCHJ010000070.1:0-3829 GCA_964498735.1 uncultured Gammaproteobacteria bacterium | reverse complement strand
AAAAAACACTCCTCTGATTCGGGAGTGTTTTTTGGTAAAAAATTCTCATGGTTACATCTTCTCAGCTTTATACCCGGTTTTTTCAATTATTCTCTGTATCTCGTCTTCACTCACTATCTCTGGGTCATACTCTACGATTGCTTGCTGTTTTGGATAACTTGTGGAAACTGAAATAATTTTTTCACTGTCTTCAAGTTCGCCATCAATATTCATAGCACAACTCGTGCAATGCATTCCTGAAATTTTGAATATTACTTTTTGCATATTATAAGACATTAATTACACCGGTATACATCCCCATACTACATGAAAATGTTAATGTTTCTGGTTTACTCGGTGCAGTGAATTCTACCAAACCTTCTTCTCCAGGAGATACTATTTTTTGTATTCCCAGTTTTGGAATGGTGAATGCCTGAGCACAGGTATATGAATTTACATTTTTTAAATGTAATTTAACCTGTGAACCTGCTTTTACTGATAAACTTTTTGGACTATATCCTGAAGAATTAATCTGGATAGTAAAATCAGTACCAGGAGCTGCTGATGTAGACGCCACTGATTCTGAGGATGTGTTGATAGATGCCCCACTCAAGACAAGAGCGCCTCTGAGGTTGTAGAGTGCTAACACGATAATAGCGATAGCTGCAACTTTAAAAAACTTTTTCTGATATGCATCACCGAGTTTTGTAGCAAAATACCCGAGGATAAAAAATAATGGTGAGGTACCGAGTACAAATGCACCGAGAATGGCTGCTCCATACCATGGACTACCTGACGCGATTGCGAGTGCCATCATTGCCTGTGTTGTCCCGCATGGTATGAATATAGTAAATGCACCTAATACTGCAGGCGCAAATACGTCTCTACTTTTTGATTGATTTCGGACTAGTCGGGTCAAAAATTTTGGAGGTTGAATTGCAAAATAACGAAAAATTGGATGGGCATTCAGTAGATTAAGCGCGGTACCAATCATAAATATTGCAACAGCAAAATGCATAATCGCTTGTGCTTTTACTGAGAGCTCAAATATTGAACCAAACCAGCCAAGAAGAAACCCGAGTATGATATATGCCACTAGTTTTGCAGCGAGAAAAAATAAGATAGGTCGCGCGTTCCCCTTCTTTGCGCCTTCTGCAAGTCTCTCTTGTTCACGTTCAGCAATAGTGCTTGCAAGCAGTCCTCCTTGAACTGCAAGACATGAGAGTCCTCCAGTCACGAGCCCTGTCAAAAGTATTACCAATAAATTTGTTTGTTCCATAGGTAGATATATTACAATTTCATACGTTTGATTCTCAGTGAATTTGCGACAACGGTCACACTTTCGAATGCCATAATCGCCCCCGCGATTGCAGGACTGAGAGTCCACCCAATGAATGGATAGAGAATACCCGCTGCAACCGGAATACCCAATGAATTATATCCAAATGACCATATCAAATTCTGCCAGATGGTCTTATTGGTTCTCTGTGCCAGATGGATTGCTTCAGCTACTTTGGTAATGTCCCCCTTCAAAAGTACAATATCTGAGCTTTCAATAGCAATGTCTGATCCATCACTCATAGAAATTGCGATATCGGCTTGTGCTAAACCTGGAGCATCATTTACCCCGTCTCCCACCATTGCGACAATATGTCCTTTCTTTTGCAATTCTTTAATAATAGATAGTTTATCTTCTGGTTGTACTTTTGTATATACGTCATCAATACCCAGGTTCTTGGCAACTGCTTCACCAGTTGCTTGTGCATCTCCAGTTGCCATAACAACGGTTAGTCCGAGTTTTTTGAGTTTACTAATCTCTCTGTGTGCTTCTGTTTTTATTTGATCGTGAATTTTTATCAATGAAAGTACCTCTTGTCCATCTGAAAAATAGAGTTCACGACCTTTTTCAAAACGTGTGTCATTAAAATCTTTTTGTATGTCTTCCTCTGATTGATTACTCACCTCAGCAATAAATGAACGAGAGCCGAGATAATATTTTTTACCTTCATACTCAGCAGACACACCTTTACCCGCAACTTCTACTACCTGAGTAATAGAAACTGTGGGTATCTGATGTTCTTTCATCCATAATGCCACACTCTCAGACACAGGGTGCTTCGATGATTTGGCAATTGCATGAATAAGTGATTGATTGAATGAGACATCTGTCGGATCACAGATATGATTTTTATCTTTGCAATATACTCCTTCAATTTCTAATTTATTGCGTGTAAGTGTACCTGTTTTATCAAAAACAAGTGCAGTAACCTTGGCGAGTTTCTCCAGACTTTCCGCATTTTTAATCAATATTCCTCGTTCAGCACCCCGACCAACGCCAGTAATAATTGCAGTAGGAGTAGCGAGTCCGAGCGAACATGGGCATGCGATCACGAGGACTGCCATGGTAGTAGAAATCGCAAATGCCACAGCGTGAGCCAACCCAATTGTAGATGGCCCAAATATCATCCAGATTGCAAAAGTTATGGCAGCAAGCCCAAGCACTACATACACAAATACACCAGATATTTTATCTGCCACGCGCTCAATTGGAGCTTTTGAATTTTGAGCATTCTCAACAATAGAGATAATGTGGGCTAGTGCTGTATCTTTTGGATCTTTGGTAACCTTAATCTGAAGTATTCCTTGAAAATTTTGTGTTCCTGCAAATACAGTATCATGCACACTCTTATCTACGGGAATTGCTTCCCCAGTTAAGGTTGCCTCATCAATCGAACTCGAACCTTCGATAATAATGCCATCAAGTGGAACACGTTCGTGTGGTTTAATAATGACCACCTCTCCGATAGCCACCGTCTCAATCGAGACATTCATTTCTTTTCCCTGACGAATAACTGTTGCATTTTTGCTTGCCAGTCCTGCAAGTTTCTGTAACGCATCATTTGTTTTTTTCTTTGCTCGAGATTCGAGGTGCTGTCCCAAAGCAATAAGACTAATAACGACAATGACCACATCATAAAAATTGGACTTCACCTCAATATATGGTGCAAGAATATTTTCAAATGCAGTTACCACAAAAGAATACATAAAAGCCACCATTGTTGAAATTCCAACCAATGTATCCATGTTTGCGGTGCCGGTTTTCAAAAATATCCACACCGCTTTAATATATTTTCTCCCAATACCAAATAATACAAATGAAGCAAAAATGGGCATGAGATGATGGAAAACTTCATACACATTTTCTGACATCATGGGTATAATTTTATTTTGTGAAAGTACTTCCCACAACATCATTACAAAAGATATACCTACCATGGGAATGACCACTTTCATTTCAAAACCCATATTTCTTTTTTCCAAATCCATACTTTCATGATGATGTGTACTGCCTGCCACAAATTTTTTATTCACTTCTTCAAGCGTATATCCAAATGGAGAAATTATTTGAGAAAGTTGCACAGTATCGATAGGTTTTTCAGCAAACTTGACCACTGCTTTTTCCTGACCAAGCTTTACTGATACTGAGTCGACCCCTGGAACTTTGCGAAGTTTTCTCTCAATCAAAGAAACACAGCTTGCACAGGTCATACCACTCACCTTATACACCTGTTCGGTTACCATATTATTTTCTTTTAAGTTTAAACACTTTCAAAACTTCTTCTTGAGCTTTGCCGACCTGCCCAGAAGTCATCTGATGATGCACACAATGTCCCAGATGATTTTCCAGGAGTGCATCTTCAACGCTCGAAAGACCCCGCTTCACTGCAGATGTTTGAGTGATCACATCAATGCAGTAGGTGTCATGTTCAATCAACTTCTGGAGTCCTCGAACTTGCCCCTCGATTAATTTGAGACGACGAATTATTTTTGCTTTATTTTTTTCATTCAT
>CAZCHJ010000069.1:0-3847 GCA_964498735.1 uncultured Gammaproteobacteria bacterium | reverse complement strand
CGGCATCATGGCTGCAAGAAATCACAAACTACCTGATGCGCCACCTTTTAGAAAAAGCTATCATCAGGGTGACAGAAACGACAAGGCAGGCATTGATGAAAGTGCTGGAGGAAGGTTTGGCAGATGGGCTTGGTGAGTACGAAATGATAAAGCTGATTGAAAGCCGGGATATTGCACTCATCCAGTCGCAGCGTATTGTAAGGACTGAGGTTAACATGGCTGCAAATAGTGGGGCAATCGTTTCAGCCCGTTCTTTCAATCTGGTCATGACAAAAGAATGGGTTTCGCATCGGGATATGAGGACAAGGGGAAGATTACCGGAGGACAGAAAAGATCATTACAATATGGACGGCCAGACGGTTGAAATGGATGATAAGTTTCGTGATCCGAAAACTGGTGAGTTAGTAGAACACCCATCAGACCCTAAGGGCAGTGCGGCAATGGTTATAAATTGTCGCTGTACGTTTGTTACGAAGCCGAAAAGAGATGAGCAGGGAAGATTGATAAAAAAATAATTGATGTATCTGATTTATTAAATAAATTTGTGCAGGATGAAAAAGATGTATGAGGTAAAGACGATTGGAGACAGCGTGAAAGATATATCCGAAAGGCGGGTAAAAGTAGCTATCGCTCATATTGGCAGCAAAGACTTTGACAATGATATTATTCAGCCGGGGGCGTTCACCAAAACGATAACAGAAAGAGGCCCTAAAGGCGCAAACCTTATTTGGCATCTGACAGACCACAACCCATCACTAAAGGCGGCAGTAGGTAAGTTTTCAGAAATATTTATAGAAGGGGATTACCTGGCCGGTGTTACTGACATCCCGAATACTACATGGGGAAATGATGTTCTTGAATTTTACAAGACAGGACATATCAATCAGCACAGTATCGGTTATCGTACAATCAAGTATGAAACCGTTAACGAAGGGACAAAGGATGAATACAGGAACCTGAAAGAAATATTTCTTTATGAAGGTTCTGCCGTTTTGTGGGGCGCAAACCCTAACACCCCTACACTTGGTAAGTCATTGACTACTGAGGAGGCATTGGCAGAACATGATAAGTTGAGCAATGAAATGAGGGTATTAGTCAAGTCATTGCGTGACGGCAGATTTACAGATGATGCCTTTGAGCTAATCGAATTAAGATTAGTACAGATAAACGAAGCAATTAAATCACTACTAACAACTTCACCCGTTATTACAGTGGAGCCGGAGATGGATGTGATAGGTGCGATAAAACAATTTACACAAACAATAAAACTGTAATAACGTGGAAAAGAAAGAATTGATGGATGCCCTTGAGGCATTGAAAGTTGAGTTGAAAGGCGCAACAGATGCAGAAGTTAAAAAGCAAATTGAAGTGAAGCTGGCAGATGTGGAAGAAAAGCTGAAAGGCTTTGTTCCTGCTACTGAAATGGAAGCCATAAAGGCTGAAATCAAAGTCATAAAGGACGCTGCCGACAAAAATCAGCCTGTGATTGACAAGTTCGTTGCTGACGGGAGCAAAAAAAGCATTACCGAAAAGAAATCATTCGGAGATGTTTTCAGCGAAGAAATTGCCAATGCCTTTGAATCAAAGAGTGCTGAGTTTGAGGCTTTCCGTAAAGACAGGAATGCAAAAATCGTCCTTGACCTGAAAACGGTAGGCAATATGTTGCTTTCTTCAAACCTTACTGGTGATGGGGTGGCAAGTTACAACCAAAGGCAGGGGCTTGTACCTTCTCAAAAGATTAATTTCCGTGACCTTATCCCGACTACACAAAGCCCTACCGGACTTTATGTAACGTATCGGGAGACAGGAACAGAGGGAAGCATATCTGCCCAAACCGAGGGAAGTGCAAAAACACAGATTGATTATGACCTGACAGAGGTTAAGGTTGTAAGCGATTACATATCCGGCTATGCCCGTTTCAGTAAGCAGATGATGTATCAGCTTCCATTCCTGCAGGGCACTCTTCAAAGAATGCTTTTGCGTGATTTCTACAAGGCTGAAAATGCTGCATTCTTCACTGCTGTTAGTGGTGGTGCAACAGGTACAACAACAACAACCGCAACGGTTGATGCCGAGCAAATTCTTCAATTACTTGCAAACCAAATGAATGCAAACTTTAATGCTTCGTTCATTCTGGTTAACCCGTCTGAGTGGGTAAGGCTGTTAAGTACTAAGCCTGCTGATTATTCAATCCCTGGTGGTGTGGTGATTGACCCTAATGGCAACATACGCATTGCCGGAGTTCCTATCATTGCAGCTTCATGGGTTACTGATGACAAAGCCCTTGTCATTGACAATGAGTACCTGGAAAGGGTTGAAACAGAATCTTTGAGGGTTGAGTTCAGCTACGAAGATGCCGACAATTTTACTAAGAACCTTGTAACCGCAAGAGTTGAATGTTTTGAAGACATCAACTTATTGCGTACTGATGCCCACATCTATGCAGACATGGGCAATGCAAGCTAAGATAGTGCTGTTTTGGATGGTGGTAAAATGGGGGGCGGGTTCGCCTGCCCCTCTCCTAAAAAAGTAACATGAACAGATTAATTGCAGCAATAGACATAACGGCAGCCAGTCCAGGCATAACTGAGCCGGTGACGGTTCAGGATGTAAAGGATTATTTAAGGCTTGAAGGGTTTATTGATGACTCTGATTCTATTTCTACTGAGTTTGACGATGATGATAATTTGATTGAAGAGTTGATTACGGCTGCAAGAGAAAGGCTCGAATTATTTACCGGGTTATCGTTTGTTGCAAAGACATGGCAGATTGAGTTTGACAATCCGTTGGGATGGTTTGAGTTGCCACACGGCCCCGTCACTTCAATTACTTCAGTCACCAATTTATCCAGTGATGATGTTACTTATACAGCTACCATTGACCTTGCCAAAATCAAAACACCTTGCTTGCTTGAAATGCAGGCAGAATATGAGGCTGGTTATGATGTGCTGCCTGTTGCGTTAAAACAGGCAATGCTTACAGAAATTGCGTACAGGTACATTCACAGGGGTGATGAATTTGAGGATAGCGGTATTTGCAATGCTGCAATGGTTTTAGCTTCACCTTTTAAAGAAGTTTCTACATGGCTGGCATAGGTCAATATAAAATGATAAAGCTGTTTGAAACGACTGTGACGGCAGACAGTAATGGTGACAATAAGGAAACGCAGGTAGTGAGGGCGAAACTTTATGCAGATGTGACTGATTTGGGCGGGAGCCGTACAATGGAACATCAGCAATTAAAGTTAAGCGGATTAAAGCAGTTCAAAGTGTGGTGGCGGCCCGACTGGAAGATTAACCAGAACTGGCAGTTGAAGTACTTTGGACAGATGTACTCCATAAGTAAAATTGAACGGATAGGAGAAAAAAGGTTTAACTGGTTAATAACGGCGAATGCTAAAAGTTGATATGATAGGAATGGAAGCAATGACACGGCGCATACAAAGTGCAAGCCGTGAAATGCAGGCCAGAATATCAGACGAAGTAAATACAGCCGGTTTAAAGTTCATTGAAGGTGCAAAGCGGGACTTGGTGTCTCAGTCAAGCGATACAGGTGGATTGCTTAATTCAATTATCGTAAAGCCGGTTGACTTATTTAATGTAGATGTTACGGCAGAGAAGTTTTATGCAGCATTTCTTGAATTTGGAACTAAAGGACATTACCGGCCAATACCAGGGACTGAGGACATTGCAGCACAGATGAAAGGTTACAAACGAGGCTCTTTCAAAGAAATGGTAAAAGCTATTGAGGCATGGGTAAAGCGTAAAGGGTTAACAGCAACGTATAACATAAAGACACGAAGGCGAAGAAAGGACAAAGGAGAGGCAGAACGTACAGAGCAGGCAGC
>CAZCHJ010000068.1:0-4000 GCA_964498735.1 uncultured Gammaproteobacteria bacterium | reverse complement strand
GGACCATCGCTGCAAGTGCTGCGGCCCGGACGAGACTCCGGCCGAGGACTGCCCGCCCGGACCGCCCTGCGCCACGCGCACGGTGACGATCTCGTTCTCGATCTCGCCTCGATCGTGCCTGCCGATCGAGGCGGTGGCGCCCTACGCCTGCGACGCATTCTGCCCCGGCGGGAAGGTGAAGGGCTGCGACTGCAGCCAGGTCACGGACCTCTTCGTGCCGGGGATCACCTACGGCAGCGGCTACGCCGACGCCTCGTTCTGGGTGGTGTGGCACACGCACTACACGACCGCGGGCTCGCCCTGCGTGGGCACGCTGGTGCCCTGCGGCTCGGCGTCCCACGACTTCACGACGGTGCTCTCGGGGACGGTGACGGCGACGGTGAGCTGCGCGCCGGGCTGCACGACGGTCTACGCCTACTACCCCAGCGAGGCGGCCTGGAACGACCCGGAGCAGGACGCGCTGCGCTTCACGATCGACGCCTCCTGGTGCGAGGAGTGCGAGTGCGACGCGCTTGCGCCCTGGTGCGCGGTCATCACCATCCACGCCGAGGCGCGCTGGTTCCAGAGCATCTCCGCGCCGACCTTCGGCTACGCGGGTCCGGTCTACCTGTGCGACTGCGGCGATGACAGCGACCTCGCGCTGGACTATCCGGCTGGCACGGAGACCGTCGGCGTCGGGCATCTGCAGATCCTCGACGCGCAGTTCGAGCGGCGCATCCTCGCCTCGCAGACGCAGTGCGGCCCGGCGCCGGGAAACTACCTGTGCAAGTCGGCGAGCTGGCAGAACCAGCCGATGGTCGCGCTCGCGCCCGGGCTGATTTGGTACTCCGGCGCGTGCACGCTGGCTGACGGCCTCTACTACGACGCGCTCGACAGCGGCGGCATCGGCCTGTGCGACCCGGACACCGCGACCTGCGGCAAGGGCAGCATGGCCGACGCGGGCTGGAACCTGACCGTGGAGGTGGCCTGATGGCCGGCTACACGCGGGAGCAGTACGAGGCGCGCCTACGCGGGGAGAGCGTGCAGCCGACGGCGCCGCCGTCGCCTGGCTGCTGCGGCGGGCTGGGCAAGCTCGCGGCGAAGATCGCCGGTGGGCTGAAGCTCGCTGCGGTGGACTTCGGGATCATGGGGGAGACGCCGGAGCCGCTGCGCGAGGCGCGCCAGGCGGCGTGCACCGCGTGCGAGCACTTCGACTTCGGCATCTGCCGCGACTGCGGCTGCGTGCTGTGGGCGAAGGTGCGGATCGCCTCGGAGGACTGCCCGCGTGGCCTGTGGCCGACGGTCGAGGGACAGCAGCCCCCGCCGACCTGACGGCAAGCGGGGGCGCTTCTGCCCCGTCCACGGGGATGGCTAGAGCGGCTCGGTGCGCAGGAAGCGGTACCCGCGCTGCTCGTACTTCGCGCGGTAGTGGTCGATCTTTGCGGGGTCGCGCAAGGGGAGGCCTACGACCTTGCCGCTGGGCTCGCGCATGACGAGGCGCACGGGCTTTCCCGGTGCGGCCGCTGGGGCGGGCTCGGGCTCGATGCTGATGGGGGCGAGGTCCACCTGCGTCGCGGCGGGCTGGAGTGGCTGGAAGGGTTGCGGCGCGTGGAAGTGGCGCTCGGCGGGGGCGCTGCGCGCCTCGCTGGCTGCGAGCTTGCGCCACACGCCGTAGGCCATGCAGGTGCAGCCGTTGACGAACATCATCCAACCCAGCAGCAGCAAGATTCCTGCGGCGATGAGTCCGAAAAACTGCACTCCGGGCGTGGCGGTCTTCCCGGCGTAGGCCAGCCCAGCGCCGAGCCCGCCAGCCGCGCCGAAGCACATCCAGGCAGCGGCGAGCGCGGCGAACGACTTCAGGTAGGGATGCTTGAGCATCGCGGTCCCCCAACGGCGCGCGGTGCGAGTGGTGCCGGGCGCGCGCCCACCCGGTCTGCCGCCGATGCTACTGCGCCGCGCGCGTGCGGCGGCGCTTGCGCGGCTTGAGTTCGGTGAGGGCGATTGCCCGGCGGTGTTGTGCTGCGGCGCGGCCGCGGCCGTAGGACACCACCAGCGCGTCGTAGGCCTCTTGGTCCCATAGGTACGAGGAGCCGACCTTCGTCTTCGGCTTGATGTTGCCACGGGCCTTCGCGCGCTGCCAGACAGCAGCGTGGCTTCCGAGGCCAGCGGCGTCGCGAATCTGCGCGGTGGTGAAGAAACCGTCCATTTTGAACTGTGGGATTCGGCCCGCCATGAGTATACATCCTCTTTCAGTGAGCGAAGAATTGCGCCGCTGATTCACGATGAAAAACACCGATCCGGGCCGCGCAGGGAGTGCGCGCGGCACCAGGTCCACCCGGGTGCAGGATGTGCTCGACGAGTGGGGACACGACGCAAAGGCGCGGCTCTGCCGCGCCCGGGGAACGATCCAACACAGCCTCGCCGCGATCCGGGAGCTCGCACGCAGCGCCGGGACCGACGATCTCGCCGAGATCACTCCCGAGGACGCCCTTGTGTGGCTGACGATCCAGCCCAGCGTCAAGACCGCGCACAACAAGCGCACCTCCGCGCGCGCGGTCTACCGCTGGCTCATGCTGCACCGCCGCATCAGGACCAACCCGCTCGCGCACATCGACCTTCCGCGCGCGCCCGTTGGGCGCGGTGCCGATCCGCTTTCGCTTGACGAGGCGCGGCGCGTCATTTCCGCTGCGCGCCGGACGGCCAACGACCGCCGGTGCACCGGGCTCGCTCGCGCTCGTTTCTACCTGTTTTTGTGGGGAACTGCGCTCCGCCACGAAGAGGCGAAGGTGCAGGAGTGGACGGACATCCGATGGCGCGACAGTTCGCTGCGCGTCACCCACGACAAGGCGCGGCGCGGAGACATCATCCCCGTCCCCGCATGGCTCCTGCGCGAGATGGAGACATGGCCGCGCGAGGGGCCGCGGATCTTCGCCAAGGTCCCCTCGCATCATTCGCTCCAGCGCGACTTCCAGCGCGCGTGCGTGCAGGGCCGGGGTAACTGGCATCGGTTCCGCAAGGGAACGATCACGACCTACGCGCAGGGGGGCGTCCCGCTCCACCTGCTGGCGAAGCTCTCCCGGCACCGCAACATCAGCGTGCTCGCAAATTGTTACATCACCGCGGAGTGGTCCCAACTCACGGACGCGCAGCGGCTTACGGCTATCTGATCCAGCAGCGCCGAAAAATCCGGGCAGAATGTTCGCGGAGGGGGGTTGCAATTATTTATCCGGATAGAAATACTGCGCGGGTCATGGGAACCACCAACAACACGGAGCGGGCTTCCGCAGGGGCAGGCACGACGGCCTGCCCCTGCGGGGCCGAGACGAATGGAGCCGAGGGGAGTCGAACCCGCGGCTACACGGCCCTGCAGGTGCTTGACCTGCTGAACGCGCAGCAGGTCGCGCTGCTGGCCGGGGCCGAGAAGCGCGCAGCGCGGCTGCGGGATGCGGTGTTTGCCGCCGGGAGGGCGGCAGGCGCGCCGGAGGGGCTGGACCCCGTGGCGCTGGCCGAGTGGCTTGGGCAGACCGCGGCGCTTGCGGCGGTCCGCGCGGCGTCTCCGAAGCCCGCCCGCGAGCGCCTCGAGGTCGGCGGTCCCGAGGACGCCTTCCATGTCGTGTTCACGCGCGAGCACGGCGCGTCGCGTTGGGTCTACGGCTGCGAGCACATCGCCGACGAGCTGCGCGACAACTTCTACTTCAAGGCGCAGAACGGCGTGAAGGTCTACTCGTATTCGCACCTCGCGATCGGCGACGAAGAGGTCTTCCTGCGCGGCATCCACAAGAATCGCGACTTGGAAACGCGCATCCTTTCGGTCGATCCCGACCGCTACATCGACGCGCTGCGCGATGCGCTGATCGTCGCCCGCGAGAAGGTCGCGCGGCGGCGCAGCAAGGCGAAGGGGGGTGTCGCTTGAACCAGCCGCCCCTCACGCGCACGCCCAACGGCGACGACGCGCCGCAGGACCATGACATCGGCGTGCTGCTCGTCGTGCTCGTCGCACTCTCCCTCTTCGCCACCGCCG
>CAZCHJ010000067.1:0-4075 GCA_964498735.1 uncultured Gammaproteobacteria bacterium | reverse complement strand
ATTATATGGATAGAAAAAAACAAAGTATGATTTGGTGGATCGCAGGCATCGTAATACTTGGCGGAATTATTGGTATCTCAATATATAAGAAGAATTTACCAGGCAAATACGACACTTTCGCTTCGTGTATCAAAGAAAGTGGGGCATTGTTTTATGGTGCATTCTGGTGTCCGCATTGCCAGGAGCAGAAAGCACTCTTTGGTAATTCTGCAAAATTACTTCCATATGTAGAATGTTCACTCCCAAGCAAAGCTCAGAATCAGACATGTAATGATGCAGGAATCAAATCATATCCGACCTGGAAATTCACCGACGGTAGTGTGGGAAACGGAGTGATGACGTTCGAACAACTCGCAGAAAAAACACAATGTAAATTATAAATTTATTGACTTGATTTTGCCCTCCATTCACTGTTATAGTTTTCCTACTATGAAAGTCTCAACCGATAAGAAAAAAATCGAAGAATTACTCTCACGAGGAGTAGAAGAAGTGATTGATAAGAATCATTTGAAAAAGCGTCTCGAATCAGGAGAAAAACTTCGTATTAAGCTTGGCATTGACCCGACCAGTCCCAATCTTCATCTTGGTCGTTCAATCCCACTACTCAAAATGCGTGATTTTCAGGAGCTTGGGCACCAGCTCGTCTTTATCGTGGGAGACTTTACCGGAATCATCGGCGATACTTCAGATAAAGATAGTGAACGACCTATGCTTGAAACAGATCAAGTAAAGAAAAACATGAAGAGCTATGTTGAACAAGCAGGAAAAGTGATTGATATAACCAAAGCAGAGGTTCACTACAACAGCACTTGGTTAGGTAAGTTGAGTTATGCTGAACTCGGTGAACAAGCAAATCAATTTTCAATTGCAGAATTTATTGCACGAGATAATATCCGTCGAAGACTTGATGCTGGAACACGTGTCTCACTTCGAGAAGTATTGTATCCACTCATGCAAGGATATGATTCAGTTGCAGTGAAAGCTGATGTCGAGCTCGGAGGTACTGATCAGCGGTTTAATCTCCTTGCAGGAAGAACGCTTCAGGAAAAATACAAACAAGAACCCCAAGACATTATCATGAATCCGCTCGTCGCAGGTACTGACGGAAGAAAGATGAGTTCGAGCTGGGGAAATACCGTCAATCTTACGGATGCTCCAAATGAAATGTTTGGGAAAATTATGAGTATCCCTGATGAATTAATAATTCCATACTTCACGTACATGACTCGAGTACCGATGGAATTGGTGAGTGAATACACTAAAGAAATGAAAAAAGGTGGCAATCCTCGTGATTACAAAGTAAAATTGGGAATTGAATTGGTACGTTTTTATCATGGAGAAAAAGAAGCACAAAAAGCAGAAGAGTATTTCATAAGTACGTTTGCAAAAAAAGAGATTCCAACTGAAATCACTGAGTTACGACCATCAAAATATGATATCGTTACCGTGCTCATGGAAGCGGGATTTGCAACGGGAACGAGCGATGCGCGACGAAATATTCAGGGTGGTGGAGTGAAAATTAATGATAAAAAAGTAACCTCATATGAAGAGGTATGTAACCCGGGTGATGTAGTGCAAAAAGGGAAGCGTTTTTTTGTAAAAATTGTATGATACAGTACGTAAAAGACCATGTCGGTGGGCTTCTCGAAGCTATTGGTATTGATCAAAAATCAATTACACTTACTAACCCTCCAAAACCAGAGATGGGAAATATCGCGTTTCCTGTTTTTCAGTATGCAAAAGAACAAAAAATGAATCCTGCCGAAGCAGCAAAATTGCTTGCAGAAAAATTCAACGCAGAAACCGAGGATACGCTTGTTGAACGAGCAGAAGCATTTGGCCCCTATGTTAATTTTTTCTTGAATGATCGGGAACTTGCACGAATCGTGCTTAATCTTTCGAAACATACAATAAGACATCAAGAAGAAAAAGGTACGATCATTATTGAATTTATTTGTGCAAATACTCACAAAGCATTTCATATCGGACATCTCCGAAATGCTATTTTGGGTGAGTCGTTGGTTCGTTTGCACGAATATGCCGGGTATCGAGTAATTCGGACAAGTTTTCAGGGAGATGTAGGGATGCATATTGCAAAATGTTTGTGGGGAATTGAGAATATGCGAGATGCATATGACACAGTCAAAACAGCATCAATTCATGATCGGATGAAATTTATTGGTGAAGCATATGCATATGGAGCTACTGAGTTTGAAAAGAATGAAGAAACACAAGATGAGGTCAAACAGTATAATGAAATGATTTATCAGAAAAATTCTAATATACAGGAAATATACGAAACCACTCGAAGTTGGAGTCTGGAATATTTGGAACATATCTACCGATTATTGGATACCAAATTTGATCGATATTATTTTGAATCAGAAGTATTCGCTCGTGCGATTGAAATCATACATGAGCAAGTAGTAAAGGGTTCGCTGGTCCAAAGCGAAGGAGCGGTAATTTTTAAGGGGAGCGAACATGGTCTACATGATCGAGTATTTTTTACTACAGCAGGTTTTCCGACATACGAAGCAAAAGATCTTGCGTTAGCAGAAAAACAATTGAGTGAATTTCATCCAGATGCTATCTATCATGTGATCGGGCCAGAACAGTCGGATTATCTCAAAGTAGTTTTCAAAGCTGAAGAATATATTCTGCCTGAGAGTACAGGAAAACAATTTCATATACCATACGGCTGGGTTACTCTGAAAGGTGGTAAAATGAGTTCTCGAACAGGAAATGTAGTCACGGCAGAAGAGCTAATTGAAGAGGTGAAGGAGCATGTTACCGGGCATATGGAAGAAAGCGAGGTTAAGGCAAAATTAGAAAAAGAAGAAAAGAAAGAAACTATTGAGAAGGTAGCCATGGGAGCAGTGAAGTATGCCTTCCTCAAAACTGGACGTTTGAATGATATAACATTCGACATGGAGGAATCAGTTTCAACAACAGGAGATAGCGGTCCATACCTTCTCTATATCGTTGCTCGATTCAAGAGTATTCTTGCGAAGATTGCAGTTAAAAAGTCAAAAGAGGAATTGTTTATCCCAGAAGTACTTGAAAATGCGGAAAAAGCACTTATTACCAAACTTGGAGAATTTGAAAGTGTCGTGGTTAGTGCTGTAGAAAAGAAAGATCCTTCAGAAATTGCTCAATATCAATTCGAGTTGGCACAAGCAGGAAGTCGTTTTTATCAAGAATGTCCAGTCCTTAATGCTCCAGAACCAGTACAAGAATTCAGACTTGCGCTAATAGCTGAAGTAGTCCATACTATGGAAAGAGGTTTTGATTTACTCGGTATTGCGAGTGTTGAGCGCATGTAATGTATGTTTTCACTCCTGAAACAAATTTTAGTCGATGTACAAGAAGCCCATCTCCCTCGGTGGGTTTTTAGAATTATTTTGATTTGTGCTGCTATCGGTTTTCTCGATACCGTGTATCTATCCATTGAACATATACTCACACTCAATGGTGGCTCCGTATTTTGTATTGTGGGAGCTCCGGGAAGTTGTGATATTGTCCTCCAAAGCATCTATTCAAAAGTATTGGGAATACCCCTCGCATATGTAGGATTATTCTACTACACCACAATCATTTTGATACTTATTTGGTTACATCGAGTGAGAAATATCAGACTATGGCATTTATTGCAGGGCATTATCGCTTTTGGATTTATCACTAGTCTACGCCTCGTATACTTACAGTTATTTGTTCTCTATACTATTTGTCCCTATTGTATGGTCTCAGCCACAATGTCGACGATTATGTTTGGGGCGGTGGTGTGGTATAGGTTCAAGAAATAAAGAGAAAATAAGAGAATGGTAAGAGGATATATGTATTTTGAAGATTTTTTTTCTCGCCCGCCGGAAAAAATAATTGAATGGCAGGATAACGAAAGCACAGCTCATGGCTGGCTTGTTTTGAATTCAGTGAGAGGCGGCGCAGCGGGGGGTGGAACTCGCATGAAAAAAGGGTGTACAAAGCAAGAAGTTATTGATCTTGCGAAGACGATGGAGATTAAGTTTTCGATTTCAGGTCCTCCAATTGGAGGAGCAAAATCAGGTATTGATTATGA
>CAZCHJ010000066.1:0-4157 GCA_964498735.1 uncultured Gammaproteobacteria bacterium | reverse complement strand
GTGATCGCGCGCGAGTATTACCGCATCGGTGCGGAGAACGTCGCCGAGCGCCTTGGCCGCAGTCCGGACGCCGTGCGTGAACGCTGGCTTCAGCTTCGCACGATGGGGGCGGCATGACCGACAACGCGCTCCGCCAGCCACCGTGCAACTATGAGGCCGAACGCGCGCTCCTCGGCGCCATCCTCATGAACAACCGCGCCTATGAGCGGGTGAACGAGGTGCTGCGGCCGGAACACTTCGCCGACACCGCCAATGGCCGGGTTTACGAACTCGCCGCGGCGCTGATCGAGAAGGGGAAGCAGGCGAGCGTGGTTTCGCTGAAGCCGTTCGTGGAAAGCGACGAGACCATCAAGCAGGCCGGCGGGATGAAGTACGTCGTCTCGCTCGCGACCGGTGCCGTGACCATCATCAACGCCGCCGACTATGGCCGGATGATTTACGACCTCTGGCTTCGCCGCCAACTGATCGACATGGGCTCGAACGTCGTGAACCGGGCCTATGAGGTGGAGCCAGAAGAAACCGCGCTCGACCAAATCAATGACGCCGAAGCGGTGCTCTACGACCTCACGACACAGCGCGTAGAGGGCGGCTTCCGGGATGTCTCCGCGGCTGCTCACGGGGCGGTTCGGAAGACCGAGCAGGCTTACCAGCGCGGCGGAAAGCTCGTGGGCGTCGATACCGGCCTCCGGGACCTGAACAAGAAGATGGGCGGTCTCCACCCGTCCGACCTCATCATCCTCGCCGGTCGCTCCAGCATGGGTAAGACCTCGGTCGCCACGGCGATCGCCTACAACGCCGCGGTGTCATGCAAGGCCGAGGGCGGGGTGGTCGGCATGTTCTCCCTGGAAATGATCGATGAGCAGGTTGCGAACCGCATCTTGGCGCACATGACCGGCCTGGACGTTCACCGGATCCGCAACGGCCTCGTGAATGACCACGAGATCGGCCAACTGATGAGGGCTGCGAGCGACCTAGAGAGCCTGCCGCTGCTCATCGACCACACCGGCGGCGTCACGATGTCATCCATCCGTACCCGCTGCCGTCGCCTTGACAGGCAATACGCGAAGCAGGGAGGGCTGAAGTTGGTCGTGATCGACTATCTGCAGCTCATCACGCCGGCGCGCTCTGAGCGGGCTGAAAACCGCGTTCAGGAGGTGTCTGTCATCACCCGGGCACTCAAGGCGTTGGCGAAGGAACTGAATGTCCCCGTGGTCGCCCTGTCCCAGCTATCGCGAGCCGTCGAGCAGCGCGAGGACAAGCGGCCGCAGCTTTCCGACCTTCGGGAGTCAGGCTCCATCGAGCAGGACGCTGACGCCGTGATCTTCGTGTTCCGCGAGGAATACTACCTCGAGCGCACCGAGCCGCCCGTCGAGGAGACCGAGAAGCACAACAAGTGGTTCGACCGCATGGAGAAGGCGCGGAACGTCTGCGAGATCATCATCGGCAAGCAGCGCAACGGCCCGGTCGGCACCGAAAAGGTTCACTTCAACCGCGAGACCACCTGGGTCACAGACTTCGGAAAGGACCCGAGATACAATGGCTAGGGATTTTGCACAGATCCGGTGTTCCCTTTGGGATTCAAAGAAGTTTCGCGCCCTCGGCGCCGACGATGCCGCGCGCGTGCTGTATTTCTATCTGCACACGAACGCGCTCGCGAACAACGTCGGTTGCTACGTGTTCAAGTTGGGCTGCGCGATTGAAGACCTAGGGTGGTCTGAAGAAAAGATAACAGATGCTATGGATAGGCTATCAAAAGCCTATCTGGTGTCGTTCGACACGTCGGAACGTGTGCTCCGGCTGGTCGGCTTCTTCGACGCCATGCCGACGACAAATCATAAGCACGCCCTCGGGTGCCTGAAAACGGCGCTTTCACTGCCTAATTGTGCCGAGAAACTGGCGCTTCTGCAGGAGATGTCTCGCGACCGCTTCGCGGGAAAACTGGAAGGAGTCGCAGAGGCTATTGATAGCCTATCGGAAGGGTATCGATACAAGATACAACACAATACCGATACCGATACGAGACATTCTCCCGTGTCTGACGACACGGCAGGCCCGAAGTATGAATTCGGGAAAATATTCGATGAGCAGTTCTGGCCCGCTTACCCTTCGCGCGGTCAGGCGCAGAACCCGAAGAAACCCGCCCGCCTCAAATTCGTAGCCGCCTGCAACCGCGGCGAGGATCCGCTCGCGATCGTCGCGGCCGTCAAAGCCTACGCCGCGAACCCCACGACCAAGGTCGGCACCGAATTCGTGAAGACCGCCGAGGTGTGGCTGTCGAAGGAATGCTGGAAGGACCAAGCGCCAGCGCCGAAGGCCATCGCCGATGTCGATGTCCCGAAGGGATGGAGCGAAGACGACGCCCGGTGGCTTGTGCGCCTGCGTAAGGGCGCGAGCTACTGGCCGCAGAACGTCTGGGGCCCGAGAGACATCAACCACCCAGAATGCCGCATTCCGAAGCACGTTTACGAGCATTGGGTGGCCTCGACGCCGGTCGGCCCGATGGTTCCGGCAACTCAGCAAATTCTCAGGAGAGCGTGATGTTCAACCGTCTAGCAGTGCTGACCATGGTCGGCGGAATCGCCGCGAGCATCTTCGGCACGCTCGTTTGGGTGTCCCATCAAACCAAGGCGAAGCCGTCGCCGATCGCCAGCGCCGAGCCGATCTCCTGCCGTGCGGTGAAGACCGCGGAAGGACTTGTGGGCGTGGTCATCGGGGAGGACGTGAAGTGATCACCATGAGCCGCGCCGACCGCGCCTACTGCCGCAAATGGGCTGCGGCGCACCGCAAGGGGAAGCCGACGGCGGAGATCACGCGGGAGTGGCTCGCAAAGTTACAGGGCCCCCAATCGCCCGTGGTGCGCCACTTCGCGTTCGAGAGGCTTGGGGCGCTCGAGACGGTCACTTTTGCCGACCTAAGCACCACGCAACTCGACGTGTTCACGATACCGGCGAAGGGCGACCGCAAATTGTTTCATGAAGTAGCTGAATAGGGGAACGGAAATGGCTGGGAAATCAAAGGCAGAGCGTAAGAAGAACAGGCAGCGCACCGAGGCGCTGAAGGCTCGGGAGGAGAACGCGCCCATCGCTCACCAGGTCGAGCATGGTGTGAAGGCCGGCGAGATCGATGCCGTCGCCCCCGTCATGGTGAAGGTGAAGAAGGTCGAGACCACGGTGAACGGACGCCCGGTGTTCAAGGACGCCGAGAAGGTCGAGGCCTTGCGCCGTCGGCTGGACACCGAGCTGTTCGATATGGTCGCCGATGTCATCTGCCGGGAGGACGCCCTCATGGAAATCCAGGGCGCATGGGAGCGCCGCACGCGCGGCACCGGCATGAGCGCCTTCGACCCCACCCGGGCCCACATGCCCAAGGGCAGGGGAGAGGATGGCGCCATCGTGCAGTTCAATATCGACCTGGAGAAGCGTTACGCCGACTGGATACGCCTCTGCGAAAGCCGCGAGATCGTGTGGACCGTGGTCACCGACCACTTCTGCATCGGGACCAGCAAGCGCGTCATCGAGCACACCGCCCGCCGCCGTAACGGATGGGCTAACCAAGAGATAGTCCGCGCGGCCGACGTGTGGTGCGAACTGCGTGGGTGGAAGAAGCGGGAGAAGGCGGCATGAGAAAAAAGCGAAAAGACAAAATAGCCAAGCCGAGAAAATATGAGAGCGACCTTTTGGAACTATTAGAAAAACACCCGTCGCCCTGGGATTTCGACTTCGTGATGAGCGCGATACGAGACGCGAACCACAAAATCGTTGATGAGTCGTTGATGATGTATGGCCATCGCGAAGTCGAGATGAGGGGGATATGTGCCGCTGTTAACATCGCGGCCTTGTCGCTCAAAGCAACCCAACGTTAATGCTTAGGGGCGCACCATCCATGCATGATCCTCAAGGGCATAGCTATCGCCTGGACGTTGTTCTGTCTCGTGGGGTGTGTCACCGCCTACAACGAGACAGACAACCTTCCAGCATCGTTTCTCGTGTGGGCTCTGATATGGGCCGTCATCGCGATTGCCATCGCACAGATAGGAAAACTATTCGACCGCAACACCAGGGCTTGACCTCGGGGACAAACGAGAGCATGGTTCAGGCACGCTGTGATCAGCGCGCATGGACCTCGCCCACGAAAGTCGGCGGGGTTTTTTCATGACC
>CAZCHJ010000065.1:0-4385 GCA_964498735.1 uncultured Gammaproteobacteria bacterium | reverse complement strand
CCAATATAATTCTCAAAGTAGATCGTGATCGCCAGTGTAGAGAGTGGTTGGCGTGCAAATCTTCTATTACTGTATATGACCAGAATGGAAAACCTTCAAGTCTTTGTCAGCAGTACGCCACGTGTAATAAGCTTGATTCATCGGGTAATTGTACCGCGGATGGGTGGGTAAATTCTAGTCAAGACAATACACGGCTTACACAGGAGAAATATGTAAGCAGATCAACTAACTGGAATTCACCAGAATATTCAGGCTACTCATTATATGGCGCGTTCAACCCGAGTAATTATGTGTACCTTTTATTCCCAAGCAGCACAAACGCATATCTTGCGTATGAAATGAGCCCCACGTTCTTTTTGAGAGATCCTATTTCACCGAGTACTGACTTTGAAGAAAAAGGATGTCGTGTAGTAGATCCAAATAATCAAAATAAGTATGTAAAGCTTGATGGTGATGTGTGTGGTTTTGATAATGGTGGCCGATGTTATTCTCAGAGATGTCTTTATCCAATCAATAGTAACTTTATCTTTACTGCTCGTCAGGGTAGCTCAGCAGAAACTACCGAGCAGGCAACTATAAGATCAAAAGCAAATGTTGCCGACATGTTAAAAGAATTACAACCAGGTATTTGTAAGTCGTATGCAGAGAAAGATAGTCCATTCAATATTAGTGTTGCGGTCAAAGACCCTACTATAGGAACTGATAGAAAGACGGACGTAGATAACAGTGGTGTAGTGAGAATGGAGTACAGTCAGAAGAAGGCAAATTTTGATCAAGCGAATGTATGTCAACCGGGTGATAAAAGTAAGGATTGTTCATGTGAATATATAAAATTAGAATATAAAAATGGAATTACAGATTACTGGCCTACTGACTCTAAACTTCCAGTTGGAATTTGCAGTGGAGATTCTAAACTTGAAGGAAGCCCGTGTACATCTGATAGTCAGTGTCAAGAAACTGGCGGTATAGGCGGGAAATGTAATCTGGTACAAAAGAAAACAACATCATATGGGCAGCGAGGCCTCTGTCTTGAGTATGATCTGAGTCGGCCGATCGGACTTAATAATACTTCGAATTTATTTGAGGCATTCCAGTGTCTAACCTGGCTCCCAATTCAAGTATCAGCTTCAGCAATCAACATTAATGATCTTTCACAGGGTGCGGGATATAATCCAGGTTTAGATGCTGAGGGACGCGGAGGAGAGACATATTGTACTGAAAGTACAAATCGTGGAGCGGGGTACTATGATCAATCGTTTGGAGATATATTTGGTGGACAAGAAATAACAGGTACAAATTCAGTTAATAATTTGCTTGTGTCAGATCTGGGTGTGAACGGAGGTAAAAATACATATTACAATGACTTGTTTAAATCAGATTCACATTATGATTGGGATATTCCAAAGAATAATAATGAATTTTACCAAATGGCCGCACTAGATGAATTAAATGGAGCGATTTTGTCAGGTGGAGGACTGCAGTACCCAATTATACAGTCGTGGGCATGGAAAAATATAGGACAGACTGCACGCATTCTTCGAATAGACGCACAAGGTGGTACTAGAGATGATGGAATTTTCCCTCCGTATCTAACCGATACAGACACACAAACAAGAAGTGCGACAGTGCATTCATTCGCACCAAATATCCGATATGTGTATACATCCAGTATAAAAAAAGGAGACACGGGGGTACTTATGCATCCACCTCAATTTTCTTTTGTAGGAGAATATATGGACCCTTCTAATACGGGGGATGTAAGTAATTCTGGTAATATTACTCCCGATATTTTGCGCGCAAATACTGATGTATTTAAAGCGGGTGCAAGTGATAGAGATAATTTAGTATGGATTGATAGTGGTGTTGAAGGAAAATTAAAGGAGGATGATATCAAATCAATTCACTTTGTGCCGATTGCTCATATTGATGATGGGTCACCATCAAATGGGGGTTGGCAAGGGCCGAATCCCGCTATCCTAAGTAGAAATTTTAGTATAAACTTCAATAGTTTGAGAAATAAGTTTAATTCTGGTGGAAAAGCAGAAAAAATAACAGTCTCAACAGCTAACGGAAATAGTCCGGCAGGATATTCTTATGATAATCAAATGTTGGCAGTTTCTTATCTACTTAAACGAGATTTGGCATCCTCTGCGCCCTGCAAGGGTTTGGTATCATTCTGTAATTACAGTATGGGCTGGACTAACTCCGCTCAGAATTTTTCAGATCTAGAGAATAAGGATTCAGAAGTTGTAGATCGGTATGTGGTACTTCTATTTAAAGATTCAGAGGGGAGTTATCAATCAGATTTTAGAACATTAGAAAATGCTGATCAGATTCCACTTTCGACCTTTGCAAATACTCTTGCAAATAATAATGAAGATCCTTTTTCAATTGAATGTAAGAAAGTAAGTGATCATAATTGGCTTGCAATTGGGCTTGATTTTAACGCAAAAGGTAATTTTCTTGGCTATATTTCACGTTGGTGCCAGGGGGATGGTAGTGGGGTTAATGGTATCCGTATGGCTACAATTGCAGAATTTAATGATCGATGCGTTGAGTTCACACCGGTAGTTAATGATGTTAACGGTATTGATGAGAGCAAAGCATGGACAGATAGAGTGTGGCAATCCAGTCAGTATGTTTCTTCAGATAGTCTATTAAGTAAAATCAAGCGAACAGGAGAAATAACACCTTTCGGTTCTCTTGCTGGTATTACTCGTTCAGTTTTACAAAGTACACCTTTAGACGAACCAACATATCAATTTCCTGATTATACACAGGGGGTACCATATCGGTGCCGCGGAGGAGATGGTTTTTCAACAGGGCAAGTTGCGCACATATTTGACGATAGTGTTAGTTGTTTGAATGATGCGGACGTAAATATTTCAAATGCAGTGAGTAACCAGGGTAGTAAAATCGGCACTGATATTTTGCGTGAGCTTTTCCTCAAATTTTGGGAAAGAAAAAATATAGTAACGCAGACTTCTGGTGCAGTTGACGATACCAAATCTGGAGATCCTTCATTTATTGCTAACTCAGGAACAAAACCTCCACAAGTGTTTGCTCTTAATCCTTATACGTGTAGCCAGCAAGGCGCAACATGTACTCCAGGAGAACCAAATGCCTTTACCATAAACGCTCGAAATTATACCCTTGCAGATTACAATGGTGATCAGATTCCAGATGAAGACAAGAGTCTTCCTCAAGGTGTTGATCCTATTATCCAAGAAAAGAGTTATACTGCAGTAGTAGATTTCTTTGCGGTTGTAGATGATAATCGTATGCCAATTAAACGTATAAAAGTTGATTGGCGTGATGGTACTCCTATAAACAATAATAAAGGGTTGTCAAAGAACTATAAACCTTATTGTGCGACAGGAGACGATAATAGTTCTCTTAATAATATTGGACGATGTAGTGGCACACAGATTACATGTAAAGAGTCTGCAGATTGTGCGTTTGTAGGAGGTGCCTGTGAAAAAGAAACAAATATTAAATTCGGTGATGCGGCACGGGCATGTGATGCACATTACTTTGAGACTTCACATACATATGTCTGTTCAGGAACAGAAGATCCAAGTATCCTGGTTAAGGTCGGTACTTTACAATCATCTGATCCTGAAGCATATAAGCAGTTAATTGAACGTGGTTTGGGCAATGAAAGTAAAGTATGTACATATACACCAGGGGTACAAGTTCTTGATAACTGGGGATGGTGTAATGCATCCGATGCAAATCACCAACCTATTAGTAGTGGGGCTTACAATGATAATTCACTTAAACGATGTGATGATTTAGATAATACGGGAAATGTGTACACATTCTATAAAGGTAAAATAATAGTAATCCCTTAAATAAAAATTATCTAATGAGAGTTTATTAAAATAAAAAAAAGCTTCGTATTCTGTACGGGGCTTTTAATTATACTATTTTTCTTCACGGAGGATGGTATGCTGATGTGCACACCATCCTCCGTGTGGAGTCATGGCTCGTCGTGTTCGAAGCAGAAGACGTGCTCCGTACCGCTGTCGTCAACGTTGATCTTGAGTAGATCTTCGTCGAGGAGCATGGTGAAGGCGACGTAGCCGTTGGCAGTCGACGCATCAGGCATGTTCACGGTGACTGGCCAGTTGTGACCCCTGAAGGGCAGGATGCCGTTGAAGACGTCAGGAGCACTAGCAGGAGCATTGCAGAGTCCGTCCTCGCCAGCGGAGAGGGTGATCTGCAGCTTCATGTCACTGTGATTCCGAAGCCTCCACTTGCCTTGGAAATCCAGAAAGTTGCTGCAGGTGTCCTGCACCGAAGGGGCAGTCGTGTCGAGCGTGGCGGTATCCGGATCCGCCGTCGTGTTGTTGTCCGTGTCCTCGCCGGAATCGAGGACAGTG
>CAZCHJ010000064.1:0-4470 GCA_964498735.1 uncultured Gammaproteobacteria bacterium | reverse complement strand
TGCAAACGGCTACGGCAATTACATAAAGATTGAGAACGAACAAGAAGGATCAGTACTTGCGCATTTAGAAAGTATTGAAGTGCAAATTGGTTTTGTACTCAAAGAGGGAGATCATATAGGGTATACGGATAATACCGGATACTCTACGGGTGCGCACTTACATTGGGGATATTATCGGATTCCACGTGATCGCTCAAACGGGTATAGCGGATATATAGATCCAACACCATACCTTTTGACACCGGAAGGCGCTGTAACCCCTGTACAAGGGCAAGAAACGCCACCTGCGCCAGTATCCGGCAAATTATACACGCAAGTAGAATACGATGCAGTTATGGCAGATCGGGAAAAGTTTTGGAAAGAACGGGATGCTGCCAATACAGAACGTGATGAAGCATTAAAAAAGTTTAAAGATACAAACGATGAACTGGTACTGGTAAAAGCGAAATTGTCCGCGTTTCAGGCGCTAGGGTATAACACCGTTGATGATATAACCCTAGCAATAAAGGAGAAAGATGACAAACTTGAAGGTATCACTAAACAACTCACAACTACTTTGGAACGTAATGCAACTCTTGCAACACTTGTGGCGGGTAAAGATACGGAAGATGCAACAGCTATTGAAATGGGGCTTAGGGCAATAAAAGAAGGCAAACAGCTTTACGCAGAACTACAGGAAATTAAAAAAGCGGCAGGAATTAAAAACCCTATGGATCTATTCCACATTGTAGACCATATTAAAACGCTTCGTGATCTTGCTACAGGAGCATTTAAAAAAACAAAGCAGGAAGTAGCGGAAGCGGAAAAGAAGATAGAACAACCCGTACAGCGTGAAGAGCCTGCACCGGATATTAAATATACGGTTAAGTGGCTTGTTGATACATTATTTCCCGGTACTGCATTATTTGGTATTATGGTTGCGTCATTGTCATTAGCCCATATGGGTAATCTATTATGATAGGAGGTGAATACGTCAATGCAAGGTAAAATATTCGGTGTACCATTTGTACTTATTGTGTTAGTCGGTGCAATTCTTGTTCCGGTTCTATTAGGTCAGGCAGCACTATCTAAAAAAATTGATGGTGTAATGAAAGTAGCAACGGTTAAAGAAGCGTGCGCCCTGCAAATCGTTCCTACGGTTCCTGCAGCTACACCAACAAAGGCAGTAGAAACACCAACGCCATCCAAGAAACTGTTAGCTCCGGTAGTCACTCCGGCAACAATCGCGGGTGAAACCAAGTAAGACGGTTATATGGAAATTGCTAAAACTGTTGTGGCGTATTCGCCAAACTTAATCGGGCTTATTTTGCCGCCGTTTATTGTGTATCTAAATAAGGACGTTAAGGATGATCGTAGCCGATTTTTTGTTACAATATTTGCGTGCATGATAATTGCCGTATTACTGCACCTTGATACAATCATTGCAAATTATAGTTTAGGGTCTGCAGTAATGGTTATAAAGGCAATGTCATATATATTTGTAGAATCACAGGTAGTCTACAAGCTATACTTCAAAAACTCCGTAATGCATACAGTCATAATGAATAAAATTGAGGCTTCAAAAGAGGATCAATTACTTCCGGATGTTCCGGCTCACACAGAGATTTAGACTAAAAAAGCTAGTCGCAACTGGAATTGAAGAACTAGCTTTATTAGTTTACGATGGATAAACCATCAAACTATATCTATAGATACGAGTATATTTTATACTCGTGTTTTGTATGAAGTCAAATTATGAGCCTATTTTATGCTTAACATTGCGTCATATGTTCGGGAAAACTACGGGGATTATCTTATATCAGATCATTGGATTAACCTTAAAAATACTCTTCTTACAAATACGGCCTCTTGCTTTATCTGCGATAAAAAGTACTCACTTGTTTTACACCACGTAAACTATCTAAACCTATACAAGGAAAAGCTATATAGGGATGTGTATATTGTTTGTTGGAAATGTCATAAGCGCTGCCATTATAGATTCTGGTTTATTAAAATCCCATTAGTACAACATAAATTATTAAAGCGATTGTACGAATTGCGCGCATGGCACGCGATAATACATGGTGACTTGGGTAAGATAATTGCAGCCTCATTCCGGATTGTAACGTCGTAAATCTATTATTGTGCGACATTGACACAGTACTACCCTTTCCCCTATACTAAGTATCTAGGCATAGTTATTCTGCTATCCCTTTTTCATATCCAATTACACGCCTGAAAAACCGGGCGTGTTTTTGGTTTTATAGGTATGAGTTTGACATCCCCAGATTTATAAGACAGCCATATAGGTTCAAAACAGGTCGTCTTTACTAGGACGATAGGACTTGAACTATTTTACGAACCTTTTATTAATCTACTTGACAACATACAAAACAAGTGAGTATAGTAATTTTACGTCCGGAGAAATCCGGCATCCCTACGGCAAGAGGGATCATGCAAGTAGCAAGCCTGTTTTCTCATGGCAAGGTAACTTGCCAAGTATGCTATTTGCATCCTTGCCAGAAGAAAGCAGGTTTTTTGTTCTTTTAGCCTAGTGGGTAAGCATTGCGACTGGATAAATTGCGTCCGGCGCGAGGGTCTACTACCGAAAAGCTATGGAGATATCCATGGTAAGAGTAAGTAGTACGGTGGGAGCATCCCCACTCTTCCCATTAGGCTAAGGGAATAATACATAGGCAGAATACTATGATAAATGACGTTGTACATATTGTTGTAAACGGCGAAGAATATGAACGCCTTATACAAGTCCTCAACACGCGGTTTACATCGGATCCGGATGTACGCCATATCCTCCGTACTATCACTTCCAAAGCAACACGCATCGGTACCAATGGAGTTACAAAACCAGTCAGTACGTTAACATAGACAGTAAGAGGGGGTTAGTTGCGCCACTTAGACCGTAGCTGTTATTTATGGTAAAAGTCGTGCGTCATAAAAAATAGGACAAAGCGCAGCGCGTAGAGTTACTAAGACATGACAAGCGATAAGCGACATAGGTAATTGCAATGGACAACGCAAAAGTAAATCTTATTCATGCTAATTTACGCTCCGGACAAAAATAAGACAATCACTTCGGTGACGAAAGATTGCGTTGTGCTGGTCACAACACTATTAGCCTATCCCCTCTTGAAGTCTATGAAAAAAATATTGAGAGTCACAGGCGATTTAATAGATCGCTACTTTGCACTTATTCTTTTATTGATGTATCTATTGTTCAATAGAGGGTAAGTGATGGGATATTACAGCCATAGTAATGGCCTAGCGGGTAAGGTATCGCGTGTAGGGATTGAAGAAATCGCGTCCCGATCCAGGACTACACAAAGATTGTAACGGGGTAATGTGAGGAACTTTAACAAGTGAATCGGAGGGTGGCGAAAATAGTAACCGCATAGCTCGCAAAGGGTCATTCCCTCTGTATCTCAAAGATGAGGGGTACAGAAAGGAGCTACTCTGTGTGAAAGTGCAATCCTTTCCCCTCCGACCCACTTGTTAATTTTCCAAGTCAGTCAGCCGTTTATAAAAAACAATCTGATACCGAAGGCGAAAACACAAAGACCTTCTACGACTAAGAATCCTATATGGATATAGTTGGAGAGAGAGCCGAATAACAGTATATGCCTTGAGGGTAGTAACAAGGATATTTTGTTGTGGATAAAAGTGGGTAGAAATGGGAAAAGAGTGTAATAAAAACGCCGCGCATATCCTATATTAAATCTGATCTATTGACAGTCAACCGCTTAATCGTTAAACTGATTCTATATGAAGCGGTATTTTGGAATAGCAGTCTTAATTTTCTTCTTTCTTATTTGCTTAATCCCCTTTGGTAGATCATACGCAGATATTGTTGCAGCAGATGCATTAAGTCGTCAGCATTGTGAAGAGTATGAGCGATCAAAAATAATTCCGGCGGGATCATGTAATTGTACGGATAAACTCTTTGACCACTTTTCATACTCTTATGACTGGATGGATGCGTGTAAGATTGTAGAGGCGAAGGAACGGAGTAAATAATATGAAAAAACTATATCGTTTTGAGATTGAGTACAAAAGTTACGAAGAGGAGACTAAGGTTGTTTTACGAGAATATCCGGTATTACGAGAAACGGATCATATGTACTTTATTAGAGATCCCTACTCTTTTTCTTATCCACCAAAAGAAAAACGCGTATTAAAAAGTGCCATGAATAAGTTTGCATTTGATACCGAAGAAGAAGCAAAAGATCATTTTATACGCCGGACTACTAAACGGATTCAATGGTTTGAGTTTTGGATTGATGAATGTAAAACGGGTTTAAATCTTATAGAGCATTACCATGATTAAAAAAATACTTATTGAAGCAATCGTTTTATTACTCGGATGCGCATACGTTTATTTTATGATGTACGTTGTCGGATCGTTTCATAATGGGATGGGATAAATATGAGAGAAATTAAATTTAGAGCGTGGGATATAGAAAATAAGAAATGGTT
>CAZCHJ010000063.1:0-4649 GCA_964498735.1 uncultured Gammaproteobacteria bacterium | reverse complement strand
CCAGGAGTAAACTTGTGATACACCTCTGCATCCCCCTGCTCAATTTTTTCCACTACATTTTCTGGAGTACTATACGAAAAAATCCCCTTCTCGTCAACAATCACATTGACTGCTTTTTCACATCGATCTACACAACCACACGCATCAATTTTGATTCCAGTTCCCATATATTTTTCTTCAAGTGCACTAACTACTGCATGGGCACCCTCAACCATACAATCTCCACCGCAACATACTTGAATTTTTTTAATTTCTTTCATAAAACTTTCTTAATCTATTTCTCCATAATCTTTTTACTTTTTCCCTTTTACTTTTGACTTTATTACACACCCATCGCTGCACGTAATTCATCCGATGGTTCCCATGGTGGATCAAACGTCACATCAATGAACACATTTTCACGAACGAACCCTAGAGAAATAATTGCTTCTTTTATTTCATCAGTTAGTTGCGGACCGAAAGGACAAAACGGAGTGGTATAGGTCATCACAATATCAGCTTTTTTTGCTTCAGGATCAATTTTTACATCATAAATCAAACCCATAGTTACCACATCCACATGTACTTCTGGATCAAAAACAGTTTTTAGTTTTTCTAATATTTCTTCTTTTGAAACCATACACTACTTAAAATTACTATACCCACTCTTCTCTACTTCATGCGCCAATTCTTTTCCACCACTCGCAACAATCTTTCCATCAATCATAATATGCACGAAATCTGGCACGACATAATCAAGAATACGATTGTAGTGGGTGATCAATAATACCCCAGTTTTATCATTCTTAAATGCATTAATTCCCTCTGAAACAATCTTCAACGCATCCACATCAAGTCCTGAATCTGTCTCATCAAGTACAGCGTATGTCGGTTCCAATACTGCAAGCTGTAGAATCTCTGCTCGTTTTTTCTCACCACCAGAAAATCCGGTATTTACATACCGAGTTGCAAAAGATGGATCGACCCCAAATGTTTTCATTTTTTCAACCAATTTTCGATGAAACTCAAGTGGATTTACCGCGGTACCCTTCAGCGCATTATATGCGAGTCGAAGAAAATTGGTAATTGTGACTCCTTCAATTTCAGGCGGATATTGCATCGAAAGAAACAATCCATGTTTTGCTTTTTCGTCAGTTGACATCTCCGTCACATCCGTAGCGTCAACCAAAATTTTTCCGTGAGTTATAGTATATTTGGGATGCCCGAGTAATGTATTTGCTAATGTTGATTTCCCTGAGCCATTCGGTCCCATAATTGCATGCACTTCGCCTGGTTTAATTTGGAGATTCAAACCTTTTACAATTGACTTATCTTCAACTGAAACATGCAAATTTTGTATTTGTAAACTCATAAATATTTATTTAATTGATTCTTGAAATGTGCGAAATATTAATAGTGCACATTTTTCACGATTAATTCCCACATCAATCCCTAGCAAACCTAACACATCAGCATCATTCATCTGTTTTACTTCATCCAAACTCTTATGCTTAATATGTTCAGTAAATAATGATGCCGACGCTTGTGAAATTGCACACCCAACCCCCTCAAATCCTACATCAATAATCTTATCATCCCCTACTTTAATATATATGGTAAGGTCATCTCCACAGGTAGGATTATTTTTGTGAGCACCAAAAGTCGCTTCCTCAATCTTTTTCTTATTCTTAGGATTCCGATACAAATCCAGAATATATTCTTTGTAAATTGTTTCAAGTCCAGTATCCATACTATTTGTTAAAAGCAATTACTAACTCAGCAAGTGCTCTGTCTAGTCGTTCTATATCTTCTTCTGAAGAATAAATTCCAATCGAAACTCGAGCAGTTCCTTGTGGAAGTCCAAGTACGTTAACAAGTGGCATAGTGCAATGATGCCCTGCTCGAATAGCAATATGCTTTTCATTCAAAAATCCTGCAATATCGTGCGGATGTATACCATCAATGACAAAAGAAATTACACCAATTCGTTTATTCAAATCAGTTGGTCCAATAATTTTTCCATATTTTGAAATAACCTCAAGTGCTTTCTCAGCTATATTTCTTTCATGTTCAACAATTACATCAAATCCAACATCTTGAACAAATCTGAGTGCAGTGCCAAGCCCAATTACACCTGCAATATCAGGCGTACCAGCCTCAAATCTACGGGGTATTTCTGCCCAAGTAGCTTTTTCGAACGTGACCATATCAATCATATCTCCACCAAATGCAGCAGGGTTTAATTTTTCTAAAGCTGAAAATTTACCATACACTATCCCAACTCCAGTTGGACCATACATTTTGTGTCCTGAGCAAACCAAAAAATCACAATCTATTTTTTTCACATCAATTGACATATGCGCTGCAGATTGTGCAGCATCAATAATTACCACTGCACCAACTTCATGCGCTAGTTTAGAAATTTTCTCAATCGGCTGGATAGTCCCCAGTGTATTTGATACATGCGCAATACTTACAATTTTTACCTGCGCATCAAAATACTGTTCCAAATTTTCATCAAGTTCAAATGTTTCTTTATTTACTGGAATAAATCTAAGCTTCGCTCCAGTCCGCTTGGCAAGTTCTTGCCACGGGACCAGATTCGCATGATGTTCAAGCTCAGTTAATACAATTACACCATCTTTCGTAACTAAGTGTTCAAGCCCATATGCAAGTTTATTAATCCCATCGGTTGTTCCAGAAGTAAAAAATATCTCATTCTGCTCAGCACCAAAAAATTGCGCTGTCTGTTTCCGAACATCTTCATATGCCCGACTAGCTTTCTCGCTATCAGTATACACCCCACGGTGGATATTTGATCGATACTGCATATAATATTCGTTCATTACACCAAGAACACTGTCTGGTGTAAGTGAACTCGCCGCACTATCAAGATAGCTATAGTCAGGTCTTTTTTTAAGTATCGTAAATTGTGATATAACCGTATCGTTCATATTACAAAATATTTCCGTGTACTCGTTCTTCAATATTACTTCTAAATACATCATCAGGAATCGTATCAAGGCAAGGGGATAGATGTCCTACTACAAATAATTCTATCGCCTGTGCCTCATCAATTCCCCTACTCTGCGCATAGAACAATTTTTCTTTATCAATATGTGCAGTTGTCACACCATGCGAACATTTCACATCACTATTTTCAATCTCAAGATTGGGTACTGCATTTACTTCTGCACTATTTGAAAGAACCAAGCTATCTTGTTTCTGATACCCCACACACCCAACGGCTTTCTCATCAATATGAATAAGCCCCTGATACATAGCTTTTGCTTTGCCGCTGAGAACACCTTTAGTAAGCATATCGGACGTAGTGTGTGATGCGAGATGATACATTGAGTGGTACATATCAAGTACGGTCTCAGACGACAATGCAAACAAATCTCTTACTTCTGATCGTGCTCCTGTTTCATAGAGATATGTTCTCGTATGCGATTGAACCAGCGATCCTTCAATAACTGCTTCATGCCAGATTATATGTGAATCTTTTCCCATAAATGCATTACGGAGTACAGTTCTCTGTACCGGTTCTGCTGTAGCTGCAATAAAATCAATTTTTACTCCTTCACCTGCAATGATATTGAGTTCATACCCTACATAGGATTTGCCTTGAAAATTTTCTATAATCGTTATCTGCGAGCCAGCTTCTACTTCTATATTTATTTTTACTCGTGCAGGATGTACAGTTGTAAGTTGTAAGTTGTAAGTTGTAAGTTCATTCTTTTTTTCAATTTTAAAATAATATTCATCAGTCGGCTCTCGGTTTACAATGTCAAACAAAGGAAACAAAGCTAAATGTTTAGTCACAACTGAATTAAGCTTTTCATTTTTTTCTAAAATTGATCTAAGTGTATTTTTATCACCAGCTTCAGAATAAGATAGTGAAACAACGCTCGCTCCTGGCTCAAATTTGAGCGTATCATAAGCCAGTGGCTCAAAATTCATGAGCATTCCTATACCATAATGGATTGTATAGGGTGTTGATTTCATACTTATCCGACACTTCCTTCCATCTCAAGCTCGATAAGTTTATTCAACTCAAGCGCATATTCGAGTGGAAGTGATTTAATAACCGGTTCGATAAAACCTGATACTACAAGATTCATTGCAGCTTCTTCTGAAAGTCCACGTGACTGCAGATAAAAAATTTCATCATCACCTATTTTTCCTACTCGTGCCTCATGTGCAATATCAGTCGAGCTATTATTAATTTTCATGTACGGATACGTATTGGAAATTGCATCGTCCCCAATAAGGAGCGCATCACATTCAACAGAAACTTTTGCTCGCTCAGCACCTTTGGTAACTTTTACCTGTCCACGATAAGTTGTAACTCCCCCATTTACCGAAATTGATTTTGCCTTAATCGTAGATTTCGTATCTGGCGCTACATGAATTGCCTTCGCTCCCGTATCCTGGTTCTGTCCTGGACCTGCAAATGCGACTCCGAGACTGTCAGACCGTGCCCCTCGACCACGAAGAACAGAAGATGGATAGAGCATAGTCGTTCCTGATCCCATATTTCCATTCACCCATTCGATAACACCTTCCTCATCAACCAAAGCTCGTTTCGTGTTAAGATTATACGTATTCTTTGACCAATTCTCGATTGACGAATATCTGCATCGTCCACCTTTTTTTACAAAAATTTC
>CAZCHJ010000062.1:0-4668 GCA_964498735.1 uncultured Gammaproteobacteria bacterium | reverse complement strand
AAAACTATATGTCACTTATAGTCTATAGTCATATTATATACAAAAGCTTATTATGTAGTCAATGAGTGTCAATTGATTATGATGAATATACAGAAAAAATTTGGGAATAAATTAAAAGAATTAAGAAAACAAAAAAACTTATCGCAAGAAAAGTTGGCTTTTAAATCTGGACTACATAGAACCTATATTAGTGATATTGAACGCGGAGCCAGAAATTTATCTCTAGTAAACATTGAAAAAATTGCCAAAGCTCTTGGAATTTCAATCATTGAATTATTTAAATAAAAACTATTGGGTCTTATTTGATTTTTATCTTGTTAATTTCTTCACCAACCTAAAACTATTCGCATGACTAAAATGCCCCAAGTATGACTTTATCATTGAAATATCATCTACCTTAAAAAGTCCATCTCCTTTATCTCTTTGTTTTCGTAATCTATCTTTAAATCTTTTCACCACTTTCTGGCGGACAAGTGTATGTGTTGGTTTTATAAAATATCCCAAAAAATCAATTCCTTTTGAAACATGTTGCAAACTTATCTTACTTGGATGTAGGTCTAACTTCAAATGTTCTTTCAGGAAATTCTGAATGGGTGGTATATATACCAGAAGTTTTTCTTTTTTAATATCTATCATTATAAAATCATCGACGTATCGGGCATAGTTACGACATGAAAGAGTTTTAGTTATAAACTGATCAAGTTCATTCAAGTAAATATTGGCAAAAAATTGGGAAGTTAAATTCCCGATTGGTAAACCATTATTATCCCCAGAATAAAAAAGCGACTTCTGAACAGGAATAAGTTCCATAAGTTTTGGATCGCCTTTGTAGATATAGTTACTTGTCGGATCATGAAAAATAATTGCTCGACAAAGCCAAAGCATATCGTCTTTCCATTTATCACTTTTCTTATCATTTACCGCGCACAGACAGATATTTCTCTCGACAAATTCAGCCAGAGTTAACCTATTTATCGAAGGGAAAAAACTCCGCACATCAAGTTTCAGATAGTATCCGTCTCTGTTGTGATAAACAAATTCTTTGACAGCTCTGACCGCTTTATGTGTACCTTTGTTTAGCCGGTTAGCATATGAATGTCTTATAAAATTCTTATCACAAAACGAGGCAATTTCATTACAAAATAAGTGATGCACTACTCTATCTCGAAAATCGGCCGCAAATATTTCTCTCGGCACTGGAACAGTGGCCACAAAGCAGATATGCCGAGATGGTTTATAATCTCGATTCAGTAATTCATCTCTCAAGGAAACAAGATTTTTCTCCCGATCAAGTTCAAACAATATGGCATTCGCTGTTTTACCCTTTCCTTTTTTACAATCGTTATATGCTTTGAAAATTTTTTCTAGAGTAAATATTTCAGACATAAAAATAAATAGATAAAACAAACAAAGGGCTGGAGGTGGGAAGGCTCGCGAACGCAACGGACGAAGTTGTTATTGTTCATATTGTCATTGTTGACATTGCCATCGTTGAAATTGACGATCCAGGCATTGTTGGCGTTGTTCTCGTAGGCAGTAGAAGACCAGTAATTGTCCGACTGGGTACAAAGTGAAGTTTCCGGCTATCTGTGTCTTTCATATACATTATCCTCCATCATAAATGAAGAGCGGAAACTGAATTCCCAAGCCCACACTAATACAATCCTCAGATTATATTATTCTCGGGGAAACGAACAAAAAATATTACTTTTTTGAAACGCTTTTCCTCCAACCCTCAGCTTGCTTTGAGAGCCCGACTGATTTCTCAAGTAAATAAAGATAACTTTTCTCTCCGCCAAGCTGTTTTAATTCATTGGCTATTCGAAGATTGATAATAATTGATTCCGAACACCAAACCAAATCCCGAAGTAATTCTATTCTTGCTTCTTTGTCTTCTGTATTATTTATTTCAAGTATTAACCTGATCGCTTCAATATTTGTTTTTATTATTTCTCCACCTAGTAGATATTTATACTGCTTGTTAAATTTCGGTACTCGATTATATAATTCTCGGAGAAGTATAAAGGCATCGGTATATATGGGAAGATGTGAATATTGAGCCATTATTTTATTTCTAAATTATTTTTTAAAAACTTTACCGCTCCGACCTTAAAGTCGGAGCGGACCAAATTACCAAATAATCAAATTATCCCGTATAAAACAAGCGGACTTGTGACAAATTTAACTAACTTTCCATATTTCCAATTTAAATTTATAACAACATTCTTTACTCCACTTATCTTCGTCCGCAATTTTATACGGGATTATTCTCGCGAACGCAACGGACGAAGTAGTTATTGTCCATACTGCCAATGTAGACATTGCCATCGCCGAAATTGACGATCCAGGCACCGCTGGCGTAGTTCTCGTAGGCAGTAGAAGACCAGTAATAGGCCGACTGGGTGTTAGGAAAATATGTGGTATCAATAGAAGGATTTACTTTACCATAATCAGCTAGAGATTGTAGTTCGTTGACATTTGGAAGATGCCAGTCCGTATAACCAGCCAGTGATAGATTCTCACAGTAGTTAATAGCTGGAGATACTCCATTTCCATCATCAAAAAGTTCTGCGACTGCACTTCCACCCGAGCAATCTGTTTCTGTTTGACCATCGGAACACTTTTGCCATATCAGGTTTGTTGAATTGTCGGTAATCGTTCCATTCGAATTGTCGGTGTAAGAACGAGCAACGCCTCTTTGTGATTCTCCATCTTGATTGGTATCAGTGCATGGTACTTGGTTGGCTTCGTTGTAGTCATCAGCAAATTGATTACAATGTGTCTGTCCTGTTTTAAGTGGTGAAGACGAAACGGTGCTTCCCGTCGTTGCTTCCCCTTCGACACCGAATATTGTATTACCAGAGACAAGGACACTTGGAGTAAGCTTGGCAATTTCAGTTGATAGTGTAGTGTAGACTTCGGTTAAAGTGTGTCCGGTATTACCAACGGCTGGGGTTGCCTCAATCTCACCTGTACCTTCGTCTGTCGTTGTTCCTTGGGCTAGGTTGTATATATCGGTTAGTGAGTACATAGTATTAGAAACTGAACCTGGTGGAACAAGTTTGTTAATAGCTCCAGCATAGACAGCTGTCACTCCGACCAGTATTGATATAGCGATGTATGGTAAGGTTTTGAGTATTTTTTGAGTGTATTTACTTTTTAATATTTGTTTGATTTTATTCATATAATATTTTCTCTTACATATTTCATACGCTATCGCTTACGAAATATGTAATTGTGGATATTGTTAATTTAATAATGTTTACATTTTTAGCAAGAACGGTTCTTGCTAGGTTTAGTGTTAGCCACCAGTCGGACTGGTGACTGACACTGCTTTACTTCATAAAGCTTCTTGTAATAGGACCGACAATCCCATCTTGTATTAAGTTGTTGGCTTTTTGAAAGAGAATGATAGCTTGTTTGGTTTTGTTACCAAAGATGCCATCAGTTGTGAGATTTGCTTGTTGGTGACAGTTTAGATATGTTTGGAGTTGTTTGATATCATCTCCTTTTGATAAAGGAGTGGTTAGTTTGAGAGTTTTGGTAAGTATAGGAGGGGGGCAAGTTGTGGGAAGTGATGGAGTAATGATTGGAGTTGTTGGTAATTGTGTGATAGGAACTAGGTTTGGAGTAAATGGTAGTGATCCTCCTCCACTTGAAGTATGACGAGATGACTTTGGTCGCCAGTCGGTTATCATCATATTAGCTTGGTCTTTAGCGAAAGTGATAAAACCGATGTTCTCGCCATATGATTGGCCAGTGAAGTAACCATGATTATCAATGACGACTTGGGAGAAATCTATGAAGCCAACGTTTTCTCCCCAAGCATAGCCTGTGAGATGACCTTCCTTGTCGTTGGTGACACCAGTTAGATTGATCCAGCCAATGTTCTCACCGTAGGCATAGCCAGAGAGTGCGGTATCTGTAATGTGGACATCACCAGAGGTTGAACCAAAGTCTATGAAGCCGACGTTTTCTCCCCAACCATAGCGGTAGGTAGAATCGATGGTGCCGTTTGTGGTGGAGGCGAAAGTCGAGTGACTAACAAAAAGACAAAAGACAACAATGATTATTGAAAAAAGTTTTAATTTATATTTTTTCATTATTTATTATTTAATTTTTAATTATTAAACGACCTTGTAAATTAGAAAACTCAATAAAACTGATTTTATTTTTATTATACCATAGTACCCCCCCCCCCGCAAACAATTTTGAGTTAAATAAAATTATATAAATTAAAAATTTATATTTTAATAAATGGAATTTCCGCCTCGGGCATTTCCGCTATGAGCGTCCAGTGGCTAAATGGATGAGCTCCGTGGTTATATTGCAATACTTAAATCAATAGCGAAGCACACACTAAAAGTTATATTGTCAAAGCGTAGAGTGGGGATGGCGAGGACTAGAACTCCTGTAATCAGGAGTAAGTCCGACCCGGGGAGAGGAAACTTCCTCTCCCCAAGAAGAATCCAAACGGCTCAATCCCAGAGTATTTGAGCCGTTTGGATTCCTAGGCATCTAGGAGCGAGTAGCCATAGCGGAAATGCCCGAGGCGGATGCCGAGGGTGCACCCCTAAAACACTAAATAATCACTGAAAGATAAATGACAAAATAGCCCGAGACATTGTGTTTGGAATTCCGTCGCTTCCTTTTATTTAAAGGAAGCCA
>CAZCHJ010000061.1:3246-4678 GCA_964498735.1 uncultured Gammaproteobacteria bacterium | reverse complement strand
TTCTGACAATCGTCCCGAAATCCCACCAGGATCTGTGTCAACTTTTCCGGCGACAGCGGTGTTGAGTAGTGTTGAAATTGCTGATGCTATGGATCGTCTCATTGTCTTATCTACAGGGACTACAGGAGTGCGTCATTATGTAACGGCTTATCCACAAGAAGCAGGAAATAAATTTGACCACATTTGGGGTGTTGATGATAAGCAACAGGATCAAGCTTCATCACTGGGGAATGCCTATATTTCTTCCGGAACTGTTGCTGTATCGACTACTACGGTAACCGGAACTAATACATTTTTTACTAGTGCAATGGTTGGTTATCAAATTGGCTTTGGTTCGACTGATCCGACAGTAATTTCTACATGGTACACAATCTCTGCCTATACATCACAAACATCGATTACATTGAGTAGTTCTGCTGGAACGATTGGTTCTGGTTCAGCCTATGTAATTGATTGGAATAGTTATACGATTCCTCATTTCAATACTGGTTCTCAAGTTACTTCAGTATGGAGTGAGAATGGTATTGCGCATATCGTCAAGCATGGCACCACCACTGCATTGTCTCAAATGTATGCACTACCTTTGTCGGCACACTGGACATACGCTGCTACTACTAATCAGCGGGTGATTACCCCAGTACTTCATACCCCCGACTGTGTACAGTTTAAGAACGTGGCTGTTTTTCATGATGATAGTTTGGAATCAGGTGAGTTTGCATTAAACACCGAACCATATCGTATATATTTTAGAACAAAGGGAATTGACACAAATACAGGTGAATGGACACTGATTGAAGCGAGCAGGGATTTGAGTGGTTTTTCTGGGGCTCCACAAATTCAATTTATGTTTGAGTTTGCGACAATTGGTTGGTTTTGCATACCTGCTCGGATTATGGGTTTAACTGTTGTCTATGATGACACAGCTACCACCACCGATTCGCATTATCAGCCCTCGATCGGTTTATCAAATGCGGCAAATAAACAATTCGTATGGCGGTTTTCAGTAGCGTTTGGTTCAACAGTTCCAACATTGCGAGTAAGATTGTATAATGCACTTACCAATGAATTACTTGTAGATGACTATACGACAAGTACTAATAGCGGTACATGGGAAAAATCCACTGATGGTTCCAGCTGGAGTGCATATAATACAACTGACAAAAGCAATGACACAACATATATACGCTACACACCAAGTTCACTAGGTGATAATATAAAAGTTAGAGCAGTATTAACTCAATAATTTCTTTATGATTTATTTAACTAAAGGTCAGGTTCTTAAAGATAATCCAGGTATGGTCGTCTTTGATCCGACAGGCTACTACAATGATAGTGATTCAGTAATCTGCGCTTCAATTGGATTTCCAGAAGAACCTGTCTGTCGTTATGAGGCAAAATTTATTGCGTATGGTGGAATGGTATATTCTATTTC
>CAZCHJ010000061.1:0-3146 GCA_964498735.1 uncultured Gammaproteobacteria bacterium | reverse complement strand
CTTGTATGTCAGAATTTACGCAAAAACTCACTGAATATGCAGTATATTTGGATGATTTACGGCGTCGACTCCATCGAACAGCGTTCTTTTTTTTACTCTTTTTTATTATTGGATTTTTTTTAACTATTCCTCTATTCAGAATAATCCATCCATATTTACCAGTTAAAGATGTTGCAATTGTGACCACCTCACCTTTTCAATTTCTCGATCTTGCGATGGATACAGGAATTTTCATTGCGACAATACTTACCTTACCTTTTGCAATTTTTCAAGTTTTTTCATTTCTTAAGGACGGATTAATTAGGAGGGAAAAAATCATTTTTGTGTTATTAATACCGCTCGCATTTTTATTATTTTTAGGTGGATTTAGTTATGGATTTGCAATCATTTATTACTCATTCGATACAATTGCACAGCTGAATGTTAGACTAGGCATACAAAATTATTGGGACATTAGTAAATTTTTATCACAAATTATTTTAACTTCAGTTCTTTTGGGAGTAATTTTTCTTTTCCCTTTGATTTTATCATTATTAATGAGGTTGAATTTTATTAATAAAGATTTTTTAAAGAAACACCGTCGGCACGCAATATTTATTTTGTTTGTAATAACTTCTTTACTTCCCCCGACCGATGGTGTATCATTAGTCATAATGGTAATGCCTATGTTAGTGCTCTACGAGCTCACCATTATTTTAAATCGACAACGTAATCCTTTAATTATTAATTAACATCGCACTATGTTTGGTCTAGGAACACGAGAGATTGTAATTTTAGCCGTAGTACTTCTCGTTTTATTTGGTTCAAAAAAAATTCCAGAACTGGCAAAAAGTATTGTTGATGCGGTGCGTCACCTTAAGGGGGCATTCAAGGATGAAGATGCTTCTAATGGTCAGCTGAAAAAGAAATAAATATAGTATAGATTATTTTATCGGGGTTTTGTGATTAATCTTTGTTTTCTGATATATCGCAAGCTTGTCTACCCCGCCAATAAATTTTTTTTATCAGTGGCGTTTTTTGTAATTATAACACTTTTTTTTGCACTACCTGTTTCAAAAGTTCATGCAGAAGGGTATCCAAAATACGGACCAAATGAGGCGGTAGTTATTGGAGAATTTATCTACGATGATAATTTTCAGCCAGCAACCTCTTCATGTTCAATAATTATTCAAAATACCGCAGGTACGGTTGTAGTTCCAACTACGACCATGTCAACAAGTACTAATGGTTGGCAATCATATACCTTTGCAGCAACCTCAACCGAGGGTACGTGGCCAACCACAATCGTCTGTGGGAGCGTAGCTGGGGGGGATCTCGCAAAGTTAGATAAGACATTTATTATTGGAAATACCGCTGTTTCCACCTCTTCGATCGCATCTTCAATTTGGAGTAGCGCTGTTCGTACACTAACTTCGGGAGCTTCGATTGCAGACGATATCTGGGCTGCAACCACTCGATCTCTTACGACATTTGGCACAGTTGTCTCTGATATCTGGAGTAGTCCAGGAAGAACACTTACTAGTTTTGGGACATTGCTTGCTGACATATGGAGTGATGTAGCTTCTCCAAGCCGTACGCTTACAAGCGGCACTCTTACTAATGGTGGTATCTTGGCAAGTCAGGCTTTTGTATCGTCTACAATACAGAGCGCAACTAGTTCAATAATTTCTGAAGTAATTGCAAATAGATCATTGATTTCTGCATTGAATAATATTAGTGCTGCAGACGTATGGGCATACAGTGGGCGTTCGCTCACAGATTATGCAACCTCAAGTATTGCTGCTTCAGTCTGGACTGTTCCGACATCAACCTTTAGTCAGTTTGGAACAATCGGCAAACTAATTGCAACCAATCTTGATGCACAGATTTCATCTCGAGGTACAAGTACCCTTTCCGCAGCGGACGTGTGGAATGCTGCAACTCGAAGTTTGACCGATTACTCAACCACCTCTATTGCACTAGGTGTGTGGGCAAATTCTGCGCGTACGTTGACTAGTTATGGTAATAACATTACCGCACTTGATGTTTGGAACGCGCTCACTTCTACTTTTACTATTGCAGGCTCGATTGGAAAACAATTGGCAGAAAACACTACGGTGTCAAGCTCTCTTTTATTGAATAAGATTATTCAAAATCAAACACTTATCAGTGGGTTAAATAATATCAGTGCTGCAGACGTGTGGTCATATGCAAATCGAACAGTAAGTACTTCAGTAGATTTCTCGACTTCTACTCTCCAGTCTATTTGGTCTGTTGCAACGAGTACACTCACCAGTTTTGGTACCATCGGAAAATTAGTAGTAGATAATCTTGATGCACAAGTCTCAAGCAGGGGTACGAGTAGTCTGACAGCTGCTGATGTGTGGCAGGCAGCAACGCGTACGCTCACTGATTACGCAACCTCATCGCTTGTCTCTGCAATCTGGTCTACTCCAACCAGCAGTCTTACTACCGTCGGTTCAATTGGTAAACAATTGGCAGAAAATACCGCGGTTTCAAGTTCAAGAGTGTATGATGAAGTAGTGGCTAGCAAAGCACTCATAAACGCACTCAATAATATTAGCGCATCTGATGTGTGGTCATATGCAAGCAGAAATCTCACAGGGTCTGTAGACATTGCTACAACGTCACGACAAGCGATTTGGTCTGTTGCAACGAGTACACTCACCAGTTTTGGTACCATCGGAAAATTAGTAGTAGATAATCTTGATGCACAAGTCTCAAGCAGGGGTACGAGTAGTCTGACAGCTGCTGATGTGTGGGTTTCTGCAAACAGAACCTTGAGTGACTATGCGACCTCATCTATCACCAATGCTATCTGGAGCAACGCTGCCCGGACTCTCACAAGCTACGGTAATGACATCACCGCTGCAGATGTATGGAATGTACTTTCATCTGGTCTAACCACTGTCGGTTCAATTGGTAAACAGTTGGCAGAAAACACTACAGTTTCAAGTACACGATTACTCAGTGAACTTTTGGCAAATAGAGCACTCATTAATGCACTTAATAATATTAGCGCATCTGATGTGTGGTCATATACTGATCGTAGTCTTACGGGCTTGGTGGATATTACCACATCTTCACGTATTGCAATCTGGTCTACTCCAACCAGCAGTCTTACTACCGTCGGTTCAATTGGTAAA
>CAZCHJ010000060.1:0-4741 GCA_964498735.1 uncultured Gammaproteobacteria bacterium | reverse complement strand
CTTAATCTTTATAACTTTCCCCTCTCAACTGGTCAACTATTAAGCATACCGTTTATTGTATGGAGCGGATGGTGGATATATACAAAATCAAAAACAAAAAAATAAGCTACCTCTAGGGTAGTCTTTTATATTTTATAAAAAGCGAATCCCCGTGACGAAGACTCGCTCACGGGGTTAGTGTTGGAGTTACTCTGCGTGCAACCCCTCGGTGTCATTCTCTTCGATCGTGACTTGAGAATCACCAAACATTGGATCATCCCAAATCCGCCAGTTCTCTTCAGTCTGACCGACGATGATAGACCGGATCAAGCCATTCCTCTTCAGGACGAGCCAGGGTTTCGAATACCCAAAAGGACTATCAATGCGCTCAACTTCATGTCTCCCCGCAGGGATAAGAGCAGGCAGAAGAACCTTCTTACCTTCATCCGTAGTAGATCGAACCTCGTAGACTTCCCACGGTCTCCTTAAAATCAGAAACATAAACACCCCCTTTTTTCTTGTTTATGTATGGAGAGAGTAATATTCATAACAAAAACACACACCCCTGTCAAGGAAGTATCCAAAAAATGACAAACAAAAAACTGAGTACAGAATCTAGGCGCCGACCTACTCTCGCCTTGCGACTACCATTGGCGCTGAAGGGCTTAACTTCCGTGTTCGGGATGAGAACGGGTGGACCCCCTTCGCAAAAAGCACCTAGATTCTATACTCAGTTGAATTGGAAAAGTAACAAATAGTTGTAGTTAACAGTCTTCGAAACACAACTCTGTGTTTCTGTAGTGCTCGATATATTAGTACGCCTTGGCTATTCACCTAGCGCCTATCAACGTCATAGTCTCTGACGAATCTCAAACGAATATTAATCTTAAGAATAGCTTCGCGCTTAGATGCTTTCAGCGCTTATCTATGCCGAACTTAGCTACCCAGCAATGCGTGGCGCACAACTGGTACACCAGAGGTTCGTTCTTTCCGGTCCTCTCGTACTAGGAAAGAGTTCTCTCAATATTCAGCGCCCACAGTAGATAGGAGACCGAACTGTCTCACGACGTTCTGAACCCAGCTCGCGTACCGCTTTAATTGGCGAACAGCCAAACCCTTGGGACCTTCTCCAGCCCCAGGATGCGATGAGCCGACATCGTACATGATTCCACACTTTCGTGTGGGGTAGACTATATCTTCTTCTTGCCCTGGATCGTAGCTATCTTTACTTACAGTAAAGACGTGCATAATCTCAGTTTGACTTAAGCAAGAGTCGGCGTTTTACCTGTTTCAACCTTTGTTGAAAACAAGTCTCCCCTTTCGGGTCAGTCGTTACGGGGTCATTCCGACATATTGTCGGAAGACTTCCCACGGTATTGCCGGGTGGCGGGCTGCCACTGACGGGTTCACCGTTATAAGCCGATAATAATTCTCACTATCTAATTTAATAATTTCGACGAAAAAATTTGGGAAAACAATCGCTTGTTATGCACCCCGATATGTTAAGGTGCCAAACCGCGCCGTCGCTATGGACGCTTGGGCGCGATCAGCCTGTTATCCCCAGAGTAGCTTTTATCCGTTGAGCTTCCACCATCCTATGTTGAATGGTCGGATCACTAACTTCCACTTTCGTGACTGCTCGGGTGGTAGCCCTTGCAGTAAAGCCGACTTTTGCGTTTGCACGTCCAGTCCGATTTCCATCCGGACTAAGTCGACCTTTGTAAACGCCTCCGTTATGATTTGGGAGGCAACCGCCCCAGTTAAACTACCCACCAGACACTGTCTCCCTTACCCGATTCAGGGCAAAAGATTAGGGACATCGCATTACAAGGGTGGTATCTCACTGGCGCCGAAGCTCCCACCTATGCTGAACAAGTAAAACAATGTACCAATGTCAAGTTGTAGTAAAGCTTCATGGGGTCTTTTCGTCTAACTGCGGGTACGTCGCATCTTCACGACACTTGCATTTTCGCCGAGGACATGGTCAAGACAGTCTTCACATCGTTATGCCATTCGTGCGGGTCGGAACTCACCCGACAAGGAATTTCGCTACCTTAGGACGGTTATAGTTACCGCCGGCGTTCATCAGCGCTTCGGTTCAAGGCTTTGTATTGCTACTAACCTCTCCCCTTAACGTTCTGACACTGGCCAGGCATCACCCCCTATACATCCACTTACGTGTTCGCAGGGAGCTGTGTTTTTGATAAACAGTCGCATGAAGTCTTTTGTTGACCTACTCTTACGAGTAGGAGGCCTTATCCCGAAGTTACGGCCGCTTTTTTGCCTAGTTCCTTAACCATGTTTCTCTCGTTCGCCTTGGTCTACTCGACCTACCCACCTGTGTCGGTTTGCGGTACAGTTCGATACTGCCTAACGTTATAGTACTTTTCTAGACACCTCTCAAACTCGAATTGACCTTGCCCGGAGGCTCAGTCTTTCCCTTGCGGGACGTACATTACCTGAATACGCTCAAACTCTATTAAGATGTGCATACTACAACAAACAGTACCGAGTGCAGGAATATTAACCTGCTCTTCCATCGGCTACGCCTCCTTGCGAAGGCCTCACCTTAGGATTGACTAACCCAGGGACGATTCTCGTGGCCCTGGAAACCTCGGGTTTTCGGCGTGAAGGACTCTCACCTTCATTATTGCTACTTGTGCCTGCATTCTCTCTTCTGAACGCTCCACCAAACCTCGCGGTTCAGCTTCGCAGCTGTTCAGAATGCTCCTCTACCACTAGACTAGCGTAAACGCTAGTATAATCCGCAGTTTCGGTATAACACTTAGCCCCGGTACATTTTCGGCGCGGAGACTCTTGACCAGTGAGCTATTACGCTTTCTTTAAAAGATGGCTGCTTCTAAGCCAACTTCCTGGTTGTTTGAGAATCAACACCACCTTTTACACTTAGTGTTAATTTAGGGACCTTAAATGGCGGTCTGGGCTGTTTCCCTTTAGACTATGAAGCTTAGCCCCCACAGTCTGACTTGTGTATTCTTATAACTTTGGCATTCGGAGTTTGATTGAGATTAGTACGGTAAACCGCCTAAGAATCATCCAGTGCTCTACCACCAAAGCAAACATACACAGCTAGCCCTAAAGCTATTTCGAGGAGAACCAGCTATTACCGAGTTCGATAAGAATTTCTCTCCTATCCACAAATCATCCCCATGTGTTGCACAGCATGTGGGTTCGGTCCTCCCTTCGACTCTCGTCGAAGTTCAACCTGTTCATGGATTGCTCACCCGGCTTCGGGTCTACTGTATGCGACTTAACGCCCGTTAAGACTCGCTTTCGCTACGCCTCCAGACAGTTTTACGTGTCCTTAAGCTTGCCACACACAGTAACTCGCAGGCTCATTCTTCAATAGGAACGCTGTTACCCATATATCAATAAAGATATAGGGCTCCAACTCATTGTAAGCACACGGTTTCAGGATCTATTTCACCGCCCTTCCGGGCTACTTTTCACCTTTCCCTCGCGGTACTGGTTCACTATCGATCACTGTTAATATTTAGTCTTATCGCATAGTCGCGACAGATTCAGACGGAATTTCACGTGTTCCGCCCTACTCAGGAATACAACACCACGTAGATTGCTATATTTCGCATACGGGACTATCACCCGCTCTGGTTCTCCTTTCCAGGAGTATTCTGCTATACATAATCTAGTCGTAGCCGACATCACAGGTAGTCGACGCTGTATCCTACTACACCACATAGACAACGGCCTGTCCTTTAATTCACCGCGAATCTAGAATTCTTGCGAACACTATACTCATCGATAAAAACATCATATGTGGTTTGGACTCTTCCCCGTTCGCTCGCCACTACTAGGGGAATCATAACTTCTCTCACCTTCCTTATTCTACATCCGAAGATATAGGAATAAAGAAGGAAAAAAGAAGTCTTTTTGTTATTTTCTGTTCCTCTGGTTACTGAGATGTTTCACTTCACCAGGTCTTCTCTATGCACCTATTTTATTCAGTACATAGTACTCGACTTTAATATCGAGTGGGTTCCCCCATTCGGAAATTCCCGGGTCAAAGGTTGCTTGGGACCTCACCGAGACTTATCGCACCCTGCAACGTCCTTCATCGTAAACAGTGTCAAGGCATTCACCGTGCGCTCTTAGTGCACTACAGAAACACGCAATTGTGTTTCATGTATATTCAAAGATGCTAACTTACAATTAGATTGCGTATCTCAACCGTAGCCAAGATACACAATTTGCTTTATTACTTTCATTGGTTAAATTGTGAACGATCACTTATCGCGTAACCTTTCGGCGCGCAGTCTATGAAATAGATTATTTCAGAGACTGCGATACAAAAGTTTGAATTTGAGATAAAAAAAGAACCGCTACAGCGGCTCCAAACATTGGTAATGTTTTTAATCCGCTTGGATACTTAGAGTAACAACGAGTTGTATCTTGTGTACACCATGTGTTCAGGATGTATAAGTACTATGTTGTGTTACCCAGAGGTCCAAACTGATTATGCGTGTGTTTTTGGACATGGTTCGAGATAACTCGATACTTGTTCACGCTCGCACATAGTACAAGGTTTTTTATCCCCTGTCAAGTTCTAATAATGTGGATAAAGACGCACCGTAGTAGACCCTCCGTGTGAATCGATAAAAAAGGCCTCAATCAGGGGATTTTTTGATAGCTCTTCATTAACAATTTTTTCTAAAACACCTTGTCCAACTCCGTGAACAACACGACAAAATTCTGACTTATGCACACCTAATGTATACAACTC
>CAZCHJ010000059.1:2891-4752 GCA_964498735.1 uncultured Gammaproteobacteria bacterium | reverse complement strand
ATGAAGTAAAGGAATTATCAAAATGGGATTTGTTGGTATTGGACATGGAAAATCAGGTGACCAATCCAGAAAAATTAGTGCAATTGAAAAAGCTTCATCCGGGGATTATTCTTCTTGCGTATATCACCTCTGAAGAAATTCGCACAGACGCGATTGGTGGTCCAGGAAAAATGAGGGACAAGCTTGCTCGAGGAATTGCACCCAATTGGTACCTCGTGAATGATCAGGGTGTGCACTACAGTTTCTGGCCAGGCACCTACATGCTTAATGTGACTGATTATGCACCTACGTATAATGGAATAAAATTCAATGAATATATCGCAAATTTTGCAGCTCGTGACATTCTCGGAAGTGGATTGTGGGATGGAATATTTTTTGATAATGCATGGAGTGATGTGAGTTGGTTTACTGGAACGCATGTTGACTATGATCGGAATAATGCGCCTGATGCAAATATTGATCAGAAGTGGTATGACGGCATGGAAAAGATTTTTCAATATACCAGAGAAAAATCTCCCGGTAATCCAATTATTATCGGAAATAGTCATACGAGCGGACACACCGAATCTCTCAATGGTAAGATGATTGAAAATTTTCAGAATCATCCATGGAACCAGATCATGCAAACGTATGCAGAGAACCAGGCAGCAAAACATTATCCAGTCGTGAATATTATTAATGCGACTACAGGGAATGTAGAAAACCCAACCGCGTATCAGAGCATGCGGTACGGACTCACGAGTGCACTTCTGGGAAATGGGTATTATTCATTCGATTATGGTGATCAGGATCATGCGCGTCTCTGGCAGTATGATGAGTATAACGTTTCCTTAGGTAGACCGATTAGTGCTGCTCAGTCAGAAAATAATGTAGCAAAATATATTCCAGATGTATGGTCCAGAAATTTTGAAAATGGAGTATCAGTGGTGAATAGTACGAATGATACCAAGACCGTGCCTCTGGGTGGAGAATATGAAAAAATTCACGGCACGCAAGATACCACAGTCAACGATGGGTCAATTGTCTCTGAGGTAACTTTAGCTCCACATGACGGACTTATTTTATTGAAAACATTTGAAACATTGAAAAATGTATTGTTTACGAATGGTTTTTTTGCACGTTTTTTCAAGCCAACAGGGGAGCGTGCGCGAAATGGATTATTTGTCTTCGAAGAAGGTCAGAAAGGTAGTGCACAAATTGCACACATTGACCTTGATTTCAATGGAAAAGAAGAATTGATTGTAGTTTCGGGAAACAAAATGCAGGCATGGAGAGATGATGGACAATTATTTTTCAAGGTGTATCCGTATGGGGCGAATTATACCGGTTCACTCCAGGTTGCTATTGGTGATCTGAATAATGATGGATTCTATGAGATATATGTAGCACCAAGCGCGGGATTCCGAGAACCAATCCAGGTGTATTCTCGACATGGGGAACGAATCGGGCAAGATTTTTTCCCATTTGGATCATATTATACCGGAGGTTATCATCTCGCACTTACCAAAGCTACTGAGAAAACCCCAGCTCGTCTATTGATAGGTTCAGGAAAAGGAGTTCGCTCAACCATCACGACATTTGGGTATGATTTCAAAAAAATAAATACGTTTGCAGTGTTTGAATCTAGTTTTGTTTCTGGTGTGAGTGTTGCAGCTGGGGACGTAGATGGCGATGGGGTGCAGGATATTATTGTAGGTAAAGCAGAGAATGGCACTCCAACGGTGAAGATTTTTTCACTTGAAGGAAAAGAAAAATACCAATCATTCAATGCCTACTCAACACAATTCAAGCCAGGGGTTGAAGTACGCGCACTTGATATTGATTTTGATGGGGTAGATGAAATTGTGACGTTATCGGATGG
>CAZCHJ010000059.1:0-2791 GCA_964498735.1 uncultured Gammaproteobacteria bacterium | reverse complement strand
GTATGCACTACGTTGAAAAACACTTGACCAAAGAACATCTGTTCCACGCCCCACACAAATGGTTCATGGCATTTTTATTGTCGCCTATTCATGCTGCTGAGATGCATTACAAAAATCGGTACCACATGCAGTTTGCACATGCGCGAAAATTATTCTTATTTGATCTTTCGTTAGTTATCATGTTGATTGGAGTATTAAGTGCATTCATAGGCTGGAGTATGTACAATCCGACAGTCACTGATTTGGTGTATGTGACGATTGTTCCTTCACAAAGCAGAATCCTCAGTGGAGAATATGTAACATATACAATTACGTATAAGAACAGTAGTCCAATCCGTTTGACACATGCTGCACTACTACTTGAATTACCACAAGGATTTATTCTCGATAAAACAGATCCAATTAATTTTGATCGAACTAGAAATGTTCTCGATCTTGGTTCTATTGATCCTGGAGTACAAGGCACACTTTCATTATCAGGATGGTTTTACGGAACACCAGAAATCGAAGACTTGATCCATGCTCAGATTCAGTATAGACAAGATGGAAAAACGCTTACTGAGAAAAAAATAAGTCCACACATGGTATTTTTGCGTGGTTCAATTTTGGATGCAAAAGTTGATCTACAAAATCAAATAATTGAAACTGGAAAAATTCCATTTACAGCAACGCTTACTAATACAGGAAAAGATCCATTGCTTAATATATCATTTCCATTCGATCCAGTTACAACCATAGGAGAATTACATGATGTAGTAACTACACGAGGTGAGATGGTGGGGAATACGTGGAATTCCTCTGGTCTTCTGCCAGGGGAGACTGAAAAAATATCAGGAATGTTAGTTATCAAAAATGAACTTCCAGAAGAAGCCTATACAATTGAATTTGCGCCTACTATTTCGATACGCGGGAAACAAATTCCGCAGGATATGATTACCAAGAAAGTTACGGTCGCACATCCACACGCACACGTACGTGCAGTATGGGATGATAATAGAACTGCTGCTAAGCCAGATGAAACGGCTCGTTTCACGGTTTACATTACTAATAATGGGAATATTACGATTGATAGTTCGAAAATTGAAATTCCACTACCAAAGACGATCGTAGCGTTTGCGGAGGCTGCGCGGATAAACGGAGGATCAATCAGTAGTAATTCATTGATCATGACATCGGATAAACATATTCAACTTCGCTCAATTAATCCTGGAGAAACTCGAAATATTACCGTCTTATTGCCAATACTACATTCTCCTGATGGGGGAACTAATGTCGTACTTGCGCCATCAGTGCGTTTTTCAGGATCGGTTGCAATAGCACCTGATCTATCGATTACTGCGTCAGCTTCGACTGCTCCGATTAAAGTTGGAACGCAAATCATATTAAATGGTGAAGTGAGATATTACACTGCAGAAGGCGATCAATTGGGGCGCGGACCACTGCCCCCTGTAGTAGGCAAAGAAACAAAATATGCAGCATTGTTTTCGGTTAAAAATACCACGAGTGACGTACGGAATGGGGTACTGAGTGTGGTATTGCCGTCCTATGTGACTTGGAGCGGTAAAGCAAGTGTGACAGGGGGTAGTGCACCAACCTATATAGCATCCACTCGAACGGTTGTCTGGAATATCGGGTCGATTAGTAGTAATGCCACTGAGGGGTTGTTTCTTGAATTAAGTATTATACCCACTGAGGCTCAGCGGGGGGCGTCTCCACGGGTGGTCGAGAGCGTTCAGATGAGCGGATTTGACACCTATCTCGAATATACACTCTCTCGCACACTTGGGTCTATTGATAGTAGCCTCTCTACTGACGCATTGGGCAGGGGTAAGGGTACAAAAGTACAGTAGTTTTTATGTATCTAAAATAGGATAAAAAAGGCTTATTTTAGCTATTTTTATAGGTTGTGGATAAAGGTAAATAACCTTGACAAAAGAGGGTCTTTGTGCTATAATAAGTTGTTTATAATATGGTGCCTGTTACGGTACTCACACTGAATACTAACTCACGATATGCGTATAGCCATGATCGGACAAAAAGGAATACCAGCAATTCATGGTGGCGTGGAAAAACACGTACACGATCTTTCGGTTCGCCTTACTGAACATGGTCATAAAGTCACAGTATATTCACGAAGCTGGTATACACGTGCCAAGGGAACTGACATGGTAGAAGGTATAGAGCGTATCCATATACCAACCTTTAGAAGCAAATATTTAGATACTATTGTACATGTCTTTGGGTCAACCATTCATGCATTATTTCATAATTATGATGTGATGCATTATCACGGTGTGGGACCATCATTGCTTGCGTGGATTCCTCGAATATTTGCACCTAAAGTTAGGGTTATCGTTACACTCCATTCACTTGATCGATTCCATAAAAAATGGAATTGGTTTGGGCGTTTCATGTTGAAAATTGGAGAGCAGACTGCATATCTATTCGCGGATGAAACCATAACTGTCTCAAAGAGTTTGCGTGAGTATATGAAAACTCACTATGACAAAGAAACTACGTATATTCCAAATGGTGTTGAGATGCCAGCTGTGGTAAAAAAGGTCTCACATCTTTCTTCATTTGGTCTTACTCCAGATCAGTATATTGTCATGATTTCACGTCTCGTTCCGCATAAAGGTGCGCATCTATTGATTGAGGCTTTTAAAAATTTAAAAGAGCGCAATCAAGATAATCCATTGATACAATCACTCAAACTTGCGATTGTTGGTGGTACTGCATATACCGATGAATATGTACGAGAATTACATCTCTCAGCAGGTGCGATGAATGA
>CAZCHJ010000058.1:1639-5040 GCA_964498735.1 uncultured Gammaproteobacteria bacterium | reverse complement strand
CCTGACTTTAAATATGCTGAGACAGTCAAAAATGAATTAGTATTTACGACTGATCAAGTCGGTATTCCATTAATACGTTATAACATACATGACCACTGCACATTATTGTCTCATGCAGAATTCAGGAGTATACTTAAAGAGTCAGATACAATAAAAAATTATTCCCTTACTGATAAAGATATTTGGGAAATGCCGGCGATAGTGTTATATGGACGGAAGGATATCGCAGTAATGTTTTATGCATTAATAATTTATCCCCAAAACATCAAGAGTGCCCTTGAAGAAAAAATGTTAGAACACGAGATAACTGGAAAATTTATAGCAGAAGTAGTGTTAAATAAAAATAAAAAGCAAAAATTTTGTATTCATATAGAGTTAGCCAAAGATCGGAATGCTAATAAACGATTTGAGAAGAGATTGCAGAATAGAATTGTGGATGTATTAAAGAACGTCAATGCAGAATATCGAAAATTAGTAAGTTCGATTGGCAAACAAGCATATCCGAAAATAATATTACATCAATTTGGTGCTGAGAGCTTTAAAATTAAAAAAGCAAAGCACCGATGGGTGAGACCATCGTAAGTGTATGAATCTTTTTGAAGCATGGATACAGGGATTTGAATTACCATCTTTGGTTTTTGTTGCATTGACCACCCTTGTTTTAGGTGGAATTGTTTTTTATAGAATTCGCAAGAGTGCAAGTGGAATTCTATTTGTACTACTGTCTCTCAATTTCACAGTGTGGTCAATTGTTAATTATTTTTCTCTCAATCCGCCTGTGCAAGGCGAAACGTTGTGGTGGGTTCGTTTGGTATTGTCCACTGCCGCGCCTCAGGCAGTACTTTTTGCTCTTTTGATGCACACATTCCCCGCATCACATATACAACTTAAAAAGAGATGGATCGTTACATCAATTGTTGTACTAGGAATGCAAATAATATTATCTGTCTCACCCTACGTTTTTACGGGTCTCAAAATGGTTGGAGGAAAATTCAGTCCTATAGTTGGTTGGGGTATGATCATTTACATGAGTATAATGGTTTTTTTCTTTGGTTTGGGGATTTTTTGGTTGATACAAAAATTTTTAAAAACACCAGAGAAAGATCGTAGGAATTTATTTATTATTTTGTTTGGTTTTGTAAGCATGATTGTACTATTGTTAGTCTTCCTGTTATTTGCAGTTGTATTTTTTGATAATACCACATTCATACCGATCAGTCCTCTGTTTGTACTACCTTTTATTGTCTCAACAGGATATACATTGACTCGACAAGAATTTCTACATATTCGGTTAATTGCGACTGAATTTGTCGCTAGTTTTTTAACGATCGTTTTGCTTACCGAAGCTTTTTTGTCAGGACAATTAATCACTATTATTTGGAAAACAGTATTCGCAGTGGGTGTAGGTATTTTAGGTTTTTTGTTGATCAAAACAGCTCATAAAGAGATAGTACAACGGGAAGAACTGGCAAAACTTGCAAAAAATTTAGAAGATGCAAATGTTAGGCTCAAAGAACTCGATGACCTTAAGACCGAATTTTTATCCATAGCAACACACCAATTGCGCACACCGCTCTCAATTATCAAAGGCTATATTTCTCTTCTAGAGGAAGGCGCATATGGAGCAGTAGCAAAGAAACAACATGAAATTTTTCATAATATTGATATCAGTAATGAACGATTGGTAAAATTGGTAGATGAATTTCTTGATGTAACACGAATTGAACAGGGTAGAACACAGTACCATTTTGAGAAAATGAATTTTGTTGAAATGGTGAAGAGCGTGGTGAGTGAACTGCAAGAAAAAGCAAAAACAAAAAAAATTATTCTGGATGCACAATTGCCTAAGAGTCTGAAAATAATCGGTGATGCAGATAGACTCCGCCATAGCGCATTTAATTTTATTGATAATGCGATCAAATATAGTCCTAATGGTTCAACGATTAAGATTAACGTGTTAAAAGAAAATGCTGGTGTTGAGATACGAGTGATCGATCAGGGTCCGGGGCTTGATAAGAAAGATTTGAACAATTTATTTCAGAAATTTTATCGTTCTCCGAATGTATCGAGAGATTTTGAAGGAACTGGTCTTGGAATTTATGTCTGCCGCATGTTTATTGAAGCGCACGGTGGTCATGTTTGGGCGCATAGTGAGGGATTAGGAAAAGGGAGCGAATTTGGATTCTGGATACCAGAAAAACAGCCAACAGCATGATTTCTTGCGATTTAGTATAAAATTGTATATACTACGTTAATCAATAATATAAGGCGTTTTTACCTATGTTTAAAAATTCTTCAGAAGCTCCTATGACACAACCTGTGAATACTAGTCGTACTCAAATGGATGAGATCGAGACCGTGGTCGGTCCATCGGTGGTAGTTGAAGGTGATTTTTCTTCAGAAGGAAATATTCTCGTCAAAGGTACGGTATCTGGAAATGTACAGACGGGTAAACTACTTACCGTAGAAGAGGGTGCAAAGATTCTTGCAAACGTAAAAGCAAATGATGCACTAGTTGCAGGTGAGGTAAAAGGTAATATGCGAGTTGAAGAGAAATTGCAGTTAACACAAAGTGCACGTGTACTTGGAGACATCTATTGCAGAGTACTCGAGGTTGAATCCGGAGCAATTGTACATGGCAAGGTAACCATGACTGATATTGAAATCGATGATGTTCGTCCAGATCGGAAGCGATCAAGCGCTCGAACCAAATCAAAAATAGACATGATGTCTGAGACTGATGAAGAAAGTGTATAACAGATACGTGTGTAAACTTCTGAACTAGGGAACGGTATGTATGTCTATCTCTATGACAACTTTTTAAGGCACCGGCGGTATGAGACGGTGCTTAAGGCTATAGAAACGAGACTTACTGACTACGGAATCGCAGGGAAAATTATTCGTCTTCAACAATATTCATCGTCAGAATTATTGATTCAAGAAGAGGTGCGTCGAGGTGCAAAAACTATTGTGATTGTGGGAAATGATACCACGTTTGGTCACGTATTATCGTATGTAGCCTCATACGATATTACGTTTGCCTTTATCCCTCTCGGGCCTGAGAATAGTATCGCAGAAGTATTGGGAATTCCTATTGGGATCGATGCGTGTGATACATTAGCTCGTCGCAGAAGATTACGACTTGATGTAGGTTGGATGAACAATCGATATTTTATTTCCCAACTTCACATCCCACCAAGTCATATCTCAATTCAATATGATGAGAAATTTAAGGTTTCTGCGCAGAGTGGTAAGATGGAATTGGTCGTATGTAATCTCAAACCTTTTGTCTGGACAGGAAAAGGTAAACGATATATTGCACATCCACAAGATGGTAAACTTGAAGCATTCCTTCGCCCAGTTATTGGAGCTAGTTTTTTTCAAAAAGAACAATTTGAAGA
>CAZCHJ010000058.1:0-1539 GCA_964498735.1 uncultured Gammaproteobacteria bacterium | reverse complement strand
TTGACAAATACCATAAAATGTGGTATTTTTTGTATGTTTCATACGTACTTTGGATGATCACCTGACTTCGTTCTTCACTACGTTCAGAACTACGCCAGGCAGGCCTCTAAAATTAAAGAGCCTGCCCGTCCGAAGCTCGAGCGGAGCGAAGAGCGAAGGTGGGAGGAAAGTCCGAACTTCCTCCAACATTTGTTGGAGAATATGGTAGTGGGTAACACCCACCTTCAATATCGTGAGATATTCGAACGGGACAGTGCCACAGAGACAATACTAATCCCGATTATGTCGGGACCAAAGGTGAAAAGTGTGTAGATGTATTGATAGGTTCAGCATATGCACTATATCAATGCGACTATACTTCCTCTGCTGTAAGGCAGATTGATGGTAAACCCTACCAGAAGAAAGAGCAGCCCTTCGACTCGCTCTGCTCGCTCAGGGCAGGATCAGTTGATTGGAAAAGTTAGCTCGTTCATGATTTCGGCGGTAACGTCGGAACTAGATAAATGATCATCGCTTCCGATATAATGTCGGAAGTACAAAATTCGGCTTATAGAAGTCGTGTGAAACAAAAACAGTCCTCCGATTCGGAGGACTTTTTTTGTTTTTCGATTACATACACATTACTGAAATTAGATGTCAGGTAGAGTAGAAAAATAAAAATCCCCAAAAGGGATGTATATGATGAAAGTACACGGGTTCTTTTGGGAGTGGAATCCCGAAGAACCCGCGTCCTCAGTAAGACGAGACTTGGATCTCGTAGTCGAGATCCTCGAGGATGTGGACTACGAGAGACTTACCTGCTCCATCGACTGCCTTCACCTGTGTCAGGCGTGTAGCGTAGCGGTCAGCCTTCAGCTCACCAGTGGTCTTAAAGTTTCCGATGAGTGTGATGGTCTTCATCTTGCCTCGCAGGAGGATTCCGTCTGTGTTTGGACCACCATGTCGACATGAAGTTGTGGTGACGGTCATCTCCGCCTTATTGGTCGTGCTAAGCTGCTCGGCTGTTGCAATAACCGTGGGGCTCGGGTCAGTGATCGAGATCCCTTTGATGGCAAATTTGCCATTATCGAAGAGCTCGAGAGGTTCTCGACGGTTCGGGTAGACGCGCACGGCGTTCATCTCGTACGTGAGAGAGACAAAGTGGACATCACGTTTTTCGTTGCAGTTGATGAACTTGGTGGTGGCGAAGGCCTTGTTGACCCCGTGTCCATCGAGGATATAGGGGTTTTCTCCACGTTTCTCCACCGAGTCATACTGGATGTAGGGATTCTCACCAGGAACTGCCACGACATCGGCACCGTGGGTGCAGTGCCAGTGAACGAGATCGGTGATGCTCCGAATCGCAGGTCCTCCACTGACTGCGATCGGTCCTGGAAGCGTGGTGCCTTTGCTACATGCGGTAGCAAAGGAGAAGGCGACTACGATCAGAATGTACGAACGATACATGTGATTGGCTCCGTACTGAGGGATTGTAAGAGAACTCTGGGATAGAGTACCCAGCCAACGGTACCTTATCAGAAAAAAATGATTTTTTCAATA
>CAZCHJ010000057.1:0-5269 GCA_964498735.1 uncultured Gammaproteobacteria bacterium | reverse complement strand
GTACACTCACATTATTCTCTTTTGAATGGCTTGGTAAAACCAAAAGCACTGGTTAAGGCTGCAAAACAGCGAGGATTCAAGGCATTGGCTCTTACTGACTATGGATCAATGTATGGTGCGATTGAATTTTATCAGGCGTGTCTCGAGAATCAGATTAAGCCACTTATTGGATTCGAGGCGTATCTTGCTCCACGAAAACTTACTGATAAAGATCCAGAGCAAGACAAAGATTTGTATCGACTTATTTTACTCGCAGAAAATTTTGAAGGATATCAGAACCTCATGCGTATTTCGTCAATCGGACACTTGGACGGATTTTTTAATGGTAAACCACGCATTGATAAAGATTTGTTACGCACGATGGGGAAGGGTATTATCGCATTGTCTGGTCCGATTGAAGGAGAGATACCACAATTAATTTTGAAAGAAAAAATTGATGAGGCACAACGGGTCATCGCTGAGTATGTTGCTATTTTTGGAGCTCAAAACTTTTTTCTTGAATTACAGGATCATCCGGGAATTCAGGGACAACTTCAAGTGAACACTGCATTGATTCAATTGTCCAAAGATACGGGAGTCGGTCTCGTGGTTACTCGTGATGTTCACTATCTCAATCCGGAAGATGCTGAAGCACAGGATATATTACGCTGTATCTCTGAGGGATGGAAAGTGGATTATACCAATCGAGAAGATTATCGGCAGGTGGACCGTTCTTTCAATCTTGGGGATGATATTATTTCTCGTTTTCGTCATGTTCCTGAAGCAATTGAGAATACATTGAAAATTGCGGAACGTGTCGATATTCAGATTCCACTCAATGTGTGGCATTTTGCACCGATTGAAGTTCCAAAAGGTAAAACACATGATGAACACTTGAGAGATGAGACATATCGTTTGGTAGGAAATTTCTATAACCCAGTGACTGATGAAATTACCAAACGTATTGAATACGAGCTTGATATTATTAAGACAAAGGGGTATTCACCCTACTTTTTGTGTGTAGCTGATTTTGTGAATTATGCAAAACAACATGGTATCGTAGAATCAACTCGAGGATCTGCAGCTGGATCTCTAGTTTCTTATATTTTGGGAATCACCACAGTCGATCCAATGCGGTTCAAATTGCCTTTTGAACGTTTTCTCAATCCATTCCGTCCGAGTGCTCCCGATGTGGATACTGATTTTGCCGATGATCGTCGTGAAGAGATGATTGAGTACGTTACCAAAAAATATGGTGCTGATCGAGTTGCACAGATTATCACATTCGGAACTATGGCAGCGCGGGCAAGTGTACGCGATGTGGGACGCGCGCTTGGGTATTCCTATAGTTTTTGTGATCAGGTAGCAAAACTTATTCCGCAGGGCGCACAGGGTTTTCCTATGACGATTGAGCGCGCACTCAAAGAAGAACCTGATTTGAAAAAAATTTATGATACCAATCCACAGGTAAAACGATTACTCGATCTTGCGAGAAAAGTTGAAGGTTGTGCGCGACATACTTCTATTCATGCTGCGGGTGTAGTTATCGCACCAACACCACTTACTGATTTTACTCCAATTCAACGTGAAACTGGTGGAGAAAAAATTACTACTCAATATGAAATGAAGTCGGTCGAGGCTGCGGGAGTTCTCAAAAATGATTTTTTGGGAATTAGAAATCTTGCAATTCTTGGAAATGCAGTCGTGATTGTAGAAAAAACGACGGGTGAAAAAATTGATATTTATAATCTTCCACTTGATGATAAGGAAACATTTGAAATGCTTGCACGCGGAGAGACAATGGGAACGTTCCAGCTTGGCGGATCGGGAATGACACGATGGGTAAAAGAGCTTAAGCCTAATCGAATTGAAGATATTATGGCAATGGTAGCTCTCTATCGACCAGGACCGATGGAATCAATTCCAGAATATATTCGTCGTAAATATAATCCTGAACTTGTTACCTATCCAGATCCGCGTCTTGAGAAAATTCTTGGTGCATCATATGGACTATTGGTATACCAGGACGATGTTATGCTTACTGCAATTGAACTTGCTGGGTATGATTGGATGGAGGCTGATAAGTTTCGTAAGGCGATGGGAAAAAAGATTCCTGAGGAAATGGCTCAGCAAAAAATAAAATTTTATAAAGGTTGTAAAGAAATCGGAGGTTTGAAGCAGGAAAAAATTGACGAATTGTGGAGAGCGATCGAGCCTTTTGCTGCGTACGGATTTAATAAAGCGCATGCAGCAAGCTATGGAATCGTGGCATATCAGACGGCGTACATGAAGGCGCATTATCCGGTACAGTACATGACGGCAGTACTTCAGGCTGAATCGGGTGATAATGATAAAATTGCCCAGATTGTGGGGGAGTGTCGCCGTATTGGAATTGAAGTATTGCCACCTGACGTAAATGAAAGTTTCCGATCGTTTGCTATGGTTTCAAAGCCTGGAGAAAATGGTCGTATTCGATTTGGGTTGACTGCAATTAAGAATGTTGGTGAGCATATTTGTGAGGTTATTTATCAAGAACGAAAAATGCATGGTAAATATACAAACCTCGAAGATTTGTTGGAGCGTATTGATGATAAGGATTTGAATAAAAAATCACTTGAAAGCTTAATTCAAGCTGGTGCTCTCGATGAATTCCATCATGATCGAGGAGTATTGTTATCTAATATTGAAAATATTTTGGGATTTTTGCGTCAGCATAAAGAACGAAAAATAACCAACCAAAATTCACTTTTTTCAGGAACTGATATTGCTCTTGATGCCAAGGTGGTTCTCAAGGAGGCTCCATCTGCAACACTTGAGCAAAAATTAAAATGGGAAAAAGATCTCCTGGGTATTTATTTGTCGTCACATCCATTTGCATTTTATGAATCCCAGATGAAAGGTAAATTGACGCCATTGTCTGAGCTTGATGGGTATATTCGTGATGCGTGGATTGTGTCGGGGGGCGTTATTGCGTCATTGAAGAAAAAAATTACCAAGAAGGGTTCTATTATGATGTTTGCGACTATTGAAGATACTACTGGTATGATGGAGCTTTTGGTTTTCCCCAAAACGTATGAACAGACCAAGGATATATGGGTTGAGGGAAATATTATTTGTGTCGTCGGAAAAACTCCCAAAGAAGATGGGGATAATAAAATATTTGTGGAAAAAGCATATGCTCTCACCAAAGAGAATGCAAAAGAGGTTGCACGGTACCTCTCATTGGCTGCTGGACAGAGTACTCCACAAGAACCTACTGTGCGTACTCCACAAGTAATTATTGCTTCAGATAAAGAATTTTTGCAGGAACACGCTGAAGTACTCAAACAAATTTTGGGTGCATATCCTGGGACATATGAAGTTGTAATTCAAGTCGGACTAGGAAGCATCAAGACTCAGTTTTTGGTTGAGCCGAGCGAGGAGATGTTGGGGAAGGTACGAGGGGTTTTTGGTGAGACAGCGGTGAGAGTCGAAAATTAACTATTTTTGATGTCATTCCCGTGAAAGCGGGAATCTAGAATAAAGAAAATACAAATACTGGATCCTTGCTTTCGTAGGGATGACAGACTTATTTCTGGTTATATAAAGTGGATTGAGGGTCAGCGACAATATCCTTCCAATCCATTATCTTTCCAGCTTGAAAGCGATGGTAGCCTGCAACGGCAATCATTGCTGCGTTGTCGGTTGTATAGGTGAGTTCGGGAAGACGAAATGCGATATCCATTTTTTTTGAAAGCACTTCGAGTTCATCTCGGAGTTTTTTGTTTGCTGAAACACCACCTGCAAGAATTAGTGTTTTCGGTTTGTGTGTTTCAAGTGCGTGAGTAGTTTTGGTGATCAATACATCGGTGATTGCGTTTTGTACACTTGCACACACATCTTCAATCGTCCAAATATTTTCATTATGTTTAAAAATAGGATTATCGATAGTAATCGGATGATCTTTGAGCCAATATAATACGGCAGTTTTTAATCCAGAAAAACTCATATCAAGATCATGTGAATCGTGCATGGGGCGGGGGAATTCGATTTTATTTTCATCACCATTTTCTGCAAGTTTTGAAATTTTTGGTCCACCAGGGTAGGGAATACCAAGGAGTTTTGCGACTTTGTCAAAACATTCGCCTACCGCATCATCACGTGTTCCGCCTATCTTTTCATACGTCCCTTCTTTTTTTGATAATGCTAATTCGGTGTGTCCACCGCTTACAATTAAAGCGAGCGCAGGATATTCGATTTTTTTTCTGTCCGCTTCTATCTTTGAAATTTCTGGAGAGTAAAAATGTCCTTCGATATGGTTAACTGGAATAAGAGGGATCTCCCAAAGATACGATAATGTTTTTGCAGCCTCCACTCCGACGAGAAGCCCGGTGATAAGACCAGGACCGAATGTCACGGCGATTGCATCTGGTTTTTCTTGATTTTTTAGTACTTCTTCTATGACGGGTGTAATAAATTCTGCATGTTTTCTTCCGGCAACTTCAGGAATTACACCACCATACTTTGCGTGTATTTCAATCTGGCTTGCAGTTTTTTCTGCGAGCACTTCTAAGTTTTTTTCGTCTATTTCTATCAAGGCGACTGAGGTGTCGTCGCAAGATGATTCGATTCCAAGTATTTTCATATACTGGATATCCTAACAGAAGAATTAACCTAAATCAATTATTTGTCTTATTTCAGTGTACACTTGACTATTATGTTTATTTATGTTATTATGCGTCGTTCCTTTTATCTGGGGGGTCTCTCAATGGCACGAGCTATCATCATTGCAATGTCTTTGTTCATCATGGTGCTTTCTGTTCTCGGTCTTTGCCTCACCAACTATCGTCTACCCTTCATTCTGACCCTCGTGGTGGGATGTATCTTTTTCATCTCCGCGATCAGGTCTCTCTGGAGGGATCTCGACCGATACATCAACCGGATGGCTCGAGGAGAGCCGCCAAAGGGTGTGGAGATGGATGAGTAGGGAAGGAGGAACATATCCGGGTGCAGTGCTTTATGCCTGCACCCGTTTCGCTTTTATGTAGGTTGATTATTGACAGATTTGTTTTTTTTTACTATACTTTTCGCTACTAACACATAGATTTCATGGCGTCATCGTCTAGTGGTTAGGACACCAGGTTTTCATCCTGGGAACCGGGGTCCGATTCCCCGTGGCGCTACCAGAGGATATCATCTTGACAGATATACTGTCCTATGATATTCTCATCACACCATAGACAGTAGCTCCCGCCTTTGCCTAACGGCTACGGACGGGTTAAATATGCTACCGAGGTAAACCAGTTAGTCA
>CAZCHJ010000056.1:0-5363 GCA_964498735.1 uncultured Gammaproteobacteria bacterium | reverse complement strand
AGTTATCACGTCGCGTGGTTTGGGACTTGAAGAGGTTGGAGGAGACCTTCCTATATATGTAGATCCTACTGATGCAGGTGCAATTTCTCGCGCTATGCAGGAAGTTATAACATTATCTGAAACGAAGCGTGTAGAATATAAAAAACTTAGCATTGCACACTGTGCACAATTTTCTTGGGATGATTGTGCACAACAAACATACAATGTTCTCACGCGGGCATATGCAATTGTGAATCAACGAGAGAATATGATATGATTTCCACTATATGTCTGAAAGTTTTGGTCATGAATCAATAGTTTCTTTTTTTGAGCAATCTATTCTCAATCATACTCTTAACCATGCGTATGCTTTTTTTGGGCCGACGCATGTTGGTAAGCGCACTGTTGCTGACGAAATATCACGAAAACTTTTGAACATTTCTCCAGATCGTCCACTAGTTCATCCTGACTTTGTCTTGATTGAACGCGAGATTGATGAAAAAACAGGGTCCCGGAAGAAAGATATCAGCGTCGCACAGATTCGTGAGTTAATTCATCGCATGAGTCAGAGTTCATTTGAGAAAGATGGATATACCGTAGCAATTATCGACGGTGCTGAATATCTCAATCCAGCAGGTGCAAATGGATTGTTAAAAACACTCGAAGAACCGCGTCCACAGACTGTTGTTTTCTTGATTACACAAGATGAGACACTTCTACTTCCTACTATTCGTTCTCGTGTGCAATCATTCTATTTTTCTCCGGTGAGCCGGGATCGTATACAATCTTTTTTACTTCAGCGGGGTATGGAAACTGACCGTGCATTGGAACTTGCTCGAGAGTCGCATGGATTGCCTGGATATGCTTGCTCCTGGGCTTCGGAGCATGCGTTACATGAAGCGTATACTACAGAAAAACAGCGATGCATTTCGTTACTAGGTTTTCAGTTTTATGAAAAATTACATGCAATTGAGGATTTGTTTGAAAATAGTGATGATCATATCGAAGCACGAGGAAAAATCGTTGAAGCACTGCGAGTGTGGACGTTTGTATTGAGAGATATTATGATTACCAATAGTCTTACTCGAACTCATCTGTACCCTGCTTTAGATGCAATTCGTAATGCTGAGCGAGACTTGAAGAGAAATATTCACCCCCGATTAATTCTTGAGCATATTATGCTCACCTTACCCCATATCTAATTTATTTGTATGAGACGACCGTTTTCAATCGCACTTGTATTGCTTGGTATCCTCGTGTTGAGTGGACAAGCATGTATTAGTTTTGGAAATAAGAAAAATACTGCACTCGGGCCTGCGGGGGTGTGGGTTACTACCAAAAATGGGGAATCGTGGACACAAATTGTTTCAGTACCTACCGCGACTGGTGTGCAACAATTACCGAATGCTGAAGTGTATAAATTTGTTGATGATCCACAGGATCCTCATGCGTTTTATTGGGCATCGCGTGAAAATGGATTATTGTATACTTATGATGATGGAAAGAGTTGGTCTATTGCAGAAGCACCATTGAATACAGGTTTTATCTATAGTGTTGCGATACATCCCAAAGAAAAATGTACGGTCTATACGTCAAATGGGAGACAGATTTTCAAAACTACTGATTGTGCACGGTCATGGACTGAAATATATCGAGAAAATCGAACACAGTACGTCGTTACTTCAGTTGCAATTAATCCATTTAATCCGTATCAATTGTTTGCAGCAACCAGTGCCGGAGATTTGTATGTGAGTACTGACGGTGGGAATTCGTGGCAGGTAAATGCACGTTTTAATAAGGTGGATATCAGAGAAGTGGTATTTGATCGAAATAAAGAGGGTATTATGTACCTCGCTACTCGCCAGAGTGGATTGTACCGTACCCGCGATGGGGGAAATTCATGGGAAAATCTTGCTTCAAAGTTCAAAGAGTATGCCGGTTCTTTACAGTATCGACGATTTGTGGTATATCCATCTAAGGCAGAAGAGATTTTTTGGATTTCAAAGTACGGTATTCTCACTTCGCGCAACTCAGGAGAAGATTGGGAGCCAATCGCTCTTGTCACTCCTCCAGGTAGTGTCGATATCTATGGATTTGGTCTCAATCCAAATAATGATAAAGAAATGTACTACACTGGTAGTATTAGTGATAAATCGACTTTTTATCATAGTGCTGATAGTGGAAAGACCTGGGAAACTCGTAAACTTCCCACCAAACAAACGCCAACAGCACTCCGTGTGCATCCAACCGAGAATGGGTGGATATATCTCGGGTTTACTACAATTGTTAAGAATTAATTTTTTATGTAATTATGACGAGTGAATATAAGGAACAAATACACAAATCAATCGAACATTTAAAACAAGATATTTCTAGTTTGCGTACCGGACGTGCAACCAGTGCTCTTGTTGAGGATATTCTCATTGAGGCGTATGGTATGAAACAGCCACTGAAGGCACTCGCATCAATCTCGGTGCTCGATGCAAAGACACTTGCGATTGAGCCATGGGATAAAAGTATTGTGCAAGCAGTAGATACTGGACTCCGTATGTCTGATCTTGGGATCAATCCCGTGAATGATGGTAAAATGATTCGATTACCATTGCCTGAATTGAGCCAAGAAAGACGTCAAGAACTTATAAAAGTACTTCATACCAAACTTGAGGCTGGGCGTATTGTGGTTCGAAAAATTCGTGAAGAAGCACGTGAAGATGTGGATATGCAGGAAGAAGCGGGATCGATCAGTGAAGATCAGAAATACAAATTTCATGAAGAGATTGAAAAAATGGTAAAAGAAGCTAATGAAAAGATTAGGGAAATCGGAGAAGAAAAGGAAAAAGAGATTTTGAAAGTGTAGTGCCATATTTAGTACTCCAAAGAACTTTTACGAGAGAGGATAATTCATTATATTCTCTCTTTTTTTATTTTTATCAACACTTTTTACTGAATCATGTAGAGAAATGTGATATACTATTTTCGAGTGTTTAAGTACCACTCTTTATGAAAATATATAGTTTTTTAGTTTAGAATTGTAGTTTTTCTCATGGCAATTATCAGTGCTAAAAATTTATCCGTCACTTATTTTCTAGGGAAAAGCAATGAAGTGAAGGCTCTGAGTAATGTAACTTTGGAAATCGAACAAGGTGAATTTATTATTTTTTTTGGAGCTTCAGGTTGTGGAAAGTCAACCTTACTTTATACTATTGCGGGATTAGAAAAACCAACTAGCGGTAGTGTCGAGGTTACAGGTATCGATCTTGCAAATATGAAAAATAAAGAGCTTGAATATTATCGACAGAATACTATTGGGATGGTTTTTCAGGCTTTTCATCTCATACCAACACTTTCAGTTGCGAAAAATGTAATGCTTCCACAAATTGCCGTTGGTGCGAATCCTAAAAAAAGACATGACGAGGCAGATCGTCTTATGAAATATTTTGGGGTGTATGAACAACGTAATAAAGTGCCAAGTGAATTGTCTGGAGGTCAGCAACAGCGTGTAGCTATTTCACGTGCACTTATTAATGATCCTGAGATTATTTTTGCTGATGAACCAGTGGGAAATCTTGACTCTAAGTCAGCTCATGATGTGCTTGGGTTAATTCAAGAACTTAATCTTAAAGATAAAAAGACTGTTATTCTCGTTACTCACGACCCATCCCATCTTGATATCGCTGATCGTGTATTCTTTATGAAAGACGGATGTCTTATCGATACCAAGGTTAACACACATACGAGAAAGATTACCCCCACTACACCAGCAACTGAAGCTCAGAAAAGTAATCTTGAACTTGTGTCAAAGACACTTGCTGGTTCGGGTAAAGCTGGTGTCGGAGGATTATTCCTTGAATACAAAGCAAAAGAAATTGTATCTGAAGCTCTTGCAGGACTTACTCTCGAAGAAATAGCAAGTGTTGAGAGGCAGGTTAAACATATTTTAGAACACTCTACTGCACAAGAATATCAAAAACTCGAACAATATCTTGATAAAGAGTTTATTGCCGGAGGTCTTGATCTTGATCGACGCACTGCGCATCGATTGGTTGGACGGGTAAAAGATATGATACAGGAAATGCAACACACGCACACGCCGATTTCTCATCGTGATAAAAAATTACATTATATTAAACGTCTGCGTTATACACTACTCGACCGATTTGAGGTACCGGTTCTTAGTACTGATGTTATTGAGACGATTGAAGATATTATTCTTGAACGATATGAAGATAGGACCGATCGTAAGGGGGTGCAGGTAAAATTGATGATGTCACAAAAAGAGGGTGGTGCAGGTATTAAGCGTCGACTTGCAAAACAGATGGCAAAACATTTAGAATTATTATTGCTCGATCGCTATATTGCCGAAGCTCCTAATTTAGATTCACCTTCAGCCTCTCTCTCGAATCAGACATCAGAGCAGCCATCTAAGAAAGTATGAAGATTTTTTCTTTTAAAAAAGATAAAAAAGACATAAACCTTGCTTCAGATTCTGCGCCTCATCAGAGTTTTTTATCTAACATATTTTCTCTTGTTAAAAGATTTTTTACGCGCCTACTCAGCATTTTTTATTTTAATAAAAAGACAAAAAAAACTAGCAACACAACCGGAGCTTCCCCGAAGATTATATCTCGGCGCATGGTTTTGAAAGATGTACTATCTCTTTCTACTCGTACATTCAAGACAAGACCTATGCGTACCGCACTCACGATACTTGGTATGAGTGTTGGTATTGCTGCTGTTTTATTTCTGGTTTCACTTGGGTATGGTTTACAAGAGACAGTTTTGAATCGTATCACGAATGCCGATGCATTGTTGAGTCTTGATGTAAGTCCGGGACAGTCTGAGCTTATCAAACTTGATAGTGCGAATATTGAAAAGATAGCACAATTACCCAATATTGAAGAGGTGAGTCCGGTTATGGCAATTTCATCTCAAATTACACTTAAAGATTTGACCGGTGTCGTTACGCTTTATTCCGTTAAACCTTCCTTTTTTCGATTGAGTGGTATAACTGCATACAAAGGTAAATTGTTTGAACCTCAACCGAATGGGGAAAATCCGAGAGAAATTGTAGTTTCTTCGGCGCTTGCTACTATTTTTAATATTGATCCGGATGCTATTCTTGGTGAAACTGTTCAAATTACTGCTTTTGTCTCTACCATTGATGAGCAGGGCGTAGAGCAACTTTCCACTGTTGAAATTCAAGAACCATTTACAATTGTTGGAGTGATTCAAAATGATAAAGATACATTCATGTACGCCCCTTCAAGTCTGCTTGGTGATATCAAGATGGATACTTTTATGGGTGCAAAAATAAAAGTAACATCTGCTGAATTTATGGGTTCAATACGTGATAAAGTGATCGAAATGGGTTTCTTTGTTTCTGC
>CAZCHJ010000055.1:0-5390 GCA_964498735.1 uncultured Gammaproteobacteria bacterium | reverse complement strand
AAAATATTTGGATGGTGTCTGCACAGAAGCATTGGAGTGATACAGGCTATATTGTTATTACTTTAGAAAATTATTAACTATGTCTATACACACGATACTTTCACAAATGGAGATTGATTTTAATAATTGCTTTGTTGACTGGAATAGAACCACTCAATTTAGTGAGAACGCAACACCTGATGAGATATTAAAGTTTATTCGCTCCTTCGCCACTCGGATTGTGGAAGAAACAAGAAAAGAGGAACGGGCTAACAAGAGGAAATGGGCAAAAGAACATCCTGAAAAGATGGCAGAAAATCATAAACGCTTTCGTGAGAAAAGAATTAGAAATGGATTATGCGTAGATTGTGGTGATATAGCTGTTACCATGACGCTATGTGAAAAACACAGGCTTATAGCTATAGAAAGATATAATAAGCGCACCAAGCTACAGAAGATGAAAGAAATATGAAATTTTATAAATGGCAGATAACAAAAAGCGGAGCAGAATCACCGAATGTATGGCGTATAGGATCGGCATTTTATTTATTTGGCAATAGATATATTTTATGGGAATTGTGGTAATCTAACCCTCTATACGGAGGATTTGATATGAATGATACAGAAAGATATATTGTAGGATGCCCTACAATGGCTTAGTTTAGATTGACCTGACTATCTAATCCTTTATTTTTAGATATAAATATATGAACAATAAAATCGCTAAACAATTACGAAAATACGCAAAAAAACGAGGGTTTAATTATAATCGCGTGAAACAAGTATATTTACTTGGCAATATAAACGAGCGCGCAGTTTACAATCAAGAAATGATAGCGTTTCTTGATGGGAGATTAAAAAACGATGTACCTGCCATTACACAATAATTTATTATCGGAAGGTGGTGATAGACTATGATAGTTGAATACTACCAAGCCTATACTTCCCCACTTCAACAAAAGATAATGTTGTGTGTTTCTCAATGGGCGCATAGTAAGTCAAAACCGATTCCACAGCGTATCATCGTATCTACTCTCCGAAAAGAACGAATACCCATAACCACTATAAAAGCAGCAGTCAGAGTTTTAGAACGGCGCGGATATATCCGGAAGGCAGTACAGTATCAAGAGCGTGTAGCTTACGTGCAGATACATTGGTAGACAACGTACAAAATGGTGTGATAGCCTATATATTGGAACTGAAAACTGAAAAATCTGATTTTTTATCAGTTTTCTAACTTCCAATACATATGCAAAACGGCGGCTTCCGTCCTGGCTCCGGACGTAAAAAGGGGCAGAAGAATAAAAAAACTATTCTTGAGAATGAGGCACGCGCAATCCTCGTAGATTCTATACTTAAAGATTGGGAACCCATGATAGAAACGCTTAAGGATATTGCCATGGGTAAAATTAAATACTCCAAAGTAGTAGGTAAGGATAAAGTAACCGGAGAAGATATAGAAAAGATCTATACAAAGCCTCCAAGTGAATCCGCATTACAGGAATTAATCAGTATGGTAGTCGGTAAACCAAAGCAGGAAGTATCCGGCACAATTAATATGCCTCAATTACAGGATCTAACGCAAAAAATAGCTGATATTCTACAGGGAAAGAAACCACAACAGATACCATGAGCGATACACAAGATCTTGTTGCCACACTCTACAAAGACGATCAACATAATCCGGTGATGATCTCAAACGGACAGGATGAGATATTTAGAGCCGTAGCAATGAAGCTATACCCCCGCTTGCATGTCATGTGTCATACGCGGTTTGGTAAAAGCATGGATGTAGGACTTGCGGTACTCACGCGTGCAGCTACGTTTCCGGAAAGGTGGGCTATTATCGCCGGAAAGAAAGATAAAGCGCAGATCATCATGAACGTAGTAAATGGGCATTTATTTGATAATGAGTACGTCAAGGCTAAGTTTATACCGGATAGCGGGGATAATCTGGAAGAGATACGGCGCTACAGAAACAAAAACCATATTACGTTTAAATTGGCTCCGGGGCAATTTAGTGAGATATTTATAGGATCGGCAAGTGATGCACTAGGGTTTGGTGCGCCAAACGTTATAGAGGATGAATCCGCGCTTATTGATGATAATGACCATTCCCTTGTCATGCGTATGCTTGGTGATGATCCAAAACAAAACTTCTTGTGTAAGATCGGTAATCCATTTAATCGTAATCACTTCTTAGCAAGCTATCATGATCCGGCGTATCATAAAATAGTATGGGATTGTTATAGATCACTCAAAGAGGGCGTGCGCATGACGCGTGACTTTCTTGAAGAACAACGTAAGTACTCATTCTTCAAGGTGCTGTATGAGTGTATGTTCCCTTCTGCAAGTGAGATTGATGAATCCGGTTGGATGTACTTACTTGGAGATAATGACATTATCGCGGCACAGAAGCGCAATAATAATCCGTATGGTGTGCGTAAGCTTGGTATTGACGTACAGCGTGGCGGACGTAACTATAACGTATGGTGCTTGCGTGATTCTACACAGGCTAAAGTGCTTCAAAAGAGTTTAGACAATGATATTATCCTTGTTGGTGATACTACGCTTAATTTCCTACGTGAACAGGGTGTACAACCATATAATACGTTTGTTGATGATTCCGGTGTCGGCGGCGGTGTTACAGACTATCTTAAGAGTCGTGGATGCCACATAAATCCGGTTAACTTTGGTGGTGAGGCTTCTAAGGTCGTTCAAATAGTAAACGGCAAGCAGGAAGAAAAGGCAGAGTATCTTAACGTGCGTGCAGAGGTATACGCAGGTCGTGAAGGTCTGCAAACATGGCTAAAGACTTCCGGACAGCTTATCCCTCATGAGGACTGGATCCAATTAACAAAGATCCGATACAGAAAGAACGCGCAAGGCAAGGTACAGATAGAACCAAAGGAAAAGATGCGGGAGCGTGGTATAGAATCGCCTGACGTTGCAGATGCCCTTGCATTGACATTTGCGAAAGTTAAAATCAATATGTATCATGGAGTAAGTACGTCAAGCGTACAAACAGTACTTGCACCGGGAGTTCCGCCGTTTGGTGGAGTGTCATGGTAATATGAAACGCTTTGGATCATCGTTAGTTGATGTAAACAGGCAGTCAACACGCGTTTCTAAGTGCAAGCATAAAGAAGCATACAAGATAGCGTTTGGAGGTAGATACTGCCCTAAATGCCATAGAAATATAAATTAAAAATATGCTAGATGATGCAGAGATATTAACATTATTTGATAAAAGCTTAGAATCCGGATACGAGTTTAGAAAACGGCGTGATGATGATTATAACGAAAATTACCGCCAGTATCGCACGCGGCCACAGTTAAATAGACTGACACAACGGCAGAGCGTATCAATCCCCCTGATGAAATATGTTGTTAAAACGCTCCTAAAAGATATTGATGATCCCCCAATGATCTACTTTACGAACCGATCCAATGATGCGCAGAAAGAAGTATTTTATAACGAATATTGGAATATGACATCACGTGAAAACAGGATGATCCGGAAAGATAGAGTTGATAAAAAAGAGGTGCTACTTGGTGGACGATCTTTTAAATGGATGAACATACGAAATGGTAAGTTTGCTTGGAATATACGCGGCACCATGAATACTATCGTAGATCGGTATGTTGATCCTACTAACCTAGATACCGCACGTACAATTTTTGATACACATATATATAAGCCGCTATCTGAATTGGTACAGAATGAAGATTTTGATAAGGAAGCAATGAAGCGGATTATACAATTCTTTGCTACGCGTGAGGGATTAATTAAAGCGGCAACCAATGCAGAAGAGGAAGCGCGCAATCAAGAGCGTATGCAAGCGCTTGGTGTTGATGATGTAGCAACACCTATTCTTGGTGAATGTTATGTTGAACTTACGAAGGGTATTATTACGCTCAAAGATGATATTAAACAGACTGATACAAAATGGTACGTGCTTAAGGCAGAGAATCAGATAATAGATAAGGCTCCGCTTTGGGCGTGTATTGGTGAAACAAAGGATGATTTCTGGTTTGACCATATTCCGGTAACGACATGGGGAGAAGATGAAGAGTTAACGGATTTCTGGTGTGATGCAGTCGGTGACATTATCCGGCCAATAGGTAACGTATTGGATATGTGGGCTTCACAGTTGGTAGAAAATAGGACACTCCGAAACTTTGGGATGCATTACTATAATTCACTTATGACAGGCGCAAACGGTGAGCCGTTTATGCCTCAAACATTCCAACCCGTTCCATGGGGATGGTTTGGTATGCCGGGTAATCCGAATGAGAACTTGATGAAAGTTGACGTACCGGATCTTTCAGAATCGCTAGATGAAATGCAGTTTTTAATTGGTATTGCAGAGAAAGCAACCGCCGCAACAGCAACACAGCAAGGCGCAGTACAGGAATCTAAGGTAACGCTTGGTGAAGTACAGCTTGCATTGGTAAACGCTAAAGAGCGTGTTAAGTCCATGGCAGGTATCTATACCGATTCATGGGAAGAGTTTGGAATTAAATACACGAAGTTTATAGAAGCCGCGCCGGATATGCTTGATGCGGTAACACTCTTTAAAAAAGGAAAGAATAACGATCAAATGTACTCACAGAAGGTTAGCGCGTCTGATTGGGAAGATGAATTAGGTTATCAGACAGAAGTACGAGATATTACACAAGATGCTGCAAAGTCCGTAGAGGGATTGCAGAAGCTATACGCGGTTAAGCAGCTTATGCCTAATAACAAGAAACTAGATCAGATTACAAAGATGCGCGCACTTATGTTTGCAGAACTTCCGGCAACCGATATTAAAGAAGTCATGGATGAGGATAAGGCAGAGCAATTAGCAATAGCGCAGGCACAACAACAGAATCCGATGGGCGGCGGATCCGTAACACAACCACCTACACAACAGCCGCCGATGTTAACGGCAGGAGGGCAATAATATGTCAGGATTTGACCAACTACTTGAGTCTATAGGTGTAAAGTCGTTTGATGAGTTAACGCCGGATGAACGTAAAACATACGCGGAAATGGCAAAGATAGCTTCACAAAGACCTGTAACCATTGAGGATTTTAAGGTATTTATCAGTAATTTGCGTATTTCATTGGATAATACTATTGCCGTTGATGATCTTTCACGTGATCGTGATCTTGCACTTAAGGCACGACTTAAAAATCTTATTGTAATTGAGGCATTTTTATATAGTCCGGAGCGTGCAAAAGCGGCATTAGAGTCATATATAAACGGTATAGCGAAAAAATAACATGCCGTATGCAGTTGTACATGGTAAGGGTGAAAGACCTTGGAAAATAAAAGATAAGCAAACGCGCCGTATTGTAGGCACATCAGTATTAAAACGTGATGCGCTTGCAAGTATTGCACATAGAGAAAAAGCAATAGCTG
>CAZCHJ010000054.1:0-5391 GCA_964498735.1 uncultured Gammaproteobacteria bacterium | reverse complement strand
ATACCCCGATACCCTTCATCATTAAGAAGTGTAGCGTTTACCTGTTCGCGGCGTTTCTTTGCCTCTACCTTACCCATTCTAATTGAGTGAATCGTATCTTTGATCCTTGCCTCTAAGTCCTGCACTACTGTACTGCCATTATCCGGAGGAATAGATACAACTGTTTCATCTAAATTGCTCATACTTTACCTTTCCCGATGGTATCACCATCGTCAATGCCGCTATGTAATTCCGGCGCGTTATCTCTAAACTCTGGCGGCAATAGGCTGCCGGATTCTTCTAATGCCTTACCAAGCCACATCTTAGCAAGCTGTGCAGATCGGTATGCAAGCGTGACTTCTGCAATACCAAACGCCGGACGCTTTACTATCTCATCTTTTATCTTAACGATTACAGCGTCTACTTCTCGGCGCAACTCATGCATCCGATTCTTGAAAATATTTACATCTTGTACTTCTGGCATATTGTTCCTTTCTTTTACTGATATACTTTGATAGCGATTCTGATATAGTCTAGCCTCACCCCTACACCGCCTGTCCAACGATGTAGGGGGATTAGCTTTTTTATTGTGTTTTTAAAAATCCGGCTCTCCTAATGGTATTTCATCTGGACTACTTATCTGTGGCGGAACTTCATCACTATCAATAACATCATTATCGTCCACCTTTTGTATTGGTTTTCCATCCTTTCCAACCTCATTATTTTGTAAAAATTCTTCTTCTTGCTGTTTAGTTTCACTTGCTAGATCTCTCAAATGCAAATAAAGATCTTTATCGGTTACTAAATCAGGTACTCCATCGGTCTTAGATATCTCAAAATTAATAAGTTTTGCAGCGCGATTAACTCCATCCGGAGCCTTAAAAGTTATTTTTTCTGTAGATAACTTCACAAGCAATGCAAATGTTGGATATCCTGCCTTATTAAGTTTACGAATAACATCACGAAACTCCCAAAAACGTTCTAACCTATTTTTTCCGGATATCTTTAACACAAATGGTTTTTGTGTATCATCTTCAATGAGACCGCTTATAAAATGCATATAACGCGGAACCATATTTCCTTTATCATCCTTTTGTAATATTCTAAAACCACGACTTATATGCAATATGTGACACAATGGATTTTCAAATTCTTCTTGCTTCGGTGAATAGTAAAACCATCCATCGTGAGGATCACTACCATCAGCAAGCGTTACTGTTGATCTATTAGCAACATATACATTAAGCCATGGCAAGCTTAATTTAGCTTCTTGTCTTGCATCAGATTGCATCATTTTTTGCATTTCTTCTGACAAATTTTTTTTAGCAAGAGCCATTGCATCTGCTTCTGCTTTTTCCGCCATTATTTTATCTTCATGAAGTTTTTTTCCTGCCTCATCAAATTTTTGTTTACCTGTCATATATCCTACTTTCTAAAATCGGGGATATTTAACGTCTTGCGAAAATAAATATCCCCGCGCAAGACCAATATTGTTTTATAGCACATTACGATTGTGCGCCTCCTTTCTTTAACTCCGCTTCCCGCGCGTCCTTTATCTTTACCAGTCGTAACATCAAATCAGTTGCCTGATCCGGAAGCGCATATACTCCACGCACTTTTTGTAAGTCCTCGTACAACTCTTGGCGTGTTTCCTGTCGCGCGCTATGAAGCGCAAAGCCTAACTGATCTACAAACTTTTTAACAACCGGATCAAGTGTATCTGCCATATTAAATCCTCCGCAGGGTTCTGTTAGCGCAACAGACCCCCGCGCAAGACTCAAAGAAAGTTCATCATATCGCTTGGCTCCTGTTCAGCAATTTCATTCTCTCTAATTTCACGCATTATATCGGATTCTGCATACAGTCTTTCACTTATTGCATCGCAGTCATCACAAATCCAATTTGTCGGTATATCGTTCATCCAAGCACAAGCGCGTCCATTTGTCGCTTCAATCATTTTAGGACAAAAATCACATTTTACCATAATAAGTATCACCTCCTTTTCTATTCACTCACCGCTAATATTGCATTTGTATTATTTGTTACAATATCCGCCCATGCCGGATTACAATTATCTGATTCCGGACAATAACGCACCTGTATACTTCTCACTTCCGATGGCTTATACAATCGGTGTAACATTTCAGATGTATATGCAATACTTTCTTCCCATGAATTGAAGTATGCAAAGCTTCGTTTCCCGTTTACCCATTTATTAATACCCCATGCGTTATATGACTTATCCGGATTCTTTGTACCGTATCCGGATTCAATACCCGCAATAGATACTAATTTCGTCCATCCTATATCGTATAAATCGGCCTGCGCGATTATAAACTCTGCATATGGTGCAAGCGGGGATTGTTTATCACTTAAAAACTTATGTAGCTTTTGGATCCGTTCATCCCTATATTGTGGAAGTAGTGGCGTAGGAATAGGGGAAGGCGTTGGTGTTACACTTGGAGCTACTGCTTTAACCTCTATATAAGAAGAGGCGGCGCGGCTCATTTGCCCTGTGAACCGCGCGCCCAATGCAAACCCAATTATTAGCGATAGGCTGATATAAAAGATATCGGAAGTACTGTAGATTGCTCTGTAGGATTCACGCCTAATGGCGTTAAGAAGAAGAAAACGTTTACGTTTACTATCCAATATCATATATTAATAATCTAACAAGTAAGCACTTGCTTGTCAATAAGATAATTAGAGCGATAGAAAGGCCAATCTAGCACTTATGTCTTTTTTCTTTTTTCGGCGTGCTAATACAGAAAGGCGGTTAAGTTCCTTGTAATGATCCTTTCCGTATTTCTTTTTGGTAACAGATCCGCCTTTGCTTCCAATCTGTTTAAAATGTGCATCACCGTGTTTTTCTTTTGTCGTTCTCCCGCCGCGTGCAGAAAACTCTTTTAGCGTCATCGGTTTTGATGCATCATATTGTGTTTTGTATATACTCATATAGTATCACTCTTTCTAGTTTTGCTTCCTTTTGGCCTTCCGGCACCCGGTCTTGCGCCTCCGCGCTTATGTTTTTTTTCCGTTCCCTGTACTGCTACTTTGTCCTTGTCTGCTTCTTCCTGCTCCCAAGGCATTAATTCCTCTGTGCCTGTTGGTATTTCTATTTTAGGCTTTGTATTAATTGGTGCAATCTCCGGCGTTCCGTAAAACGCTGGCAATCCTGTTTTCTTCTCCTGCGTACTAAATGTTTGTATGCGCACCGTACCATTTTGCATCTTATACGCATCAATAAGCTTACTTGCCTCACCTTTCCGGATCCCGCTTGTATGCGGTATACCATGTTGCTCAAGAAAACCTATCTGACCGGATGTAGCCGGTTCCTGTTGCCATGGAATAGGCGGCGGCTCTGGTAATAGTGTCATCTGACTTTTACCATTTCCGTTTGTCTTTGCTTCCGGCCTTGGTATCGGCCACTCTTCAACGATTACTTGACCTGTTAACGGCTTGTGATCGTATTCTAATCTCACATCAATTACAAGTTTCATCGCATCCTTATTTGTGGCGTTACAATGCCTGCACCTGGCTGTTGCGCGCGTAAATCGGTAGGTGACTGGAATATAAACAAGAATCCGCAATTACTGCAGATAATCGCTTGCGCTATAAATATTTGTCCGCTTGCATTAGGTAATAATTGCTGACCACCGGGTATGTAATGTCCGGTATGCTTACACTCTTTTTGTACTCTCTGCACTTCTTCCATTGGGTTAACGCCTGCCATACATGATCCTCCTTATTTAATTTGTTTGTAAATGTTGTTCCTTGCTTTCGCGTCCATCAAGCGCATGATGAACAATAACAAAAACGCCGTTCTCTTCATTCCTAACAGTCGGATTACACCAACAATAGGTACTATCCGTAATATGCTGCTTTGCATCGTTCACCGGATAGACATGCCAATTAAAACCATTTTTTATGTTCATAGTATTATTCTATTTGTATCACCACCTAAAGCCTGATACGTTTTTTTATATTTCTTAATCGTATGCTTAATAAATCCATTAATATTTGTTGGTACTTTTTTTGAAAGCACTACAGTATGACCGCCAGATATAAATTGTCTAACAAGTTTTTTATTTTTCATTTGTGCAGCATTTAAAAATACAATACTCATTTTTTACCTCCGCATTTCTCACATGCTCTATAGCGTCCACCTACACCAATAGGGGATTTATCCGGATCAAGCCAAATAATACCCACCCATTTATATTTATGGCAGACTTCACAAAGCAGGTTCATATCGTTCAACGCTCAAAGCAACGTAACCTTTTTTAAGTCCGTACCCTTCTTGTATGTGTGTGATAATAAAAAAATAACTATAAGGGTAAACATTGGGTATTGGATTATTAAACCTTAATAAATCACATATATGATAACTTCTATCATTTTTTCGGATCTCTACTTTTTTCCGCTTATCAAGTAGATCCATTAAAAACTGGTTCTCTATTTTTAATTCGTGTACGGTTTCTCTCATATTATTCATCACTCAAATCTATTACACTTTTAACATGACCTATTGGATTATCATTTAAAAATACTGTTTTTCTATATCCTAATTCATTAATCAAATTAACTTTCTCAATAGTTATATTTACATTTAATATTTTTGCCATAAATCTTAATGGAATCGCTTTTAATATTTTTGCTTTCCATTTAGGAATATTAGAAAAAATAATTTTATCAATATATTTAGCTTCTTTATTTAGTAAATCTTCTGAAAGTTTATTAATAGGATTTTTCATAATCCCGCCTTTTCTGCGTCCATATCCATTTCTATAAAATCTTTGTAACTATCCAATTCAGTAGCAGTAAGCGAACATTGATAGCCTTTACTAAAGTATTTTTGGAATATAGCCGTAGCCGTTGACCTATCAGAAAACGCGCCAACACATAAGCTCTTACCGTCTTTACGCTATACTGTAACAATTACTATTTCGGTCATAAATACGCCTCCAAATATAAAATAGGATTATCGCTTATAACCATTTCTTGTAAGTGAAACATCCATACAGGTTTAACATTACCTTGCCTTTTAAAATACTCCCAATCCTGACTTGCTATATTTTTCTTTTCGTCAAGCGTGTATGTTTTCCGGTGATCTTCAATCCATGTTGCAATGTATTGCTCTTTATTTAGTCCAATGCGTAATACGTCCTCTTCGCCAAAAAATGCTATAGCAAAAGAATGAGATAATATAATTCCACGACAATATGTATACCAGGTTAAAAAATTAATATCTACACTTGCAATAATTTCTACATCATACAAAGATATATCAAAACCAGTGTGTTTAGCTTTCTCAAATGCTCTTTTTAAAATTGATGATGTATCTTTTAAATCTATTTTCATAACTGATCCGCCATTTTAAAATATCCAAGCCTATACGTTCCGGTACCAAAC
>CAZCHJ010000053.1:4343-5938 GCA_964498735.1 uncultured Gammaproteobacteria bacterium | reverse complement strand
ATTTGTGCACTCGCGTGGAATCGAACCACGATTACCAGCTCCGCAAGCTAGTGTCCTATCCATTAAACGACGAGTGCGTACTAAAATAACGAGGCAAACTATACCTCGTTATTATCAAAAAGTCAAGGATTATTTTTGTTACAAATATTAATGTATCTTCCACTGCCTTGCCATCATGTCACTAAATGGTTCTTCTTCTTTTTGTAAATTTTCTTCTAAAAATTCCAATAATAATTCCCGTACCTCATTCGGGTTGACATCCATCAGAGGGACACGGAGTCGAGGCCGAACAGTACTATTGGTTTCTATAAACAACATCTTCACCTCTGGTGGCCTATAGATAATAAAGAAATCTTTGAGCTCTGAATATTTATACAGACGATTATTGATAATAATACCTAGTTCGGTAATTCGAAATGGCACTACAATAGGTTCTTGATGTGATTGTAAAAACAAAATAATCGCAAATAAAACGATAATAATTGCAAACATGAAGTTATCCGTAAAAATTGCGTACCCGACCAGAATACTCCCCACAATGGTCATAATCACATACCATGCCGTGGGACGAAAATGCTGTTCATACTCTGCTACACTCCACTCAAGAAGTGTATTGCCGACTATTGTTCCTTCCTCAATTACTTTTGGCATATACACGTTAATCTTACAAATTATGATAGTAGTATAGCATATATTTCAACCCAAATACTACTGATAACGGAAAATTGCAAAAAACACTTATTTAGTCTATACTTTCCCCTATCTATGATGGAAGAACCACAGATTAATCTTCTCAGAAAAAATGAAAATTTGACTCCGATAATAGACCCACAGCCCCATCGAAAAAAGGGGTGGATTTTTTTGTTAGTCGGAATCGTACTCTTTCTAATTACCGGAACCGTAGTTGCAACTTTACAAAGAAATGGAAATCCTGTTGAGTATGACCAAAGCACACTCGAACCAAAACAACCTGAAGGATTTTTCAAAAAATTAAGTTATCTCGTTTTCAAACCTCAAATAAATCTGCAAGGTGAGAAAAATGATCGTATTAATATACTACTTCTTGGTATTGGTGGTCCTGGTCATGATGGACCCTATCTTACTGACACGATTATCATTGCAAGTATACAGCCCTCGACCAATCAAGTATCTCTCATTTCTATACCTCGAGATCTCGGTGTGAATATCAACGGACGAGGTATCTATAAAATTAACAGTGCCTCTGCTTTTGGTGAAGCAGAGAAAGCTGGATGGGGTGGAGCTTATGCGACAGAGATAATTTCGAACACATTTGACATTGATATTCCTTATTATATCCGCCTTGATTTTACTGCATTTGAAGACATTATCAATGAAGTAGGTGGTGTCAGAATTGATGTGCCCACCAGTTTCACCGATTATCAATATCCAGGACCCAAGGACAGTTACCAGACAATATCTTTCAAAGCAGGACCACAGACGATGGATGGTACAACCGCACTCGAATATGCCCGTTCACGACATGGAAACAATGGTGAGGGTTCTGATTTTGCACGTGCACGAAGACAACAGCAGATATTATTAGCACTCAAAGACAAAGTATTATCTTTTAGCAC
>CAZCHJ010000053.1:0-4243 GCA_964498735.1 uncultured Gammaproteobacteria bacterium | reverse complement strand
CCTAAAAATCTAGTACCCCTTGCGTCAAGTACTAATATTGTGGTAATACTAGGCAACGATTTTGTGGAATAATTCATTTCCCTATATACTAGAACTCATATGGCAATCCCTGGAGTAGCCCTCAAAGAAAAACTACCAGTCGTCGTTATCGTTGGTCGAGCTAATGTTGGCAAATCGACCTTATTTAACGCGCTCATAGAAGAGCACAAAGCACTTGTTTCTGATATTGCAGGCACTACCCGTACTAACAATGAAGGTAATATTCTATGGCGCGGAAAATATGTACGACTGATCGACACCGGTGGAATTGATTCAAAAGAAAACGAACTGTTCGCCGAAGAAATCATGGCACAATCAAAAAAAGCCCTCGACCAGGCTGATATTATTCTCTTTGCAGTTGATGCACAGGATGGAATTCTTCCTCAAGATACCGAGCTCGCACGGATGCTAGTAAAAAAATACAAGAAACATACTCCTATTTTTCTTCTCGCAAATAAAGCTGATAGTCCAAAAATTGAATCGAATTTTCTTTCATTACCCTGGGCATCTCTTGCACTTGGTGAGCCCCACATGATTTCAGCTGTTAGTAGCCGACGCGTAGGAGATTTACTTGATCTTATCTACAGTAAACTTTCTTCAACTGCAGTACGACCAAAACAAGAAAGTCTTGAGCAAATAGAGACGATTCGTGTTGCACTTATTGGAAAACCTAATGTTGGGAAATCAAGTCTTTTTAACAAGCTCATTGATGAAGAAAAAGTAATTGTAAGCCCGATTGCTCATACCACACGAGAGCCCTTTGATACTACCGTCGAATATGAGGATGGTGGTAAAAAATTTCTAATTACGTTTATTGACACAGCAGGTATTAGACGCAAGACAAAAGTTTCAGGTGAGCTTGAACAACAAGGAATACACAAAAGTATTCAAACTATTGAACAATCCGATGTGGTACTGCTCGTTATTGACGGTAGCGAAATCATCTCAGTTCAGGATATGCAACTTGCAGGATTGATTGAAAAACGAAGTCGAAGCGTTGTTATTCTTATCAACAAATGGGATCTTGCGGAAGATAACAGTGATGCAAATAGAAATGAAGTGAAACAAATGATTTACTCACATTTCCCCCATCTTGATTTTGCATCTACTCTTTTTGTTAGTGGAAAGAGTGGATATCGAGTACAACAAGTCTTCCCATTACTTGCAAAAATTTCAGAAGCTCGAAAAACTGAGGTCGATCAACGAAAACTCGATCTCTTCATCAAACGTGTCACCTGGGAACACAAACCTGCACGTGGAAAAGGTACGAGACAACCTTCAATCGTTCGATTCCGCCAGATTAATGTCGATCCGCCCGTATTTGAGGCATTTATCAAATACCGCACATCGCTTCATCGATCATACTTGCAATATTTGGAACGCAGACTGCGAGAAGAGTTTAATTTTGAAGGAACCCCAATTGTCATCAAACTCACCAAAATGAAACGAGCGTAGCGGAGAAATTATTCTAATTAATCTAATTGGTCTACTATTTCAATAGACGACGGTCTACAATCGATACATGTAATTGTATTCGTTCGTTAACCATCTCTTATCAGAGTAATCTGTAATCAATGCTATGAAACTTATTGTGGGCTTGGGCAATCCAGGTAAACAATATACACATACTCGCCATAATGCAGGATTTATGGCGCTTGATCGATTGCACCGACAGCTCAAAAAACAAGGTGCCAATGACTGGGAACTTAGCCACAAATTCAATGCCTTTATTTCTGGGTATTCTTTTAATGGTGAAAAAATTATTTTTGCAAAACCAGTTACCTTCATGAATAAATCAGGAGAATCAGTAGCACTGATTGCTCATTTTTATAAAATGACTCCTGCCGATATTATCGTCGTACATGATGACAAAGATATTCCACTTGGTGAAATCAAAACACAAGAGGACCGTGGGCATGCAGGTCACAATGGAGTCCGCTCTATCATGGAACACCTCGGAACCAAGACCTTCACTCGTGTGCGTCTCGGTATTGCTGACCCGAAAAAAATGAAAGATGTGGGTGATTTTGTCTTGAAAAAATTTGGTGTATTTGAAAAAAAGAAAGTAGATACGATGCTTGATGAATGTACACAGATATTACTCTCGTTCATAGAATCTTGATTATCAGTTATACATGGAGGCTCTGTATAAATTTTGTTTATATCCAAAATTTACTCTTTCGAAATATCGAATGCTCAAGCAGACCTTCGATACTTTTCAACATGCATGGGATTCAAAATTTAATGACCTTATACATGCTGGGTTTGATGAGCAAAATGCCCGCGAATTTCTACAATGGAGAGGTGAATTTGCTGAGGATACTCATCTCCGTTTACTCGAAGAAGATTCAATTCGTATTATTTCAATTGAAGATTCTCTCTATCCACCCCTTCTCAAAGATATTTTTGATCCCCCTGTCGCATTATTTGTTCGAGGTACTCTCGAAAATCTCCATCCGTATTTTGCTGTCGTCGGAACTCGAAAGATGACTTCTTATGGAAAACAGATGACCACCGAAATTGCAGGAGAGCTCGCACGAAATGGTGTCGCAATTGTAAGTGGACTAGCACTCGGTATTGATGGTGCTGCACATAAAGCAGCACTGGAATCGAATGGAATTACCATTGCTGCACTCGGAACTGGAATTGACCGAAAGTCTGTATACCCTCGTGCGCATTATGAGCTTTCGGAGATGATTATTGACAAAGGGGGTGCTCTTATTGGAGAATACCCACCTGGTTCTCAACCTACAGTCTATAGCTTCCCCAAGCGTAATCGAATTGTTGCAGGTATATCACTCGGCACTCTTGTCATCGAAGCCGATGAAAAATCCGGAGCACTAATTACTGCAAACTGTGCACTTGAATATGGGCGTGACGTATACGCTGTTCCTCATACGCTCACTTCCCCTACTGGATCTGGTCCACACAAGCTCATCCGAGATGGCGCATATCTAATTCGAGGTGCAACAGATATTCTTGAAAATCTTAATCTCACTTCTCTTGCACAAGAAGTATCCATACGAGAAACCATTCCTGACACCAGTGAAGAGAGCCAGTTATTACAATTACTCGGTCGAGAACCAATTCATATTGACGAACTCACCAGAAAAGCACTGTTCCCTGGGCCCAAAATAATTGCTCTACTAACCGTACTTGAAATGAAGGGACGGGTAGAAAATATTGGAAATATGATGTACGTTATAAAAAAGTAAAAGGTTAAAAGTCTGCCTATCGGTAGACAGGTAAAAAGTTAGAAGATAAATTCCCATCTTAATGACAACTATGAATTTTACTGAAGCCTACAATTGGATCCTCTCACTTTCAAATATTCCACGCAAAGAATATATGAGTGACCCGAGATCCTGTGGATGGTATCTTGATCGCCTACAAGCATTTCTTGATATTCTTGATAATCCAGAGAAAAAAATTCCACACTATATTCACGTTACTGGTACGAGTGGAAAGGGATCTACCACTTCTTTTATGCACCAGATTCTCCATGAATCGGGTGTTGTAGTTGGTTCTACCTATTCACCACATCCTTCAAAAATTACCGAGCGATGGAAAGTTGGCAATCGATATATGACTGAAAAAGAATTTATTTCTATTGTTGAATATATCAAACCAAAACTCAATGAATATATCAAACATACAACATACGACATGATTTCTTTTTTTGAATTAACCGAGGCAATCGGACTTATCTTTTTTGTACAGAATCATGTAACACACGCGGTGATGGAAGTTGCATGCGGTGGAAGATACGATTCAAGCAACGTCATTCCACATAAAGACATTGCTATGATCACTAATATTGGTCTTGACCATGTGGGAATTATTGGAAACAATAAATCAGAGATCGCATATGAAAAAGCAGGTATTATTACCAAAAAAACAGCACACGCTATTACTGCTGAAAAAAATACTCGTATCGCACATATCATCGAAGCAGAGGCACGAAAAAATCATGTCCCCTATACACGGATCGATAAACCTTCATATTCAGATGTCCAGATAACCCCACAAGGAACTTCCTTTGTGTACAAAAATACCACCTACTCTCTCGGAACTTTTGGTGAACACCAAATACATAATGCTGTCCTTTGTATCGAAGCTGCGCATGCACTACAGATTCCAATATCAGCAATTGTATCTGGTCTCAAAAAAGCAGTACAACCATTACGCATGGAGATTATTTCAA
>CAZCHJ010000052.1:4847-6424 GCA_964498735.1 uncultured Gammaproteobacteria bacterium | reverse complement strand
CTCTAATTATTCTCATACAAATCAAAAAGCCAATGTGTGCCATTGACTTTTTATCTATTTTCGAACCTATTGAACAATCTGACTCAGTAGTTCATGTTTTCCTTGGAGGATGTGGTGGATAGTCTGGAGTAATGGGAATGAACTTATATCTCCTAGTAACTCTACCATGGTTGGTGTCGAAACTACTCCTTCGCATGGAGTCGGTTTATTACCCTTGGCGATTGATCGCCCTTCTGATCGATGGCGTGAATGGTCACTCATACCAGTAGCCACAAAATCACCGATACCTGCCAGGGTATATACCGTTTTACTTCTTCCACCAAGCATATCGATTGCTCGCCCCATTTCTTCTATTGCTTTGGTCACATACCACCCACGTGCATTCGTTCCCATTCCCTGCTCATCAAGCATACCTAGTCCCATGGCATAAATATTTTTCAGCACTCCCGCAAGTACGGTACCTCGCACATCAGTTATATGATTCAATAATACGCGGCTTCCGGCAAATAGTGATGAGATAGCAGTGAACGTCTCTATTGATTTCGTCGCAACAGCGCCAAATGCATATCTCCCTTCTTCAACTTCAGTCGCCACTACTGGTCCACCAAAAAATGCAAATGCATGATATGGCAATACTTCTTCAACAATTTGTTCTGCAGTCTTCATGGTTTTTTCTTCAAATCCTTTTGCGACTGATACGAGTATTACATCTTCCTTGAGATGAGGTTGAATTCGAACTAATGTTTCTCGTATAACCCACGAATGAACGCAGAGGAATACTATTTCAGCTTGTTTTACTCTTTCTTCGAGTGTCTCGGTACCCGAAAATTTAGTAGGGTCAATATCCCACCACACGACTTCATTTCCGCTCTTCAGAATGGCGTTTCCAATGGCACTACCTATTTTGCCCGCTCCTATTACTAGTGTTTTCATAGTAGTGTATTAGTTGTTTTAACTGTATCACACTCATAAGGTTATTACCAATGTACATTGAAATTTATTACTATGTCATACATAACAAAAACAGCCTATTGTATAAGCTGCTTTTGATGGAACCGCGTATGTGCACTCGACTCCACCAGGTACGCCGCGGTGATACGTACCCTATGTCTGGTTCAGAGGCGAATCTTCTCGAGGACTTGCCTGACCTGATGGCGGTCGGCCTCGCCTACATATATATAGATGACCTGGATGGTCACGTTTCCATACACCGTAACCTCCCACCCCGCAGGAATCTCCTTACACTTTATCCTACGTTTTTTATTTTTGGTCTGCTCAATGATACCCAAGCTAATCTTGGTAACTCCACTGAGCTTATTTGCCTCATCCACGATCTTTGCCGCAAATTCGGTGACTGTGGTATGGGAACCAGCAAACTTCTTACCTTGCCGATGCAGAGCCATTGTTTTTTCCTCTCCTTACGTGTTGAACACCCAATATAGAATCTCTATATCGAGGGCGATTGAATATACCGTATAGAAAATATTCTGTCAACTATCATATTCGCCCCTCCCTAGGTTCGATCCTAAATTACCAAAAAAATAAAATGAACCCGTGAAAGATTCATCTTATTTTGA
>CAZCHJ010000052.1:0-4747 GCA_964498735.1 uncultured Gammaproteobacteria bacterium | reverse complement strand
CGAACCAAACCATGGTTAATCTCCCCAATTAATTGAGGTCCCTCGTAGATCATACCCGTGATCAATTCCACAAACGATGCACCACGTTTTATTTTTTCATAGGCATCCTCAGCACAAAAAATGCCTCCGGTTCCTATGATTTTAAGTTTATCACCACAATACTCATAGGTACGAGAAATAAGCTCATTTGAGAGGTTGAATGTGGGTTTTCCACTTACTGCACCATGTACGTGATCTGGTATCTCATCCTTTATCATGTTATCACTACGATTCTTATTGAGATTCCCAATATTTACCGCACTGATATTATGTGCGAGTACTACATCGAGAAGTTTTTGAAATGCTTCCCATGGCAAATTTATGGGCATTTTTAATATGATTGGTTTTTGTATTTGATGCGTATGTAGTGTACGCAAAAGCTCATCCAGATCTTCGGGGGTAGTGAATGGTTCTCCGCCAAACGTATTCGGACAGGAAATATTAATCTCGTATATATCCCCGACTTTTTCACTATTGAACATATCCAAACAATCACGATAATCAGAGCACCCTGCTTCACGTTCAGCAGTCGCCTTGCAATTAGTCCGCCCAATTGAAATAATCTGAGGGATATTTTTTTTCTGTTTTTTGAGAATAGCAATGATTGCACGTGCTCCGATATTTTTTAACCCATAATACACCACGATTCCTTTTGATTGCGGAAGGCGGTATAATCTTGGTTTTGGATTTCCCTCATATGGATGCAAGGTAACCGTACCAATTTCTCCAAAACCAAAACCAACACTGTCGAGTATTCCATATATTCGCGCATCTTTATCAAACCCTGCTGCAAGACCTATCGGATTCGGGAAGTGAATATTCCAGATTTTTTGCTCAAGCGAAGAGTGTGAATAAGAAAACACTATTTTAGTAATCGCACGTGTTAGTCGATATCTACTTAACCATTCCCCCAACGTAATCATACGATCATGAACATCTTCAGGATCGTGCATAAAAAAAATTGGTTTGAATATATGGCGATAGAAAAAATGCGAAATATTTCTGATGTAGTGCATATTTTTCTTACTTACACGAGTGGAGGAAATCATCTGCTCTATATGAGCTAATGCAGACAGGTCGAACCCTATCACTTAGAGCGGGATACGAGAATCGGACTCGCTTCTCTGGCTTGGGAAGCCAGCATAATACCATTATACTAATCCCGCATGAAAATAGTCCCGACATGTGTCGGGACTATTTATCTGTTTACTATTTAGTAGTCGTTGCAGTAGTATCTGTTCCCGAAGTTTGTTCTGTTGAAGAAGCATTATTTTTCATTTCTTCAAATGGATTACGCAAACCTTTTGACATCTTGATCTCAGATGAGAGTAGACGTTGATTCATGAAGGTCGTGAATTTTGAAGTATCTGCATCGTTAACCTTGAAAAGGATATGACGTGCCTTAACTTCTTCGACTGATTTTCCATCCTTACTCTTCGTTGTTCTCTTATCATCAACCCGGATAATATGGAATCCGAATTGTGTTTCAACAAGTTCTGATGCAAGCTGCCCCTTCTTCAGAGAAAATGCTGCATTTTCAAATTCTGAAACCATCACTCCTCGAGCAAACCATCCGAGATCACCACCCTGTTCAGCAGTACTATCTGATCCAAACTCTTTTGCTAATTTTTCAAAAGATTCACCTTTCTTGATTCGATCAAGCACACTCTGAGCTTTTGCTTTGATTTCTTCTTTTTCTGTAGGATTCTTAACTGAATCGAGATACGAGGTACTTAATTTTTGTTCCAATTCAGTCGGTTCAACAATATTTTGCACAAATTGATCCAATGTCCATCCATAACGTTTCATAATCTCCTCTTCTGCTTTTTCTTTACTTTCAAAGCTTGCAAGGAGCTTGGTATTCACGATTGCATCAAGATCAGTTTTTGTTACCGATGTTTTGTATTCTTGTGCGACCTGTGAAACAAGTCGATTGATGAGTAAACGACTAATAATATAATCAGACATTTCTGCATCAGATGGTCGTGGAGTACTGGTGTCAGTATCATAGAATGTCTTCATGGCACGTAAGTTATCTGCATATTCAGTATACAGAATTTTTTCATTATTAATAGTCGCTACTGGAATTCTGAAGATACGTGCAGTTGTTAATGCAAATGATGACTCTGATAGTGCTCGAACACTCTGGATTCCCAGCACATACCAAATAATAGCACCTACCACAACAGCTACGCCTAATCCTGCTCCCAAGAGAGCGGTGGCATTAGGTGCTTTTTTTGTTTTCGGAGAAGATGGTTCTGGAGCTGCGACAGGCATTCCCGGTTCTTCCATACGTGGAGTTTCTTCCATAAGATATCTACGATTAGTGCCCATTAGCTTTGGGCGATTAGTAAATAAAATAATACCACCATTGTAGCCAATTAACCATTTTCTGTCTACTCTCTATACTGGTGGATAATCACGTATTATTTATTTTGTCTGAGAAGTGCTATGTTGAGCAAAAAAATCGCTTAGTGGATTATGTATCCCTTCAACAACTTTCACTTTTGAATCCAAGAGACGATTGTTCATGTAGTCAGCAAAAGGTTTTGCATCATTTTTATCTATTTTGAAAAATATACGATGCGCACTAATTTCTTCTCTTGGTCTTCCAGTGTTTGAATCAATGCCCGTACGCGTATCATCAACTCTCATAATATTAAATCCTGAATCGGTCTCTATTAATTCAGGGGCAACTTCTCCTTTTTGTAAAGAAAAAGCTTTTTCTTCAATCTGAGATTCTAACATTCCGCGAGCAAACCATCCCAAGTTCCCTCCTTTTTTACTAGAATCATCCTGACCAAATTCTTGAGCAAGTGCTTCAAAAGATTCTCCATTTTTTATTCGTTCAAGCACACTCTGTGCACGGGCTCTCGTCACTTCCTTATCTTCAGGATAGCCGATTGATGCAAGATATGTTTTGACGAGTTTCTTCTCAAGTTCAGTTGGAAAAACAATACTCTTTTGAAACTCTTCAAGGTTCCATCCATATCTTCTAAGGATATCTGCTTCACCTTTTTCTCGACTACCAAAATTTTCTATTAATTGTGTCTCCAGAATTTTTTCAAGCTCGCTCTCTTCGAGAGAGACATTATATTCGTGCGCAACTTGATTTGTTAATTGCCCTACCATTAATCGAGCTAATACATAATCACGCATCTCCCGATCATTTAGCTTGGTCAAACTACCACTACTATCGGTATCAAAAAATAGCTTTGTTGCGTGCAACTGTTTGAGAAAAACGGTGTATTCGATTTTATCTCCGTTGATCCACGCAATCGGTAATTTCAAAACTCGAGCACTAAACATGGTGAACGGCTTTTCAGACAATTCTCCAACTTGATGCAATCCCACCCGATACCACAGTGCAAAAATTCCACCAACAACGATACACAGACTTAACACGGCGATACCTAATTTTTGCCATGATTTTAATTTAAACTCCTCTACACCACCGCTATCATTCTTGGTAGATCTAGAAAATAGTTTTACTACCATTTTTTTTGTTTGTTGAATTCCTGCTCTCAACACTGACCACACAGCTGAAACTATAAGTACCAAAAAACCAGTAATTCTTGAAAAAGAATTTTGTCTTGATTTTTGTGTATATACTGTTGTATTTGTATTATTTTTCTGAGATCTAGAAAAAGAATGTGTGATGATTTTTTTTACTTTTTGAACCCCCCACTTGCACCCGGACCATACTATCGAAACCGCAGACACAAAAAAAGAGGAAATTTTTGAAAAAAATTTCTGCCACGATTTATCCTTTTTTCTCCAATATTTTACTCCACCTCTGACAAATCTAGGTTTTTTTTCTTCCATAGATTAAAAATCTGATTATACGATTATTGTTTTGAATGATGAATAAAATAGTACCACCATTTGAGTGGATTGGGAATATCCTCCCCGCTTGTTTTGTCTCCGTCAATATTTTTACCATGTTCTTCAGTTTTTGAAGAAGGGTCGATAAACAATACATGTTCTCCTGTTTTTTTCATATTAAGGTCAACTCGCGCCGTATCTTCAATATATGCTGTACTTGAAACATACTTAAGCATCTGTAATGACTCTATCTTTTTTTTCTCTAATTTATCAATTTCTCCTTGCAGGCGCTTAACTTCCTCACGAAATGCATAATCCTTGAAATACGCACGTGCAAATCCGAACGCAAATGCTAGTGTTAACAGAAAAGCACAACCCAAAAATATTTTTGAGCCAAAAAATGTACGTACACGAGACGAATTATGGTTCCGATTCATACTGAGGTGTAGTATATCATGAACCCACTTATTCTCTCAATTTTTTCAATCTTATTTCAATAACTTTTTTGAGGTAGAGCAAGTCATCGTAGTTTAGCTCTGTGATGCTTTTATGAATATCGTGTAGCGTAGGCTCTGATTCGACTCCACCCTCGATACTTTGTTGTTTTTTAAGCTCGTTAATCAGGCGCTGGACTCCAATCGGTCGTCGTACGTACTCGACATCAATGCGGACTTTTGACTCTTTAAGCCTAATCTCTACTGTTCCATAATTGAACATCATTCTCCATATTCCCCGTTGTCGCACCACGATATCTTCAACATCAGTAAGTTCTGCTTCTGATACGGTTCTGCCAAATATTCCGTCCTTTGCGATATCAACAATTCGATAGTTGGTGAGTATAAGCACGGTTCCTTTGTGTCGTACGTAATTTGATATACATCCT
>CAZCHJ010000051.1:5404-6803 GCA_964498735.1 uncultured Gammaproteobacteria bacterium | reverse complement strand
ATCCGGATCCGCCGTCGTGTTGTTGTCCGTGTCCTCGCCGGAATCGAGGACAGTGGCGTCGGGCTGAGAGGGATCATCCCCCTTGCCAGGATTCGACGCATCGGTCTTCATGGTCGGATCAGGATTGTCTCCTGTTCCGGCCGAGGAGTCGCAAGCCGCCATGAGGAGGGCGGCCGCGAGGAGCATCGCGTTGTGCCACATGTGGCACCTCCCTACATAATGGGGCTTCGTCGAGGGGGCACCCGCCACCTCGAGTTCACTCCAACGTATGAGACTACATATAGGGTATATACCCTCATATGTCGGAGTGAAAAAACGACTCAAGAAGGATCTTTCTAGGCTGAGTAGACCATTTTTTGGTCATTTTGTCAAGTTTTTATCAACAATAGGGTAGAACAGAGAAATCGAGTATTGATTTGTATATCTTGTTTTGATAGGATTGTAGAGTAATTTTAGTAAAAAATTGTATGTCATATCGAACGCATACCTGTGGCGAACTTACCAAGAAATCAGTTGGATCAACCGTAACCTTGGCTGGATGGGTGAATAAACGACGAAAATTTGGAAATCTAGTATTTATTGATCTTCGGGATCGGTATGGAATTACGCAGGTAGTTTTTAATCCTGAAAAAGTTGCCGATTTTGCGTTAGCAGAAAAACTCAAATACGAATATGTGATTTCCGTTACTGGAGAAGTTGTAGCGCGTGATGAGAAAAGTGTAAACAACAATATTAAAACAGGGGAGATTGAATTACTCGCAACCGAGTTCAAGATTTTGAGCGAAGCAGAAACACTTCCATTTGAAATTTTTGATTCTGGAAAAGGGGAAGAAGATGAAGAGCTTCGTCTCAAATATCGTTTTCTCGAACTTCGTCGTGAACGACTCAAAGAAAATATTTTGTTCCGCGCCAAAATGATTGGCTACATTAGAAACTTCATGGAATCAAGAAATTTTGTCGACATTGCAACTCCGATTTTGACCGTCAGTTCACCCGAAGGTGCACGTGATTTTCTCGTTCCATCTCGATTGCACAAAGGAAAATTCTATGCACTTCCTCAGGCTCCACAGCAATACAAGCAACTCCTCATGGTTGCAGGTTTTGACAGATACTATCAGGTGGCTCCGTGTATGCGTGATGAAGATCCACGTGCAGATCGTTCACCAGGGGAATTTTATCAGCTCGATTGTGAAACGAGTTTCATGACTCAGGACGAATTTTTTACTCTCATGGAACCATTGTTTATTGAATTGACTGAGAATGTTGCAGGTAAAAAAGTAAAATCAAAACCGTTCCCACGAATTCCATTCCGTGAAGTTATGGAAACCTATGGAAGTGATCGTCCTGATTTGCGATATGATTTGAAAATGGTAGAAGTGACTGAATGGGCAAAGAAAAC
>CAZCHJ010000051.1:0-5304 GCA_964498735.1 uncultured Gammaproteobacteria bacterium | reverse complement strand
TGATTATTCCAGTGTATAATGGTGAGAGGTATCTCAAAAAGACCTTTTCTCAGCTTGAGCAACTACAGCATAACCGTAGTAAAAAATTGAAGATTGTCTTCGTTAATGATGGCAGTAATGATGCAACCGCCGCATTACTTCAAAACTACACTGGACCCTTACAAGATTCGTTCTCCGTGATCATTCTTGAAAAGAATCATGGCAAGGGCTATGCGATTCGTGAGGCGATCCGGGAATTTGGTTCTGGTAGCGAAATTATTTGCTTTACTGATGTAGATATTCCGTACGGAATTCCCTCGCTTGAACAAGTGATTAATAATTGTGTTCAGACGGATATCGTAGTTGGTTCACGTATAATGGATGACGAACACAAGCAGTATTCAGGATATCGATACATAGCAAATCGTATATTTCGTCTCTTTATTCCAAAACAAATTAGAGAGATCAGAGATACTCAATGTGGGCTCAAAGCGTTTAAATCAAGCGTTGCAGAGGATGTTTTTAATTCGCTTCAAACATTTCGTTGGACATTTGATCTTGAAATTTTCGTGATTGCACAATTGCGTGGATATACTATTGAGGAAGTTCCAGTAATGATCAGTGCCTCTTCAATTGAAAAGCGGGGAGGAGTAAGTTTTGTAAAAGATGGTTGGCGTATTTTTAAAGATATGTGGCGCATACGCAGAAATATTCGTTGTCATAGATATGAAAAATAATATCACCGTACAATTTGCTTCATTCGAAGGTCCGCTTGATTTATTACTATCTTTGATCGAAGACAAGAAGATGGGAATTAGTGAAGTATCCATTTCTCAGGTAACTGAAGAATTTTTAAAATATCTAGAACAACTTGAAGAGACTGATGCAAACGAACTTGCAGATTTTTTGGTAATCGCGGCTAAGCTATTATTAATCAAATCTAAGCATTTATTGAATCTCGCTTCTCCGGAAGAAGAGGAAGGTACTCCACTTGAAGAACAACTACGAATATATCAATTATTTGTCGAAGTAAGTAAGAAAATCGACGCACAGTGGTTGAACCCATATCGTAGTTATATTCATGTTGAACCACCACGTATTCCAGAAATTATCCCACTTCCCGAGAATTTGACTACCGAAACGTGGAAAAAAACTATTGCAAAATTACTGGAACGTATTAAGCCACCCAAAGCTCTCCCAGAAACACGGATTGATCGAACGGTATCTCTCCGAGAAACAATTAGTAGATTAAAAAAATTATTAGAAATAGAAAAAGAGACTCAATTTTCACATATTCTCGGGGACCATCCATCAAAAACAGAAATTATTGTCCATTTTCTCGCTTTGCTTGAACTGGTAAAACAGCAAGAGGTGCAAGTGAATCAAGAACATGCATTTTCAAATATTCATATTGCTAAATTGTAAACTGTATGAAAGATATTATAAGTATTCTCGAATCAATTTTGTTTGTTGCATCAAAGCCCTTGACGGTTTCTTCGCTTGCGAAAGCAATTGAAGTGCCTGAAGGTGAAATTGAAGCAGCGCTCGAACAAGTGAAGCAGCGATATACCGGAAATTGCGGTATTCATTATATTCGGGTTGAGGAAACAGTGCAGCTGGTGACTAATCCAGATAATACCGTAGAGGTAGAAAAATTCACTGCACGTGATATATTGGGTGAACTTACCAAGGCACAGCTTGAAACACTTACGGTGGTGGGTTATCGAGGTCCGCTAACTCGGCCTGAAATCGAGGAAATACGTGGGGTAAATTGTGCGGTAATTCTCCGAACCCTCCTCATTCGTGATTTGGTTGAAGAGCATGAATCAAAAACAAGTGTACTTCCGACATATACGATTTCTCTAACTGCTCTCAGACATCTTGGTGTGTCTCAAGTCAGTGAATTACCTGATTATGAGCAAATTAGTACGCATCCTTATTTTACAAAAGAATCTGGTACACAGAACGAAACGGTATAATATATGGCTATTGAAACAGGAAAAACGATTAACATGATATCATCACAGAGCTTCCAAAATACCTGGAGAAATTGGGTATCCGCTATTGGTGTATGCTGTATTATTATTGTTAGTACACTCTATATATATCATCGAGAATTTTACATACCGATTACTATCTCTGAAAATCAATCATCAACGCTTGCTCTCACAGCGCCAGCACCACAGGTAAAAGGAATTAAAGAGTATCACCCATATCGAATTGGAGGTGATGTTGTTTCCGATATACGGGTACCGGAAAAGAGGGATATGTTTATTCCATTTGATGTACAGAATCTCTCTGCAACCGGAATGCTCGTAAAAGATATGACTACTGGACAAGTATTATTTGGTCACAATGAATATACCGTACATTCGCTTGCATCAGTTACCAAACTTATGAGCGCGTTAGTGTTGCAAGAACTTGTTGTAGATTGGAATAGAGTAACCACATCGTCTCCAGACACCATCTATGATTCACATGTATTCTCGGGAGAATCAGCAACACTCGAGCACTGGTTTGAGGTTGCACTGGTCGGTTCATCGAATCGTGCAATACTCACACTGGTTGATGGATCGGGTCATTCACGAGAAGAATTTATTGCCCGAATGAATCAAAAAGCAAAAGAACTTGGTATGTCTGAGACAGAATTTACTGATCCTACCGGGATTGATCCAGGAAATGTATCGACTCCTTCAGACGTAGCTTTATTATTAACAGAAGCACTGAATACACCGCATATTGTTACCACCATCTCACTCCATTCTGTTGATCATGATAATGGAAAAAAGATTTCAACTATCTGGAGTACCAACTGGCTTTTGACAGGGTGGGTCAAAAATGATTTCACTGAACCAGTGATTGGAAAAACAGGGTATATCGTAGAATCAAATTATAATTTTGTGGGTAAATTTTCAAAAGATACAGATCGAAATATTTTGGTTGTTGTGTTAGGTTCAGAAAATGATGAATCTCGATTTACTGATGCCCTACAACTTGCCAACTGGGCATTTACTAATTACGATTGGGTTAAACCTTAAGAGTAGTTTCAACTATGAATCCAATAGCTTGGGTAGCTTCAATGCCGCACGAACTTGCAGTTTTTTTACTTTCAATGATTCCAGTAACTGAACTTCGCGCTGCAATACCGATTGGAATTGAAGTATATAGACTTCCATGGTGGGAAGTGGGGTGTATTGCAATTATAGGAAATATAATCCCAGCTTTTTTCATTCTCTGGATTATCCCAAAAATTTATGACTGGTTGTTAAAACAGCCTATTATTGGGAATCTTCTTATAAGACGGATCGAAAAAGTACGTGTATCATTTGGTGAAAAATATTCAAAATATGGGGCAATCGCTCTTATTATTTTTATTGGCATTCCCTTACCTATGACTGGTGCATGGACCGGTTCTCTGGTGGCGTTTTTATTTAATATTCCATTCAAAAAATCTATCTTCTATATTTTTTTAGGTGTATGTATTGCAGCTACCGTAGTTATTCCGATTACTTTATTTGCAGGAGGTGCATTACGTTGGCTCATTAGTTAATAGTCAGTAATGCAATTTCTGGTGGAGAAAATAGTCTCGCCCGTGGCTCTGATTCACCAAGTCCTCGAGATACAAATAAATATTCACCGGGTCGTTCGGGCTCATGCAATCCGCTATAGAATTTTTTAGGAAGAGTATCATCTGCTTTTGCAAGTGGGCCGATAATAGGGAGTCTGATTTGACCATCATGTGTATGTCCTGCAATCGTAAGGTCGATAGATGGTGGGTGAGGAAGATAGAGATATCCAGGGTTATGTACTAATGCAATTTTAGGGATGTTCGGATCTGTAGAAGTAAGAGAGGAATAATCAAGGTTGCCGCTCCACGCTTCATCTCCACCAAAAAATATAATTTTTTGTCCGTTGATTTCTATTTCTCTCGTTTCATTTTGTAGATACACCACGCCATAGGAAGTTAGTACTTGTGCATTGTGTTCGCTCACATCTGCAAAACGCATCTGTTTCGGGTGAGTGGTGATTAGATTACTGAGACCATATTCATGATTTCCGTGTACCGCATATACAGGAAAGCGTTGAGTGAGTTTTTGTATGGGGGCTAGATATTCAATTTCTTGTGTATCAGTTTTGAATCCATTATAGGTGTGGTCGCCGACGATCACGACTATGTCTGGATTTAATTGTATTGTCTTTTGTACCACTCGTTCGACAAATGATGTTTTTTTGTACGGACCTGCGTGAATATCGGTCAAGACAGCGATAGTAAATGGACACACTTTTTTGGTAAGCGAGATTGAGAGCCGAGTAATTAGGATAAGTTGTGGCTCAATAAAACTACCCCAAATCAGTATAAGGGTTCCAGCGAGTGCGATAATAGATAACAAAAAATTGGTTGAGAAAAAAAATACTGACGCACCAAGACCAATCAAAATTCCCAGAATAATGAGTGTATCGTATATGTAAGGTTTCATTGAAATAGTCATAGATAATGTCGAGTGTACCATGTGTTATATTTTTTGTATATTTTTTGTATTCAAAAACCGCATATAGATGCGGTGCATGTTGTGTAGTGGAAGGCCGAGCAGCACGTAGTCGTGTGCTGTACTCGGCCCTATGTTCATCCGGTCTTTCGTACCGACTCCAGGCTGGTACATAGGAATCGATCCGGAGCCCCACGACCACGGTAGACGATGGTGCCGTAGGTCGTTTTTGCATGTTTACCCGTTCGATACCAGGTGAGAGTTTGTTGTGGAGAAAGTACGAGGAGTGCCTCGTAAATAATGCCACAGTACGCGAGGCGTAATTCAGGTTTTCTCCACCTCTCACCAGAAGCAATGAGCCCTGAAGGATGTGGATCGAGCCATACCTTCCCTTTGTTACCTGATTCGATGTGAACGAGGATCATGATCCGATCGTCAATGAGGGATGCAGTCCACTCTTTGACGAGGAGTGGCTTACCACTTCCACCATTGACTACCTCAGCTTCGGTGAGATAGTGGTGTCCATCACGACTCTCGATACCGCTCTGTTCAGGAATCATAAGTTGTCGCTCAGCGCTGAGACTGAGGTGGACAAAGGTTCCGTGTTTACGTGGTCCAATCCCGATAGGAATAGCCATACCCTTGCCACGATCCTGCAGTTCAATTCGGGTATCGTGCCTGATGGTGCCATCGCGGTGTATCCAGATTTCGCTGCATTTCATCGTAATTCTCCTGGAGAATGGGTGAATTTGCGCAGAGTATAACAAAAAAATAGAAAAAGTCAAGGTGTGGATAGGCAAAACAAAAAAGTCTTGTACAAGACTTTTTATTATAGTGC
>CAZCHJ010000050.1:3986-7265 GCA_964498735.1 uncultured Gammaproteobacteria bacterium | reverse complement strand
AATCGCAGGGCTTCTCGCCTTCGTTCCAAAATAACAGAACAGATAAACACTCTCGAGAAATCGAGAGTGTTTTTGTTTTTAATCAGATACACCACCAACTTTATTTTGAAAGCCTAAGAAAAAACTAGGAGATTGCATTTTCTTTTTACTTTTAATTTTTACCTTTTTACTTTGCTGTGTGGTATACTTACACAAAATGTTGACTGTCATCACATGATGCTTCGAAGAAAAAAAGGATTTACACTGATAGAATCCGTAATCGCACTGGGTATTTTTGCTATATTTGTAACAGGGATTTATGGAAGTATACAACTTAGTTTTTCACTTGTGTATCATTCGCGGGTAAAAATTTTGGAAACCGCACTGCTTAATGAACAGATTGAACTTATACATAACGCTCCATTTGATAGTGTCGGGATTATTAATGGGAGCCCATCAGGAATATTTGAGCATATTACCACAACAATACGAAATGGTACCCAATTTGAAATAACCCGTACTATTCGCAATGTGGATGATCCCTATGATGGGACTATTGGTGGGACTCCTGCAGATACTGCTCCGGCGGATTATAAGTTCGTGCAGGTAGATATTAGGTGCACTACATGCGGACAAAACGATACGCTTTCAATGTATACCTACATTGCACCAAAATATCTTGAAGGTAACCTTAATCATGGGGCACTTTTTGTACACGTCATAGATGCGTATGGCGCATCAGTTTCAAATGCTACTGTGACTATCGTAGCAACAAGTACAAATCCAGCCTATAATTTTTCTGATACTACTGATACGAGTGGTTACTTACGTATTTACGATTTAGCAACCGGGACTGCTAAGTACATGATACAGGCTACTAAAAATGGATTTACTTCGGATAGGACATATATATCAAGTTCAACAAATCCGAACCCCACTACTCCAAATGTGACGATTATAAAACAAGCGGTTAGTAACCTAACTCTCACGATCGATCAAACATCAACTATTGCAGTTACGACTAAAAATAATCAATGTGCTCCAGTTGCGGGAGTTCCAATACAGATAAAAGGAACTCGATTGATCGGTATTAATCCAAGTGTGTATCTTGTAAACAATAATTACACAACTGATGCATTGGGTAAAACAGGAAATATAGATTTACCATGGGATAGCTATGGAATGACGGTGACTGGATATGATTTGATTGGGACTATACCTGATGTGCCAATTACAGTATTACCTGGATCATCTGGCACATCTGATTTAATTGTAGGCCCAAATACTACTCGATCAATTATTGTGATGGCGCGGAATCAAGGATCACCACTAGCAGGAGCAACTGTAACAATTACTGGTCCGAATGGGTTTGATTCTACCAAAAAAACAGGAGTAGGAAGTATCTCACAGACAGACTGGTCAGTTGGTCCAAATAATGAAACTTTTGGTTCAGGTGAAGGGTACAGTACTGGGAGTGGAATTGATCCCTATACAAGTGCGGGTAATGTAACGCTAACGAAAAATGGGAGTGTCTATGTATCAAGTGGATTTCTTGAATCCTCAACTATTGATACAGGGAATAATGCGCATTATGTGATTTGGTCATGGAATCCAGTTGCACAATCACCATCAACAACACTTCGCTTCCAGATAGCAACGAGTGCTTCAAGTACAGGACAAACATGGAATTTTGTCGGTCCAGATAATACATCGAGCACATATTTTACTGATAGTGATACAAATATATCTTCGGAGCACGACGGACAACAGTATATGAGATATCGAGTTTATTTTGATACGATTGATCCGTCAGTTTCACCTGTATTGTCCGATCTAACACTTACGTACACCAACGCATGTACACCTCCAGGTCAATCGTATGTGGGTAATCTGGGTGCGGGACAGTACAGTATTCATGTTCATGCAGACGGTTATCAAGACCATGATGAAGTACTTGATGTCTCTACTGATCATTTTGTAATTACTGACCTGACGGCATTATGAAAATTTTCTCTAAAAATTTTTTTAGTACCCGAGGAGTTTCATTGCTTGAAGTCATGGTGGTGTTAGGTATAACTAGTATTGTGACTCTTGGTGCCGCTTCGTTTATTATATTGAGTTTTCGTGATCAGCGGATTATTAATGATCAATTGTTTGGACAAAAAGAAGCGCGTAGGATTGTTGCTGAAATAGTGAATACAGTGCGAACTGCAGAATCGTCAAGTATTGGCTCTTATGCAATAGCAGAGGCAACCACTTCTTCACTTACTATATATGCAAATATAGATACGGATAGTACGCGGGAACGAATACATTACTGGTTATCAGGAACTGATCTCAAGCGTGGAGTACTCAAGCCAAGTGGAAATCCATTGGCGTATACAGGGGCGGAACAAGTAACAATACTTGCACACGATGTACAGAATATATCCAAAGGAATTGCCACCTTTCAATACTTTGATGAAAATTACGCAGGAACAGGGTCTTCGATGGCACTACCGATTACGATTCCTAATGTTCGGATAGTAAAAGTAGTAATTGAAATTGAAAAAGATCCAACAAAAACCCCAGTACCTCTTCATGTAGAGTCATTAACACAAATACGAAATTTGAAAACAAACTAATATAAAATAATAATACTAAATAACAAACATTCTATCTCAATTAAGAATACGAATACTATCTGTATGAGAATTGAAAAAAGAAAAAAAAATTACGGTAATACACTTCTTATTGTCATGATTTTTGGTTCAATTGCGTTTATATTGATGGTACTAGGTATTTTGAGTTACGCACTTTTTGAAAATAAAATTTCAACAGAAACCTATCGAAGAGATGTGGCATTTCACATTAGCGAAGCGGGGATTAACTATTATCGATGGCATCTTGCACACAACACAACCGATTTTACTGACGGAACGGGACATGTAGGACCCTATGTCCACGCTATGAATGATAAGCTAAATAATCCAGTAGGGAATTATGCAATAGATATATCTTCTCCGCTTCCGAATTCTTCAGTCATTGCTGTTGCTTCTACAGGTACGGTACTCTCTGCACCAAATGCCAATCGCACAATCAAAGTGCGACTCGGTTTTCCTTCATTTACTGATAGTGCTTTTATCGAAAACGTCGACATGGAATTTAGTGCGACCACTCAGGTACATGGTGATGTGATGACCAATGGGGGAATACGTTTTGATGGCACCACTGATTCATGGTTACGTAGTGCAAAAACAACATACAGCTATCAAGGACAGACAAAGAATGGCATCTGGGGAACCGGAGGTCCGCAGTATT
>CAZCHJ010000050.1:0-3886 GCA_964498735.1 uncultured Gammaproteobacteria bacterium | reverse complement strand
AGCTATCAAGGACAGACAAAGAATGGCATCTGGGGAACCGGAGGTCCGCAGTATTATTGGCAATTTCCAGTTCCTGCAGCTGATTTTGCTTCAGTCTCTGCAGATTTGTCAGCAATCAAGACGGCAGCACAGAGTGGAGGAAAATATTTACTTTCTTCGGGAAAAGAAGGGTATCAGATTGTATTTAATAATACCCAATACACGGTGTATAAGGTAAACACGAGAGATTGTTACTATGGAGCAGGTAGTTGGAAACGCAACTGGCAAGGTTGGTATTGGAATGGGACGACATACTGTTACGACGTAGGGACGCGAACATTGGTTGGAACATACACACTCCCAGCTAATGGTGTGATGTTTGTTGAAGATAATGTCTGGCTTGAAGGTACCGTCGATGGGCGTATAACCATCGGTGTGGGAAATTTTCCAGTTCCGTCTGACTATAAAGAAGTCTTCATTTCCAATAATTTGCTTCAAAAACAAAAATCAAGTGATGATGTGATCGGTATTATTGCACAAGGTGACATTATTGTTCCTTTTGAAGCTCCGAGCACTATGGAAATAGATGCTGCTGCACTTTCTCAATACGCTCAGATTTTTACACCATATTATAACCAAAATGAATATCCTAATGCACTCAAAAATTCACTTACGTTCTTTGGCTCACAGATTTCGTATGGTGGCGGAGGATGGAAATATGTGACTGGACAAGGACAGGTGGTTTCAGGATATCTCTACACCAACCATGTGTACGATGGAAATTTAAAATATTTCCCGCCACCAGGATTTCCGGTCGGTTCAACCTATGAACTTATTAGTTGGGAAGAAGTGAAATGAGTCGGAAATTAGAACGTAAAAAGTCTTAAAGTGTGTAAAACTAAAAGTATTTCTTGCTTCCGATTTTATGACTTTCGACTTTCGACTGAGAAATGTGTTATACTATTCTCAACTTGTCTGTATCAAACGATTTTTTTAGAGTAAATATTATATGAGTAAAGTGAAAAAAGGTGTGATAACCGTCGCAGGACTGGGTACCCGGTTCCTTCCTGCAACCAAAGCAATGCCAAAAGAAATGCTTCCCGTGCTCGACAAGCCAGTCGTGCAATATATTGTTGAAGAAATGGCGATGAGTGGAATAACTGAAATTATTTTTGTAACCAGCTCACAAAAGCGTGCTATTGAAGACCATTTTGATCGTGATCGTGATTTTGAAACGTACTTGAAAAGCAAAGGAAAACTTGACCGTATCGAATCATTGATAAAATTGAGTAAACAAGTGCGTTTTTTCTATACACGACAGCCAGAACCCCTAGGAAACGGACATGCACTGCTCTGTGCGCGAGAATTTATTGGAGACGAGTCGTTTGCCTTCTCAGATGGAGACAGTATTATTGATTCAGAAGTACCGGTGGTAAAGCAACTACTTGAAATTTTTGATAAAAAAAATGCATCCATAATTGGGGTACAAAAAATTGAAGACAAGGAAGCGATGTCGAAGAAATACGGGAATGTCTATGGAAAATCAGTAGGAAAAGGGATCTATCGCGTAAGTGAGTTTAGAGAAAAACCAGCATTAGCAGAAGTTTCCCCATTAGGATTGATTGTGGGGGGTATGCGTTATGTATTCACGAAAGATATCTGGCCGATGCTGGAAGCTCAGGGTGAGGGGCGTGATGGGGAAATATGGCTCTCAGATGCAGCAAATATGCTTGCAAAGAAAAAGAAGTTCTTTGCGTATGAATATAAGGGGGAATATTTTGATACCGGTAACCCACTAGCATTATTAAAAACAACGATTCATTTTGCAAAGAAAGATGGGCTACTCTAATTAACCTATGCAAAATTTCCTACAAAGGAGAAAATCAAAAATATTAATTTTTACAATTATAGCCGGGTTATTATTTTTAATGAATCCGCATTTTGTATTTGGTTTAGGATCAGGACAAGGAGGTCAGAGTAATCCACAAGATCCTATCCCTCAACAAGGTGGGCAAAGCCAGAGCAATTCAGGGGGTGGTACGAGTAGTTGTGGAAGTACTGCTGATTGTCCGACAGGTCAAATTTGTAAGAATAACGCATGCATAGTCGGTACTGGAGATCAAAGTAGTCAAACTCAGAGCATCGAAGCGAGTGGAAGTTGTAGTAAAACCAGTGATTGTGCATCCGGACAAACGTGTGAAAATTTTGTGTGTGTAGGTCCAAGTGGGACAGCTACAATAAATAGCGGCAACAGCGGAACAGCAACTAATTTAAATTTAGGGCACATACGTGAGCAAACAGCCGAGCTAAATAAATTAAGAGTAACTAATGCTCAACAGTTGATTGGCATCCTTATTCGAGGTGCGATGGGGGTGCTCGGAACCGTTGCATTGGTCATGATGATCTATGGTGGAGTGACCTATATGACTGCTCGGGGAAATTCTGAGAAAACTGCAAAAGGATTGGAGACAATTTTGTGGGCAGGTCTTGGTGTAATGATTATTTTTGCAAGTTATGCGTTGGTGAATTTTGTATTTGATGTCTTTAGATAATCTTTGTCTATGCATAAAAAAATACAATCAATAATTTCTTACGCATTACTAGTGACCACATTAGTTTTTTCTGGTTTTGGATGCAAAGGCCTGAGTCAGCAAGATCAGGCTGCAGTGCGTCCGGTAATTCTTAATTATTGGACAGTTTATAATGACGTAGATGAGTTAAAAAAATACGCAGCAGAATATAAGTTGCTGCGACCACAAGTAACAGTGAATATTCGTCAGGTACGATACGAAGAATTCGATCAACTATTCACCAATGCGCTTGCAGATGACGTCGGGCCAGACATTGTTTCAATGCATGTACGTTGGCTCAAGAAAAATCAGGGAAGACTATCTCCTGCTCCAGCGAGTGTGCAGGTTCCACGATTGGTAATCAAAAATCAATATACCAAAGAGCAACAAGTAGTAGTCGATACTATTCCGTTACCAAAAGAGAAAGATATACAAACACAGTATGTTAATTCGGTACAAAAAGATGTAGTGATTGATGGAAAAATATATGGACTTCCACTCGCCTTCGATTCATTAGCGTTATTTTACAACCAGACATTACTCGATCGAGCAGGTGTTGCTGAGGCTCCAAAAACATGGGATGAGTTTGTAGATGCAGTAAAGAAGAGTACGAGATTTAGCTCGGCGCTTGATATTACACAGTCCGGAGTAGCACTTGGCACAAGTAATAATATTGATAACTTTTTTGATATTGTTTCATTATTCATGTTGCAAAGCGGTGTGGCACCGATAACGGGGAATACAATAACTTTTGCTAATGGAGTTGACCGTACACCAGATCGATCGAACCCGATGATTCAGGCACTTGATTTCTATACCGGTTTTGCACGACCTACTGCAGACAGATATAGCTGGAATGAAAAACAGCATAACGCATTTGACGAATTTGTCCGTGGGAAAACTACATTCTTCCTCGGATTTGCCTACGATTATCCTCGGATCAAGGCGCAGGCTCCACAGCTCAATATCCAGATTGCTCCCGTGCCACAGCTCAATTCAGGATCTCCCTCGAATGTGGCAAATTATTGGGTAGAATCAGTCGTGAAAAAATCAAAATATCAGAATGAATCATGGGATTTTGTACGCTTCATTTCTTCAAAAGAAAAAGTAAAAACCTATACCCAAAAAACATTCCGTCCGAGTCCCTATCGTGAACAGGTTGCTGAGCAACAGAAGGATGATAAGATGGGACCATTTGCTACTCAGGCTTTATTTGCAGACAATTGGTATCGAGGACGTGAGAGTGATATTGCAACATCTGCCATGAAAGATTTGGTAACTGAATTTTTGAGACCAGGGAACAATGAACAAGAAACTTTGAAGAAAGATAAGGCGGT
>CAZCHJ010000049.1:1869-7349 GCA_964498735.1 uncultured Gammaproteobacteria bacterium | reverse complement strand
TGATTAAACGACGGAAACAGAAGAGTTGGGGAGTAGTGTTTAATGCGTATACAAAGAGGCCAGTAGATTTGGCATTAGTTCGGTTAATTGATGTAAATACAAAACAGATTATTCGAACACAGGTTACTGATACACAAGGAAGATATTTCATAAGCGCTCTTGTGGGTACCTATGCACTTGAAGTATCCAAAGAAGGTTTTCTTTTGCATACAAATCACCCAAGTGAAGATGTAACATATCCGAACATATATCGTGGGGAAAATATTCCCGTAACCGAAGATAAGTTTGAATTAAGTTACAACATTCCTTTGGAACCAACTATGGATCGAAAAACTACCAAATATTTAATTAAAGAATATACTAAGAATGGACTACAAAAGACAACAACTATGTTGGGTGGATTTGCGACTGTGGGTTCACTCGTCATCTCACCAAAACCTTGGATAACTGCGTTATTAGTTGTACATATTGTGCTGTATCTATCAATTAAACGTCTCTCCCAAAGAAAGATTAAAGGTACATATGCGACCGTTAGCGAAGAAAAAACAAAAAAACCTATTGGGAAAGTTCTTATTCGAGTGTTCGATGCTACATATAATAAACTTGTTGACTCAACGATGACTGATTCGAGAGGAAGATATGCTGTTTTGGTTGGACCAAGTACGTATTATGCTACTGCAGAAAAAGAAGGATTCCGCACTGTACAATCACGAGTGATTGATCTATCAAGTGAAAAAACAAATGGCGTAGGTGGGGTAATCGCAGAGAATTTTTCCCTATCATTTGAATGGGAAAAAAATACACAATCACCTGGTGCAAAACTAATAACAGAAACATAACCTATGTTGTATAAATTATTTGTGGTATACTTATACAAAGTATGAAAATGAATTCCAAGAAAAATTCAAAAAAAGCAAAAATACATGCACGGGAGACAGCGCATATTTTGTGGTTTGATGAGATTAGAATTACTGATATCCCATTGGTGGGGGGTAAGAATGCATCACTCGGTGAAATGTATACCGGTCTCAAGAACAAAAATATTGCAGTACCCAATGGATTTGCAATTACAGCAAAATCATATTGGGATTTTTTTCATGCGCATGATCTTGATAAAGCAATAAAGAAAGAACTCAAAGGATTGAACGTGCTTGATGTAAAAAAATTAGCGATTGTTGGAAAAAAAGTCCGTGAATTAATTTTGGCTGCAGAATTTCCAGAACAATTGCAAAAAGAGATTATAACTTCGTATGAGGAACTAAAAAAGAAAGAAGGTGTGACGCATCTTTCCGTTGCAGTGCGGTCTAGTGCAACTGCTGAAGATTTACCAGACGCAAGTTTTGCAGGTCAACAAGAAACGTATCTTAATGTGGTAGGAGAGGAAGAATTATTGTTAGCGGTAAAGAAGTGTATTTCCTCGCTATTTACCGACCGTGCAATTTCATATCGTGAAACCAAGGGATTTGATCATCTAGCTGTAGCACTTTCAGTAACGGTTCAGGTAATGGTTCGCTCAGATCTCGGTGCTTCAGGGGTAATGTTTACTCTCGATACTGAGTCAGGGTTTCCAGGGGTTGTTCTTATAAATGCAGCCTATGGACTAGGTGAGTATGTAGTAAAAGGAAGAGTAACACCAGACCAATTTTATGTATTCAAAGATGGTTTGAGAAGAGGAAAAGACGCTATTATTAGTAGAATCGTCGGCTCAAAAGAGGTAAAGTTGGTATACGGAAAAAAAGGCACCACACAAAATATTGTCTCAGCACCCGATCAGCATAAATTTTCTATTACTGATGAGGATGTGTTAACGCTTGCAAAATGGGGAATGGAAATTGAAGAGTTTTATAAAAAATCTCAAGATATCGAATGGGCAAAAGATGGGAGTACTGGAAAATTATATATTGTGCAGGCGCGACCTGAGACGGTAAAATCACATGCCGATCATTCGGTTGTTGAATCATATGAACTCAAAGAGAAAGGAAAAATAATTGCCACTGGAATTTCAGTAGGACAAAAAATTGGAGCAGGTACAGTACGCGTGATCAATGATCCAAAAGACATGAAGCGTTTCAAGAAAGGCGAAGTACTGGTAACTCGAATTACTGATCCTGATTGGGAACCAATCATGCGTATGGCAGCTGCGATTGTGACCGAACAAGGTGGAAAAACAAGTCATGCGGCAATCGTATCGCGCGAACTCGGAGTGCCTTGTGTTGTGGGGAGTAAAAAAGCACGAACAGTGCTCAAAAATGGACAAAAAGTCACTGTATCCTGTGCAGAAGGTGACGAGGGTCGTATTTACAAAGGCGCACTTCCTTTTGAAGTGAAGAAAACACATATCAAGGAGAATGCAAAAACCCGAACCAAAATCATGATGAACGTAGGTGATCCAGATCATGCTTTTGCTCTTTCCTATTTACCAAACGATGGTGTCGGACTTGCGCGTGAAGAATTTATTTTCTCAAATTTTATACGTATTCATCCGCTTGCACTGCTTAATTATGATAAATTAAAAGATAAAAAAGCAAAGAAGAAAATTGCAGAGCTTACGGTGGGGTACGAAGATAAACGACAATATGGAGTAGATAAATTAGCAGATGGAATTGCCAGAATTGCTGCAGCTTTTTATCCTCGAGAGGTGATTGTTCGGCTTTCTGATTTCAAGACAAATGAATATGCTACCCTTATTGGCGGACGAGAATTTGAACCAAAAGAAGAAAATCCAATGATTGGGTGGAGAGGAGCTTCGCGGTATTATTCAGAAGAATATAAGTCAGCGTTTGGAATTGAGTGTGATGCACTGAAAAAAGTACGAAGTGAGTGGGGTCTCGATAATGTGATTGTTATGGTTCCATTCTGTAGAACTCCAGAAGAAGGAAAGAAAGTACTCGAAACCATGGCTGGATTTGGATTAAAACAAGGTGTTGATAAGTTGAAAGTCTACGTCATGTGCGAGATTCCTTCAAACGTAATTCTTGCAGAGGAGTTTGCAAAAATTTTTGATGGATTTAGTATTGGGTCAAATGATTTGACCCAATTGACTCTTGGGGTTGATCGTGATTCAGCGTTAGTAAGTCATGTATATAGTGAAAAAAATAGCGCAGTCATGACACTCATAAGGCAAGTAATTAGAGTCGCACATGCACATAAGCGTAAAATTGGAATTTGTGGTCAGGCACCAAGTGATTCCCCTGAATTTGCAGAATTTTTAGTCCGCGAAGGAATTGATAGTATCTCACTTAATCCAGACACTGTGGTTTCTACTCGTGAGCGTATTGCAAAAACTGAGAAAACAGTTGGTAGAAAAAGTCATCAAACTAATTCAAAATTTTTAGCTCTTGTCGGCGTGTTAGGCATATTATCAGCGAGTATGATACTTGTGGGAGGGGGCTGTCGAGCTCTCGCTCCATCATCGGATGAAATTAAAAACACTACCTCATCTCAAGAACTCACACCAAAACAAGTTCGAATGCAGATTGAAGAAAGCTTGAAAGCTGAAGAACAAGTACGTGCACAATCTCAGCGGACCACGATGACACTTTCTTCACTTGCGCCATTTAAAATAAGCTATCCACAGACATGGGCGGTCCGGGAACTCTCAGATCATAGCGGATATATATTTTCTGGAGCAGGAGGACATGATCAGATAGTAGTATTAAAACAGAAAAAAACTGCAGCAACTACCAAATCTTCACAACCCGTGAGTGGGACAGGTGGAACTTCGGTAACACCGTCAGGTGAAACAGATAAAACAGTAGTACCATCGTATGTGGTAATTGATGGCAAGACTGAGCAGGTAGAGTATCGAAAGACAGAAAATGGAGAAATAATACCAGCGGTGCATGTACCACTAAATGATGAAGATGAAATATTTATCTACGGTACCACATCAGAAAAAGATTTCAGTGATATTGTTTCAAGTATTACTTTCAGTGATCCCGAGGTTGCTACACCACCCGCAATACCAGATTCTGGAGAAGCATGTATCCATGTGATTTCAGAAAATGAGAACGCGGTTGTAAACTGCTACTAGATTAAAAAATTACTATAAAATACCGCTTTTGAGCGGTATTTTATATATAATTCTTCTTTTTGATTTATCTGTAAAGAGTAGGTAATGTATGTTACAATAGAGACAAAGCTTATGAAGAGAGTATCAGTAATTGGGGTAGTTTTAATACTTGTTGTGACAAGTATTTTTTCGCTTATACCAAATAATGTACATGGATCAATAGAGGAACAAAAACAACTTCAGGAAGAGCTCAAAAATATCGAAGCACAAATTGGAGACCTCGAAAAACAAATTACAGTTACCAAAGGGGAGAAACAGACTTTGGCTAACAAAATACAGCGGCTAAAACAAGAGCAGCGTAAAATTCAGTTACAGATTGGGGTTACAACTGTTCGACTTAAAGAATTGAATAATAGTTTAGAGATGACTGCGGATGATATCAAAAAAAATGAAGCCAAAAGTGATGAGCTTAAGAAGAATTTGGCAAAATTACTGCGTCTCATATATCAAAAAAATCATGAAGCTATTGCTTTTCGCCTTATGTTACAGGGAAAGTTGAGTGAGGCATTTATAGAGGTAAAAAATTTAGAAACGCTCTCTCGCTCTCTCGATGGACTTGTTGATGAGGTTAAGAAGATAAAACAAAATCTTGAAGCACAGCGTGAAGTGTATGAATCCCAACAAAATGATGCTTCAGAACTTTTAAAATTAACCACTGCCCAACAAGTAGCCTTGGGTGGAAAATTAAATGAACAAAATCAATTATTGAAGGACACACAAGGTAAGGAGGAAAATTATCAAAATCTATTACAAGGAAATAAAAAACGTGCTGCGGAAATCAAGAGTCGTATTTATGAATTACTCGATGTGGGTTCCCAGATAACATTCGGACAAGCAGTTACTATTGCGGATTGGGTGAGTACGCAGACTGGCGTCAACACTTCTTTTTTACTTGCAATCTTAACTCAGGAATCAAATTTGGGGAAAAATGTAGGTACGTGTAATCGGCTTGGGGATCCACCAGAAAAAAGTTGGAAAGTGATTATGAAGCCTGATCGAGACCAGGAGCCATTTCGTGCCATTACCAAAGAATTAGAAAAAGATCCGGATATTACACCAGTATCGTGTCCAATGAGAAATAAAGATGGGAGCCAATTAGGGTGGGGTGGCGCTATGGGTCCAGCTCAGTTTATCCCGTCTACGTGGATAAAATATAAAGATAAAGTAACGAAATTTACCGGAAAAAACTTGGCTGATCCATGGGATATACGAGATGCATTTGTCGCGTCAGCACTACTTCTCAAAGCAAATGGAGCTGATGGTACACGTGACGGAAATTGGAAAGCCGCGATGAGGTATTTTTCAGGGGGAACCAATCCAAAATATAGTTTTTATGGTGATAATGTGATGGCACTTTCAGATAAATACGAAGAAGACATACAATCACTAAAATAGTTGATAGCAAGTA
>CAZCHJ010000049.1:0-1769 GCA_964498735.1 uncultured Gammaproteobacteria bacterium | reverse complement strand
CCAACGGTTTGTATTGCATCAGGAATGCTTTTGAAAGGAATTTTGGCACCACCCCATCCGAAAGGGTTGTTATATTGCATGTGTTTGCCACCTGTCGACTCGCGCACTGCGATAGCGGGTAGCAATCTCCAGTCCATCTCACATTCATCCGCAATTGCTACAAAATCATTGCCATAGCCGGCAAGTGGCATATTATATTTGGAAAAATATGCATCGATACGCGATGGGCGGTCATCTTCTGGTGGGGGAACGGGGCGTGTAATTGCGTATGCAGCAAATCCCACGAGTGCCACAAAACAGACAACAAAACTCATGAGATGTCTTCGATAGTGAAGGAATTTTACTGATCGAAGTGTGGGTTTGACTGCCTTGTGAGAACGAGAACGCGCACGTTTAGTTGTTGATTTTGTGGTGCGTTTTTTGGATGGCGCCATATAAAATGGTAGTATATCAAAAAAACTTCGTCTTGTGGACGAAGTTAATTTTTTGGATGTTTATTTTCCAAGATTTAGTACTTCTGTAATACGAATCTGTTCTACAAATTCTGGCATGTGAGAGACGAGGATAATAGTTCCTTCGTATTCATTGATCGCTTGAGCAATAATTGGGATATGGCGGAAGTTAATATGGTTGGTAGGTTCATCAAGAATGAGAAGTCCAGGTTTTTGGAGCACAAATCGTGCATAACAAAGTAATCCTTTTTGCCCCTCAGAAAGTGAACCAACCGTATTTTTCATAAGGTCGGCAGTTAGGAGAAATTGAGCGCCAGTAGCGTAGATTTCCTGATTATCAGGAATATCCATCATTTCGGCCAATGAATCGTATACGGTTTTATTAAAATCAAGTCCAGAAAAATCTTGTCGATAGTAACCAACAATAATACCCGGTGAGATCTGTGCACCATCCGTTGATTCAAGTGCAAGTTCTTTAAGCAGGGTGCTTTTGCCGATTCCATTCGGCCCAACAATTTGCAATCGATTTCCTTTCCAGAGTTTAATATCAACATTTTTTGAGACACGTTGGTGGTTGACCATCATTCCAACAGAAGAAATAGTTGCAACTACTTCAGACCAGTGTTGAGAGGGGATGGTGAATGGTCGAATAGTTTTGTCATCGCGTTTTACGTCAACAATATTTTCTTCATCTTCAGCAACTTCCTCCTTCAGTTTACTTGCTAATTTACGCATCTTACCACCTTTGTGTGCAAAGAAGTTTACTTTATCTTTTCGATCTTGGATATTTTTTCGTAGCTGAGCATTTTTACGTTCTTCGCGTTCGATTTGGGCAGCAATTTGTTCCACTACGTCAAAATAGTTCCCAACGTATTGTTCAACTTTTTTGGTATGAAAATCAAGATTAAGAACGCCGTCAGTAAATGAGTTGAGAAATGCTGCGTCATGTGAAATAACGATAACAGTCTTTTCATACATCATGAGAAATGCAGTGAGATGTGCGATTCCTTCAGCGTCAAGATTATTGGTAGGTTCGTCGAGCAATAAAATATCAGGTTTTTGAATGAGTGCATATGCAAGAAGAAGTCGTGCATGCTGTCCACCGGAGAGCTCTTTTATTTTTTTATCAAGTGGGATAGATAAGTCGACCACTGCAAGTACGTCAGTAACTAGTTTTTCCAGATTATATTTTTGTTCACTAAAAGCAGTGGCAAAATATTCAAGAATATTTAATTCAAAAAATTCTTTGGGCATGACCTGGGAAGCAATTGCAATAGTTGCATTATCGCGAATATGTACATGACCAGAATTTGGTTT
>CAZCHJ010000048.1:4938-7453 GCA_964498735.1 uncultured Gammaproteobacteria bacterium | reverse complement strand
TGGCGACTAATATTCCAGTCGCGTAGATTATCGATCCAATGGAAATAGGTCTTATCAAAACGTTCAGGAATGATTTTAACCTCCCCAGTTTTAACAACTGTCTGCATCAGTTCTTTTAGCGTAACTAACTGTCCGCTCTTAACATTCTTTAATTTTGAATTTTTAATCTTAAATTTCTTATTTACCTCAATAAACCACTGTGTCTTTGGCAATGGTTCGACCACATCTCCAAATCGATCACTCGTCCCGACATTCTGTATGGTATCCTCAGTTTTCTCGAGCAATCCTGCTGTATCAAGCCATGCAACTACTTTTTTCCGAGCATCCTCAACTGTGAGGCCCGCATATTCTTTCCCCGCATTATCAGTCATTTTTCCATCTTCTCCAATCACTTGAATAAGACCAATGTTTTTATTTTTTTGATATATTTCAAAATCAGTCTGACTATGCGCAGGGGTAACACCAAGAGCACCCGTTCCAAACGAATCATCAACACCAGAGTCTCCGATTACTTTCAATTTCAATTCATGTCCGGCTTGGCCAAAATTTTTAATAGTAAATTCTTTGCCAATGTATTTTTTCCATTTCCCTTTTGGGTTGACTGCAATCGCAGTGTCTCCCAATTTTGTTTCAGGTCGGGTAGTCGCAATCGTAATCGGACATTCAGTACCATATTTGAAATAGTATAATTTTCCCGGTCGTTCAACATAGACGAGCTCATCATCGCTACAGGTGGATTGTCCTTTCACTGACCAATTGATTACTCGATAGCCTCGGTAAATTAATCCGTCATCATACATCATCTTGAATAATGTATTCACTGCGGCATTACGTGGCTTATCTAATGTAAAGGCTTCTCTCGACCAATCGAGAGATGCGCCCATTTTTTGAGCTTGATTCACAATCGTATCATGAGAATCTCTGGCAAACTTTTCCACTTCTTTCAAAAACTTTTCACGTCCAAGTTCTGTTTTTGGCTTTTTCATTCCTTTTTCAATCAGCATTTTTTCTACTTTTGATTCAGTGGCTACTGCGGCGTGATCGGTTCCCGGCACCCAGAGTGTTTTATCACCCTTCATTCGATGATATCTCGTCATTACATCTTGCACTGCCAACATAACTGCATGGCCCATGTGGAGCGTTCCCGTCACATTTGGTGGAGGGAGTACAATACTGAAGGTTTCCCGTTTTTCCTCGTTTTTCACCCATTCTGGAACATTTTCAGGTGCAAAAAAACCGCTTTCGAGAGAGCGTTTGTAGATGGCATCTTCATACTGTTTCGGTTCGTAGGCTTTTGGCAATTCTTTTTCTTTCATAGATCAACAATATACCTAAAATTCTATCCTAAACAGCATATTTTAGCAAGATTTGGCTAAATTTGGCGAAAATACCCTATTTTTGTAGTCCACAACATGCAAAAAATCGCACTGTTGACAATAATTTTAGGCTTTGGTATACTGACCCATCCCTTTTTGGTACCCTGTAACCGAAGTCAGGGATTTTTTATGACTATGAGTGTATATATCCTCCAACAACTCATCCGAGCACTCGAGGATAAGAAACATATTCTTATCACGACCAAGCGAGAACCGCATGGTGACGCGATTGCCTCAATGCTTGCACTCAAGCTATTTTTTGAGCAACTCGGGAAAAAAACTCACCTGGTATGCGATGGATTTGTACTTCCTACTCGTTTCTCATTTCTTCGAAATGCTGACTCCATTTCTCCAGCTCTCGGCAGTCTCCACCAATTCGTTCTCACACTTGATATTTCAAAAAATGGTCTTTCAAATTTGAAATATGATGTAAAGGATGAAAAACTTCGCCTCTTCATCACCCCAAAAAATGGATACTTCGCCAAAGATTTAGTTCGTACCTCACAAACTGAATTCAAGTATGATGCGATTGTGGTAGTCGACACTCCGAGTCTTACTGCACTTGGTGACATATATACCAATCATGAAGAATTCTTTTTCAAGACACCAATTTTTAATATTGACCACAAACCCTCAAATGAACTGTTTGGACATATCAATCTCGTTGAACTTCCTGCCAGTACCTCATCTGAAATACTCTATGAATTCATGAATGCTTATAAGCCTGAACTTATTACTCAAGAAATTGCGCAAACACTTCTTACCGGTATTATTGCCGGAACTAATAGTTTCAAAGACAAAAAAGTTCGCCCTCATACACTCACCATTGCAAGTAAGCTTGTCGAACTTGGCGCAGATCGATCATATATTATTGAACAGTTATTCCAGACAAAGACCATCTCCACTTTCAAACTCTGGGGTGCGGCACTCAGCCATCTCACCTTTGACTCAACCGATGGTATTATCTCAACCACTATTACTCGAGATGATTTTGTACGATCAAACGCAGCAGTTGACGACCTCTCAATGATTATCGATGAACTTATCGCATTTTCTCCTGATGCAAAAATTATTCTGGTGTTATACGAAAACCCAACAGGAACAGACACTACCGTGCATGGAATGCTCAAAATTGTTCC
>CAZCHJ010000048.1:0-4838 GCA_964498735.1 uncultured Gammaproteobacteria bacterium | reverse complement strand
ACGAAAACCCAACAGGAACAGACACTACCGTGCATGGAATGCTCAAAATTGTTCCAAACTTCCATGCAACTGAAATCATGAAAAAATATGGCGCGGTGGGCGATGAAGATAATGCGACATTCTCAATTTCTGGGAAAGGGTTGAAAGAAGTTGAAGGAGAAATTGTGAAACATTTGAAACAAATGACTAGTATATAAAAATATCCCGTATTATCGGGATATTTTTATATACTTTTACAAGCGCTTGTCATTTCTTGAAAGACTTTTTTCATTCTATTAACTACATCAGGGTTATTGAGATATGTATTTACTTTTTCTTCAATCAATAGAACTAGTTTATTTTCTACACCAAGTTCTACCCATAGGTTCACAACATCTTTTGGCGTGACGTTCTTTTTATTTTTGTAGATGTTTTGATTTATTTGATTAAATTTTTGTATGTCTTCAGGTCGCTCATTATTGGGATTCTCAACATAATTAAGAAGCGGTAAATACTTTTGAATATCAAAATCATTTATAATAAAAATTTCCTGCAACCCCTTCAGTGCTGATACACGGATCCACCAATCGCTTTTCCAACCTCCGTGTTCTACACCTTCCAAACAATCAGGAAAAATGGTATGAAATAATTTATTTTGAATTTTATCACACAAAAAATGTACCGACCATCCTTTTTTAAAATCAGTCGTAAGAAACTCTTTTGAGAGGAGTCCTTCAAAATGAGTTTTTTCTCTCGCAATCCCTGAAATATACCGACTATCAGGGTACATAGTGCCTGCCAGGTACGTAGAGATATTTTTGATATCATATATATCCACCACATCAAGAGCAAATTTTATGTGGGTTGCTGCAAGTGCCATACTAGAATTTGAACTTACATGAGGCTTCTTCCTGTCATCTCTGGAGGCTGTTCAATTTCTAAAATTTTGAGCATCGTCGGTGCTACATCTGCTAAAATTCCGACTGGGTGCATGAGACTCAAATCTCCTTCTGGAGGATCGCCCGTAGGTCCAGCTTTTCCACGAAATTCAGAGCCGATAATGAGAAATGGAACAGGATTATTACTATGTTCTTTGTCTTTTTCACCTGTTTTCAAATTGATTACTTCTTCAGCATTTCCATGATCTGCAGTGATAAGCAACACCCCACCTTTTGCTTCTATATATTCAGCAACTTTCCCAAGAGCATGGTCGACAACTTCACATCCTTTTATCGTAGCATTTAAATCTCCCGTGTGCCCTACCATGTCAGCGTTCGCATAATTTACCAATATCGCATCATATTTATCTGACTCTATTGCTTGTATTAACTTTTTGGTAATTTCTACGGCAGACATTTCTGGCGCTTTGTCATACGACGCAACGTTTGGTGACGGTATAATTTCCCGATCCTCGCCAGCAAATGCGGTCTCGACGGTACCATTTAGAAAAAACGTAATATGTGCGTACTTTTCTGTTTCTGCAATATGGTATTGTGTAAGCCCAGCCTTACTCATAACTTCTGCAAGACAATTATGTACCACGATCGGTGGGTAAGCTACCAATACTGGAATTTCTTTTTCGTATTCAGTCATGGTGACAAATAATAAATCAGACAAGTATTCTCGTTCGAATTTATCAAATCCAGGAAGTACAAAAGCTTTAGTCAATTGACGTGCGCGGTCAGGACGAAAATTAAAGAAGATAACCGCATCACCTTTTTCTACTCGCGCTACAGGCTTTCCTTCTTTTCCGATTACCGTTGGAATGAATTCTTCATCATATACTTTTTTATCATATGATGTTTCAATTGCTTCGATCGGATCTTTGCTATATGTCTCTGAAATACCGAGGACCATTGCATTATATGCTTTTTCTATTCGATCCCATCGATTATCCCGATCCATTGCATAATATCGACCTGAGAGTGACGCAATTTCTCCTACTCCAATTTTTTTTATTTTTTCTTCGAGTTTGGTAATAAAATCTTTACCACTATTATATATCGTGTCTCTTCCATCAAGAATTGCGTGAATAAACACGTTCTTTATCTTATTTTTCTTTGCAAATTCAAGTAATGTATATAAATGATCTTGACTTGCATGTACATTTCCCGGACTCACCAATCCAATCAAATGAAGCGCAGAATTATGCTCTTGCACATGTTCTTTTGCTGCAAGAAATGATTTGTTTTGAAAAAATGTCCCATCGACAATAGTTTTATTGATGCGCGGAAATGTCTGATAATACACCCGACCAGCACCAATATTGAGATGTCCTACTTCTGAATTTCCCATTTCTCCATAGGAAAGACCCACTTCGTTTCCTGAAGCATACAAAGACATGGCCGGGTATTCATTTACAAAACGGTCCATGTTTGGAGTATGGGCATGATAAATAGCATTACCCTTACTTGGAGGTGCTATTCCCCATCCATCGAGAATTGCAAGTACTACTGGTTTTGGTCTCTGCATACTAGAATAAAGGTTTACCTGTCATTTCTCGAGGCTGTACACCATTAATCATTTTAATAATTGTCGGCGCGACATCAGCTAAAATACCGTCTTTTAATTTGATTCCTTTATGTTCGGTTCTGATTAAAATACAAGGCACAGGATTGAGACTATGTTCAGTATCCACTTCTCCTGTCTTCAAATCTTTCATTTCTTCTGCGTTTCCATGATCTGCTACGATAAGTACCTGTCCTTGTTGACGCAATACTTCTTCTACAATTTCACTTACGCAAGTATCAATGGTTTTAACTGCAATTTTTGCAGCCTTAAAATTTTCTGTATGCCCGACCATATCTGCGTTCGCATAATTGATACAATAAAAATTGTAGGTATTTTTTTTCATAAACTGAAGCACTGTCTTGGTAATTTTCTGCGCTTCCATCTCCGGTTTTTCATCATGATGAGCGACGGTTTTTGATTCTATTTTCATACGATCCTCGCCATTCACTGGATCCGCATAACCGCCATTAATAAAATATGTTACGTGCGCATATTTCTCTGATTCTGCGATGTAGAGTTGAGTCAGATGCGAGAGCGCAAGTGGTAGTGTATTATACACATCTGGAGACGGAAAGGCTGTTAGAATATTTTCCAGATCTGGACCGAAATCAGTTAACGCAACAAATCTAATATTTTTGGGAATTTTAGTTCTTCTGAAAGAACCTGGATTTTTCTTGTTAAAATCATCTTGGGTGAATGCCTTGGTAATCTGTCGTGCACGATCTGATCGCGCATTGAAAAATATAATTACATCATGATCTTTGATAGTTCCGACTGGTTTTCCTTTTTCATCAACCACAACAGAAGGGGTAATAAATTCATCAGTCTCTCCACGATTGTACGCTTGCTCCAATCCTTCTTCCGCACTTTTTACCTTATGCCCCATCCCCATAACCAATGCTTCATATGCCGCTTCAGTACGACTCCATATCTTATTTCGATCCATACCATACAGTCGTCCCATGACAGTGGCAATTTTCTCGGTATGAAGCATGTGTCCTCGAAGTTCGTGTAAATAGGTTGCAGCTGCGTGTGGTCCTGAATCACGACCATCAGTAAAAAGATGTATATATACTTTTTCTACCCCCTCTCTTCGACACAATTCGAGTAGAGCGTATACATGCTCAGGATATGAATGTGCACTATTCTCATCAGTTAGAAGTCCCATCAGATGAACCGCTGATTTGTACTTTTTTACATGAAAAAGTGCTTGCTTGAATGCTTCATTTTTGAAAAATGTACCATCATGGATAGTATCTGAAATCGCAACTAAATCTTGTTTTACAATTCTCCCTGCACCAATATTCAAATGTCCTGCTTCGGAGTTTCCACGCTGTCCTGGAAATAATCCTACATTTTCACCATATGTTTTTAATTTTGAGGTTGGATATTTTTTCATGTACTCGAAAATATTGGGGGCAGTTTTTGAGGTTATTGCATTACCCTCATTCGTCTCTGGAGCAAGTCCAAAACCATCAAGAATAATGAGGACCGTGGGAGATGGTACATTATCTGGTTTGGTTTTTAATTTTGTTTTTGACATACATTTTTTAAAAAATACAAGTAACAAGATATAAACAATTTTCAATATACAAATTTCAAAAATTGATTATTGGAGTTTGTGATTTGTTTGTTTCTTGTATCTTGTTTTTTGAAAACTTATTTACATTATAATCCCAACTCATCTTCAATTTCCATCAGTCGATTATACTTCTCAACTCGTTCTGAACGAGATAATGAACCGGTCTTAATAAATTCAGCATTTACTGCAACGGCTAGGTCTGCAATAAACGTATCGCCAGTCTCGCCCGAACGGTGAGAAACAGCGACTTTGTAGTCATGTTTACGAGCAAGTTCAATTGCATCAATTGTCTCTGATAGAGACCCAATCTGATTCACCTTAATCAATACAGCGTTTGCAACTCCTTCTTCAATTCCTCGCTTAATCCGCTCAGTATTTGTAACAAATAAATCATCTCCGACGAGTGAAACTTTATTACCTAATTTTTTGGTCAACAATTTCCAATTTTTCCAATCATCTTCTGCCAATCCATCCTCAAGGAAGATAATTGGATAACGCTTCACCCATGATTCGAGTGTCGTGATGACGGTTTCTGGGGTAACTGGATTTTTTGGTCCATCCAAATAATATTTTCCACCACGGTAGAACTCTGACGATGCAACATCCATACCAATATACACATGCTTTCCTGGTATATAACCAGCAGACTGAATTGCTTTTACCACTAGTTGAATAGCCCGTTCATTATTCGGTAAATTAGGAGCAAAACCGCCCTCATCACCTACACCAGTTGCAAGACCTTTTTGGTTCAAAAGGCCAGCCAGGC
>CAZCHJ010000047.1:0-7562 GCA_964498735.1 uncultured Gammaproteobacteria bacterium | reverse complement strand
CAATGTTACTCGTCATGATAATAACCGTATTTTTGAAATTAACTTTTCTACCCTTTGCATCAGTGAGGTGGCCATCTTCGAGAATTTGCAGCATGATATTGAACGTGTCTGGATGGGCTTTTTCAATTTCATCAAATAGAATTACTGAGTATGGTTTGCGTCGTATGATTTCGGTCAATTGTCCACCTTCGTCAAATCCGACATAACCTGGAGGAGAACCAATCATTTTACTGACTGCATGTTTCTCCATATACTCAGTCATATCCACGCGGACGAGTGCGTCTTGATCGTTGAAGAGGAAGTCTGCAAGTGTCTTTGCGAGTTCTGTTTTTCCAACTCCCGTAGGACCCATGAAGATGAATGAACCAATCGGGCGTTTTTCTTCTGAAATTCCCGCACGATTTCTTCGGATTGCGTTTGAGATAGCTTTGATCGCCTCAGCTTGCCCTACGACCCGTTTACTGAGTTCTTCTTCCATGCGAGCGAGTTTGTATATATCATCTTCAAGCATTTTGTTTACTGGGATTCCAGTCCACTTTGAAACTACACGAGCGATGTCTTCCTCGGTTACTTCTTCCTTTAGAATTGAACTCTTCTTTTGGAGGTCTGCAAGTTTTGCTTCGTACTTCTTGATCGCTTCTTCGATAACTGGAATTTTTCCATAGCGAATTTCGGCAACTTTTTGTAAATCACCCTTACGTTCCATGATCTCTGCTTCTTGTTTGAGCTTGTCAATTTCTTTTTTATGTTCACGCATTTTGGTAATGATTTCTTTCTCATTACTCCACTGCATTTCGATTTCTTTACTTTTTTCTTTCAAGTTTGCGAGTTCTTCTTTGAGTGTCTTTTCTCGTTCTTTGGAGTCAGTGTCTGTTTCTTTTTTCAGTGCACGAAGTTCGATGTCGATCTTCATCATTTTTCGTTTCATCTTATCGAGATCATCTGGCATGGAATCAATCTGCATCTTGAGGGCACTTGCAGCCTCATCGATTAGGTCAATTGCTTTGTCAGGTAAGAATCGGTCGGTAATATATCGATGAGAAAGAGTTACTGCGGCAACGATTGCAGGGTCGGTGATTCTGACTCCATGATGAATTTCGTATTTTTCCTTGATACCACGAAGAATAGCCGTTGCATCATCGAGTGAAGGTTCTTGGACCATGACTGTCTGAAAACGACGTTCGAATGCGGCATCTTTTTCAATGTGTTTTTGGTACTCCTTAATAGTTGTCGCACCAATGATATGAAGTTCACCACGAGCAAGCCCAGGCTTTAGCATATTTGATGCGTCTACTGCTCCTTCCGAACTTCCAGCACCGACGATGGTGTGAAGCTCGTCAATAAAGAGAACTATTTGCCCATTACTATTGGTAACTTCCTTAATAACGGCTTTCAGTCGTTCTTCAAACTCACCTCGAAATTTAGTACCAGCAAGGAGAGATCCAATATCGAGTGAGATTACTTCTTTATCTTTGAGGTTTTCTGGAACATCGCCGTTTACAATCCGCTGTGCCAGTCCTTCAACTACTGCTGTCTTACCAACGCCAGGTTCACCGATAAGTACTGGATTGTTTTTTGTTCTGCGAGTAAGTACCTGCATGACACGGCGGATTTCATCATCTCGACCAATGACGGGGTCAAGTTTTTCCTTTCGTGCACGTTCAGTTAAATTTAGTCCGTACTTTTCTAATGCTTGATATTTGCTCTCTGGTTCTGGCGAATCCACTCGTTGATTGCCACGAATGGATTGGAGTACTTTCAGGACTTCATGGTAGCTCACACCCTGTCTATTCAAAAAATCGCTAATCGGATTTTTATTGGTCAAAAATGCCAAGAGTAAATGTTCGACTGAGATAAATTCATCCTTCATTTTTTGAGCTTCATTGTTTGCGTTTTGAAGGATATAGAGGGTTGCTTGCGATAGGGTGACTTGTCCGATATTTCGTACCCCAGTTTCCTGCTTAGGTAAGAGATCGATCAATTCTTGTGCGTACTGTTTGATTTCCTCAAGATTTGCGTTTTGTTTCTTTAATATTGAAACTACGACACCCTCATCCTCATTAATTAATGCTAAAAATAGATGTGGAGGATCAATCTGTTGCTGCCCATTCTCATTGGCGATAATTTGTGCGTTTTGAATGGCTTCTTGGGATTTATTGGTAAAATTTTGGGGCATCATAAAAAGTAAAAGGTAAAAAGGCAAAAGTAAAAGGAAGGTTTGTATAGCAGTTCATTGCTTATATTGTGAGCATATTATCACTCATGTGTATAGAGTGATAACTACTATACCATACTCGCCAAAACTGTCAACTTGTGTTAGTATAGCATAATTATACTCGGTTTACCTAAGCTATGCATGTACTTAATATTCGTATTGATGAAGTAAGTAAAGTGGAAGCGCTTGCACGAGTCAGGGGCTTTTTGGGGGAACAAAAACTCCATAGAATATTTACCCCCAATCCTGAAATTTTGGTTGCCGCGACACGAAACCCTTCGTTTGGCGCCATTCTGAATAAAGCGGATCTTTCTTTGTGTGACGGAAAAGGTATTGAATTATTTGCACAGGGAAAGTTGGAACGGATACCAGGCGTTGATTTTATGGCTGATATACTCGGTCTGGCAGAGAAAGAGCATAAATCAGTGTATTTACTTGGTTCTGGGAAAACCAAGACTCTTACCAAGTTGTTTGCATATATACAGAAAAATTATCCCAATTTACATATTGCAGGCATGCATCCAGGGCCTCAGTTTTTTATTCACAAAGGTGTAGTTACTTTCAAAAATACACAAGAGGAGGAGATCAATCAAAAGGTGATTCGAGAAATACAGATGAACCATCCCGCTATTCTGTTTGTAGCTTTTGGACACGAAAAGCAAGAAACATGGATTGAACAGTATAGTAATGAATTATCTGGTGTGCAGATTGCGATGGGGGTTGGAGGTTCGTTTGAGTACATTTCTGGTTCAGTAAAACGCGCTCCATTCTGGCTTAGAAAAATAGGTATGGAATGGTTGTACAGATTTTTTACTCAACCAAAACGTTTCTCACGTATTATCAATGCTATTCTTATTTTTCCTTATTATGCTTTCATCAAAAATCGTTAAACATCTCGTACAACTTCAGGAAAAGAAATACCGAAGACAATTTGGGGAATTTATTATTGAGGGTTTCAAAGGGGTAGGGGAGGCGATTGATTCTGGCAATGTAGTCTTGGTAGTTGTGGAAGGAAATAGGCGCGAAGAAGAGGGAATTGCAGAATGTATTGCCAAAGCACAGAAGCATGAAGTACCGGTAGAATTTTGTGGTAGAAAAGATATTGGCGAAATCAAAACAACAGATACATTCCCTGGTGTTCTCGCAGTTGTTGAATCTCAGAATTTTCAATTAGCAGATATTGCTGAGGGAACACTTATTGTACTTGATGATGTTAAGGATCCGGGTAATCTTGGAACTATTATTCGGACTGCAGATTGGTTTGGAATTTCTCATATCATGCTTTCTGAAAATAGTGTGGATGAATATAATCCAAAGGTAGTGCGCAGTACGATGGGATCAATATTTCGCTCCAAGATTTATCGTTCACATAATGTACTCAAAGAAATTATTGAGCTCAAAGAGAAATTTGGTTACCAAGTTATCTCTCTCGATATCCATGGCAAACCTCTTCCAGGTACCATTACTAAGGCTCATAAGTCTATTCTTCTTTTTGGGTCTGAATCACATGGACTTTCTCCTGAGCTTGAAGACCTGGTAGATACCCGCTATACTATTCCAGGTAGAGGTGGCGCAGAATCTCTTAATCTCGCGATTGCTGCCGGAATAGTCATGTCACGAATTTAGCTATGATAAAAACTCGTTTTGCTCCAAGCCCAACTGGAATGCTTCATGTGGGTGGTCTCAGAACCGCTTTGTTTGGGTATCTTTTTGCAAAAAAGCATGGTGGTACATTCATGCTTCGTATCGAAGACACCGATCGTGAACGTTTTGTTGAAGGAGGAATTGAAAATATGATTTCTTCGCTTCAGTGGGCCGGAATTATTGTTGATGAGGGCGTAGTGATGGACGAAAAAGGTAGTATTATTCAGAAAGGAAATCTTGGTCCGTATATCCAATCAGAAAGACTGGAAATATATCAAAAATATATCAAAGAACTTTTAGACAAAGGACATGCGTATTATTGTTTCTGTACCAAAGAGCGTTTGACTGAACTACGTGAAGAACAAGAAAAAAATAAATTACCAACTGGCTATGATGGTAAATGTCGTAATCTTTCTCGTACAGAAAGCGAAGAAAAAATTAGTAGGGGTGAGAGTTTTGTCATTAGAATGAAGATGCCAAAAGAAGGTGTGACTGTTATTGATGATTTGATACGAGGAAAAGTTGAATTCAAAAATGCATTGGTTGATGACCAAGTACTCATTAAGGCTGACGGTTTCCCAACCTACCATTTTGCTGTGGTGGTGGATGATCATACGATGGGAATTACCCATGTTACTCGCTCTGAAGAGTGGCTACCTTCGACTCCAAAACATGTTGAATTGTATCGAATGTTTGGTTGGGAAGCTCCGCGATTTGCCCATCTTTCACTCTTGGTGAATGAACAAAAGCAAAAGCTGAGTAAACGTCATGGAGATGTGAGTGTGAGCGACTTCAAAGAAAAAGGATACTTACCTGAAGCTTTAGTAAATTTTGTTGCGTTTCTCGGTTGGAATCCAGGTACTGAACAAGAAATTTTTTCACTTGACCAGCTCGAGGTTGCATTTGATTTTGATAAGGTAAGCAAGGCTGCGGCTGTGTTTAATGTTGAGAAATTAAATTGGTACAACAAACAATATCTGATGGCAATTGACAGTCGAGAATTGGCTGAGCAGGTGGCGCCCTTTATGCTGAATCATGGATTAATCAAAAATTTGCCTCAATCTAGCGAAGAATTAGATATTTTAGCCAAAATTATCGAACTTGAGAAGGGGAGAGCTACTACTCTTCGAGAATTTCCAGAAGCTTTGGGTTTTATCTTTGCTGATGAACTTGTGTACGAGCCAGAATTATTGGTATGGAAAAAAAGTACTCGGGAAGATTCTCGAGAAAAACTTACACTTTTGAACGAATATTTAACTTCAAAAAATGAAGGCGAGTGGGGGAGAGAGCAACTTGAGACCAGTACCCTTGCGTGGATTGCTGAAAAGGGCTTTGGGGTAGGGGATGTGCTCTGGCCTCTACGTACTTCTCTCTCGGGACAAAAAAATTCTCCTGGACCATTTGAAATTGCTTCAGTACTTGGTAAAAAACGCACACTTGAACGTATCGCAAAAGCTATAGCAGTGCTCAGTTAGTTGTGGTATACTCAAGTTCATGAATAAGCGCCTATCTTTTCTTATTAGTAGTATTTTTTTTGTAACTGCATTTGTGTGGATGCGGCCATTTTTTGTTACCACAATAGTTCATGCAGCAACACAAAAAGAGATTGATGATCTTAATAAAAAGATAGCTGATAGTAAGGCAAAAATAGATCAACTCCAGAAAAGTATCGATGCTTATAACAAGCAAATAACCCAGAAACAGACTGAAGCACAGTCTCTCTCAAATCAACTGGCAATAATCGATAACCAGATCAAGCAAACACAGCTTGATATTGATTTGACCCAAACAAAACTCGATACACTTACTCTTGAAATTGAGCAACTTGCAATTGGTATCACTGATAAACAAGGAACTATTGAGCGTCAGCAAAAAATGCTTGGCGAGTTGGTTCGAACATTGCACACTGAAAACAATAAAAAATATATAGAAGTCATGGCTGCGTATACAAATTTTTCTGATTTTTATACTCGTGTTCAATATATCAAGAGTATTGAACAAGACCTGGGTCAAGCAGCAAAATCAATCCGTATTGCAAAAGAAGAACTTGAACAAAAAAAAGCTGAAACTGAGGAGCGAAAAAAATCATACCAGGAACTCAAGGATCGTCTGGATAATCGTAAGCGTGATCTAGATGAACAATCAAAATTCAAAACAAATTTACTATCTCAGACACGGTCTTCTGAATTGACCTATAAAACGATGGTTTCGAATCTTAAAGCTCAATATAAACAAGAAGAAAATGATATTATTGCTACCGAACAACAGGTCCGTAAAAAATTAGCGGAAAATGATCGATTTAATAATCTTAATGACAACGACGCACTACTTTCGTGGCCTACACAGAGTCGATATATTACTGCTTATTTCCATGATAAGAGTTATCCATTCCGCTATATTTATGAGCATCCAGCAATTGATATTCGAAATCCACAAGGTACACCTGTGGCTGCAGCAAAATCAGGATATGTTGCGCGTGCAACTGCATGTACTACGGCATCGTGTTATAACTATGTCATGATTGCTCATGAAAGTGGTGTTTCTACTGTGTACGGACATTTGAGTAGGATACTTGTCAAAGAAGGGCAATTTGTAACTCGTGGAGATATTATCGGTTATTCTGGAGCAACTCCTGGCACCGTCGGTGCAGGACCCTTCACTACGGGTGCACATCTCCATTTTGAAGTTCGCGTAAATGGAATTCCTCGAGATCCTCTAAATTATTTGGTGAAAGACTGGTAATAAGAGAAACAGATTTTTATAAGTAGATATACTATAGATAAAATTTATTATGAAAAACAAACGGTCAATTATTTTTTTTGATACTGAATTCACCTATCTTGATGCACGAAAAGGTGAGTTGTTATCTCTAGGTCTCGTAAAGGATTCTGGAGAGGAATTATATATCGAATTTGATCAACCGCCCCATGATAGGATGGATCCCTGGGTCATTGAGCATGTACTTCCATCGCTTGCTGGAAACTCTATTTCAAAGGAAGATGCAAAAGTAAAAATCCGTGAATTTGTAGGAACTGATAGACCGTATCTTATGGCATATGTGAATCAGTTTGATTCTATTTATTGGTACGATTTATTTTCTGATCCACAAAAACATCCCGCGTTTTGGATTCCAATTGATTTTGCGTCAATTCTTTTTGCACATGGATTTGATCCAGAAAGTATGGGTAAACAAGAATTTTTTGATCGGATTGGGGTCGCTAAGACTGATTATGCGACCCGTGGTCATAATGCTATAGAAGATGCCAGATTACTTCGCGAAGTTTACCATAAGTTCATGTCCTATATCGGACAGACAGAATAGTGTCTTCTTCAAAACTTCTACAAAAAGTTGATACTCTATACCTCTTATTTTTGAACAACGATTCTGTAGTGTCGCAAAATGTAGTGTAATAATAAAGTCAAAAGTAAAGGGGAAAAAGTAAAAGGATAGATGCGGGATCGGATTACGTACTCAATAGTAGAGGGGAGAGGGAGAATCCGAATTAAAAGTTAATCAAAGTTCAATAATCTGAGTGTAGTTAAAATCCATAAAAGATTTTTGTTCTATAGTATAAGTGTCGTATAAGATATATTGTGCGACATTATATACTTTACTCTTCTATCGAGAAGATGTGTGTGAATTTGATATTTTTTTCATTTCTCTATTTAGTTAATTAAAAGAACGAGCACATGCTCGTTCTCA
>CAZCHJ010000046.1:0-7821 GCA_964498735.1 uncultured Gammaproteobacteria bacterium | reverse complement strand
CTTTAAGAAAGGACTGATATATGAGTATCGGTAATGATTTGTCGCCTGCAGAATTAGAAGCAAAAGCTTTAGCTTCACTTGAGAATCCGCCCGCACCAGTTGTTGTGCCTCCTGTTGTAGTTACACAGCAAGATGTTACGCCTCCGGCATCCGATCCTGTTAACCCTCCGGATCCTGTTGTTACGGATCCTCCTACTGATCTGCCGCCACAAAATCCGCCAGATGTTACGCCTCCGGCATCCGATCCTGTTAACCCTCCGGCTCCTGCAGCAGCACAGCCAGTAGATTACGAGGCGCGATATAAGGGATCTACACGTGAAAATGAGATTATACGGGCAAAGCATGATGAGGTAAGCAATGCGATAAGTAACGCAGCTACATTACAGCCGCCTACTGATGAAGAAATGAAGGCTATACATGGTGATGCATGGGAACTCATGGACGATATACAAAAGAACATGGCACGCAGTAATGAGCTTAATGAGCGAAGATTTAAGCTGATAAATGAGGCAAACGAAAAAACACGCCAAGTTGATGCATGGGTAAAACAGGTATCAGATTATGTTATGGATCCGGAAATCGTAAAACAGTATCCTAAAATTGTAGGACATGAGGATGAGTTTAAATTATACGCAACAAAACCGACACACATAGGCGCACCGCTTGACTTGATGATTAAGGCGTTCGTATCGGATATAAAGGAAAATAAACCCGCCAGAAGAAGTATATTTGTAGAGCCGGGCGGTGGACGCGGTGGATCGGTAAAAGTTGATGATAAGGTAACACTTGAGCAAGCAGGAGCATTACGGACAAGTAATCCAAAAGAGTATGAAAAGCTTGTAAGGGCGGGAAAAATAGCGTATTGATGTATAAATGTGTTCATACTTGACATCGTACAAAACGCTTTGATAGTCTTATCTATAGTGTCCTAACCCGAAGTAGTCGGCTGGATCCAAATATAAATAAGTGTTTTCTCTTTATTAAGTAAAATAAAGGAAAGGAGTTTTATTATATGGATCCATATGCAACAAGACTGGCGGAAGGTTTCGCCGCGAGAGTACTACAGTACTACTTCCAAACAACCGTAACCCCTGTTATTACAAATAGAGAGTTTGAGGGTGAAATTAAAGACCGATTGACCAAGTTGAATATCGGCACATTGGGTGGTGTTACACTCAAAAACTTTACTGGCTCGGATATGACTGCTGATGATCCGACAGAAAGTATCGCTGTCTTGTCAACGGATCAGGCAAAATCCTGGTATTTCAAGATTCACAGTCTTGCAGAATTAGAATCATTTATTAAAAATCCACAAGGTAGTTTGCTTGACGATTTGAAAGGTCAACTGCGTGAAGCGATTGATGCATATACGCTCGGATTGTGGAGTGATGCAGCATCAGGAAATTGGGTAGGAACGTCCTACACAACCGGAACTGTTGAGATTACCGTTACGACAGGTGCGGTAGTTGGAGCTGGAACAACCTTTACGTCTGCAATGGTTGGAAAACCATTTAAGGCTGCAGGTCATACGTCTTGGTATCGTGTGAAAACATATACCGATGCAACACACATTGTCATTGAAGATGACAGCGATGATCTTACAAGTGCATACACAGGCGGCGCAATCGGCGCGGGTGCCACGTATGAGATACAGGCAAATTCTGCGGTTCAGATAACCAAATCCAATATCTATGAGTATATCTTTAAGTTAAAGACTGCTCTTGATAAGAGAAAAGTACCGCTTGATAATCGTTGGATTGTCATGCCTGCGGATCTTTTCAACCTCTTACCACAGGCTCCAGAAGTGATACAGCCTATTGGTAATGTGTACGAAGAAGTTGTAAATCGTGGATACATGGGTATGGTCGGTGGATTTAAAGCATACTCAAATGAGCAGATCGCCGGAGATGCGGTTAACGGATATAAAGTTATGGCAGGACGAACAAGCGGTATCACGTTTGCTACAGCCATGACAGAAACCGAAGTTGAACCATTTTTGAAGGGTAACTTTGGTAAAGCTTACAAGGGTCTTGAAGTGTATGGTGCGAAAGTGCCAGACATCCGAAGAAAAGACCTTGCTATGGGGCTTTGGAAAATCTAAACAATAATATATAAACGTCTATGCCTCCGGTTTGCCCAAGCCGGAGGTATGGGCAGATTGATACGCATAAACCATGACAACATTTGAAGTCAAAACGGATCTACCAGTAGAGATACAAAACGAAATTGATCGTATTTCTGCTATACCATCCGGACAAAGAAGCGTATCAGAAGCGGCATTTTTAACCTCACGATCAGTATATCTTACGAATGAAATTATCCGAAAAGATGATGCAGGACTTATTTTAGAGGCATCCGGTAACACACTCCCCACTTCCTACTCTGGATTCCGAAAAGGCGCAGAGTTTTATAAAAAGGATGCTGTAGGAAATAGCAAATACGAAAACGTTGGTGATGAAACATCCGCAACGTGGGAATTACTATCCTCTGCAGAAAGCTCAACACCAGTAAACGCAGTAGCGGCAACAGGTGTTATTACATCAGATAATACAGAAATCGCAGACGGTGATACGGTTACTATTGGTGGCCGTGTCTACACATTTAGAGATACACTGGCGCAAGTTGACGATGTAAAACGTCATGGAACCACAGCAGATACTACCCTTGCCAATTTACGCGCTGCAATCAATTTAACCGGAACAGAGGGCGTAGAATACTTTGCCGGGCAAACAATTAATGCTGATGTCACCTGCAGCGCCGTAGCTGCACATGCAGTTACGCTCACCGCTAAAACTAAAGGTGTTATTGGAAATCTTATTACTCTTGTAAAATCTGCCGCACACTTAACGTTATCAGGACTATCCGCAGGTAAATTATCCGGCGGTGTTGATGGTACGGTAGGTGGCGCAGGTGAAGAGAGATACGATTCAAGTTACAAATATATAGCGGTGGCGGCAAATACTATTGCCGATGCTAATTGGAGGCGTATAAGTCTTGGCTCTGCGTATTAACGAAAGGAATATATGAGAAAATTAAGCTATCGTTTTGAACAAGGTGTAGAAGAATACGAAAAGTTTAGGCGCAATATGGCCGCAACTGTTGAAATTTGCGAGTCAAACGGAGCCGGAGAAACTATTACCCACAACATTACCGATTCAGATATGGGTAATGCAGATAGCGCAACCGTAGATCCGGTAGCAAATCCTATTACCCCTGGAAATAACACGTATGAGAAATACCAAAGGTTCCACGTTACCGCCATGGGTGGATCATCAAAGATTGATAACTTGCAGGTTTGGAGAACGGGCGCACTTGGTGGCGCTGCAACTCATCTAACCAATGCGCGTACATCTTCATATGGTGGCGCTATTACCTACGCTACGCCAAATACAACGGAAGATGCAGCAAGTACACAGACTATGCCGACATCAGATCCTGGTGCAGCTAATCTTGGTATCGGTGGCTCATTATCAGGATCATTGACAGGTACGGGATACTCCGATTATCTCAATCACATTATTAAAACCAATGGTGCTGATACGGCAGGTAGCACATCTACTATGAACTATCAGTACGATGAAACTGCGTAAAGGAGATACTTATGTCACAACACATTTGCGGAACGTGTACAAAAGAGTTTGCAACAGAACAAGAATACTTGGATCATACATGCACAACCGGATTTAATCCAAAGCAGGCAGAACATTTAGGTGCTGACTTTGTAGCAGTATCCGAGCGTGCAGTCGCACGCGGAGCAAAGCGCAAAGAATTAGAGGCATCAGGGGCAACGCCGGAAGTAGCACAAGTTGAAGCTAAAAAATACGTTGCTGAAACAATGCCTGTTGTAAAATAATATAAACATTTAGAGGCAATACAATGCCTAGAAAAGGACAATACAATGACCGACACAATCGCGCCTCAAAAACAATATAAGTTTCACCGTGTAGATCCTGAAAAAGGTATTGACGAATGGGAAGATGTTGCCGTTGAAGCGTGGCAATGGGAAGTTGTTTACAAGGATGGTACAAGCCTCAAGCAGTTTGATGATAACGGTGTGTTTCATCAAATCCGCGAGATCCGAGAAAAAGATATCCACGTTTTCCGTATGATATCCCCTACTTATCCACAAAGATATACAATACTTATGCCGGATGGTGCTAAGTTTTTCCATATGTATAGGCGTATCAATTCATGGAATACCGGAGAAAAAATAGCAGTCTTTTATATTTTTGGCTATAAAAAGAAGTTTTTAGTAGGTGAAGAGGCGAAATACTTTGTTATTACGCCAGGAAATGAACTGATAATCACAGAGGATCTTAATAATATAAGTTATCAGTAGGAGGATCATATGTCTAAACAAATGTGGGAAGAAGCATTAATATGGGCGGTAGCAGATGGTGCTGCAGTTGCCAATACAACAACGGAAACGCTTATTTTTCCGGCAACAACTATCCCTGCTAACTATATGCAAGATGGTAGGACGCTTCATATCAGAGCGTTTGGTAAATACTCTACAACTAGTACACCTACGATTATATTCGGTTTACGATGGGGTACAGCAACCGGAGGTGTATTAATCTGTAAGACTGCGGCATGTACTACACCATCAAGCGTTACTAACGCCATGTTTGATCTTGATATTATATTGACAACAAGAAGCAATGGATCATCCGGTACCATTATGGGCAATGGTGTCGCGCGATTATTTGCCGCAGTAGCAGGTACGGTAGCATCGGCAACAGGAGAAGGATTGGTAACACCTATGAGTAATGGAGGTGTTGTTACTCCGGCAGTTGCAACGTGTGATTTAACTGCAGATACCACATTGTCATTAACAGCTACGTGGAGTGCAGCGAGTGCATCAAATACGTTAACAGGACTTAACTATCTGATTGAATCGCTTAATTAATATGTATGAGTACAACAACAAACAGGTATTTATCATATCCGGCAGCAGCAGCAGGCATATCTAGGGCATCTAGTGGATCTACTGCATGGTCATTTAGTGCGTATACAGAAATAGTACCAGTCAGTACTATTACCTCTGATTTTTATATTGCCGGATTAACTTGGTGTTGGCATACTCCTTTGGCTGCAGTTGATACTACCTATGAATGGATCATTGAACTTGCTACAGGTGGTGCAGGATCAGAAACACTTATTTGTCAGGTTCCGGCAAGCGTCCGTATGGATACGGCTGTAGGATATCCGGGGAGTAATATAGTAATCTTTCCGGAGCCTAAATATGTGGCTGCAAATACACGTATATCCTGTCGTGTCGCGTACTCACTAGCTACAACGTCTAATACATTAACGGGTATAAAGATACTTTATCAGATGGCTTAATATGATATGCCTAACACATATACATTTCTTACATATCCGACACTTCAAAACGGGGTTAGTGTAATCTCCAGATCTTCTTGGGCGTTTGGTTCGTGGGTAACACTTGCAGAACGCACACCAGTAGATATATATATCCAAGCATTGCGGTTTCAGGTAACAAACGTTCCTACAGCAGATACCACATATGAGCAACTATTTGAGATAGGCATAGGTGCGCAAAATAGTGAAGTGACAAAAATACAGATACCCTACTCATTTAGGGCAGATACCGCAGTAGGATACTATGTAGGTACACTTGTTGAGTATCTACCGGAAGTGTATTTTGTTCCTGCATTTAGTCGGATAGCTGTTCGTGTTGCTAATTCTGTAGCCTCAAACATTACATATAATGGGGTAAAGATACTATATCAAACAGCGAGTACTCCCATTATTTCTAACGCACAGCCTAATAATTATCAGTTTCCAAGATCAGTAAGCGCCGGAATTATAAGTGTCGGAGAAAGGATAAGATAATATGGCAACTAAATTTCTTGAACCAGGGGGCGATGCGACTTATGATATAAATTTTTTCACAAATGAGGATGATGGATGTACGATAGTTTCAGATATTGTGTGTGGAAGCCATGTGCGGTCTATTCGTGGTGTACCTGGTGCTTCAAATGGATTGGGAATGAGAGGAGTAGCCTCCGATACTGGAGGAAGAATTAGTTTTAATTTTTATGTAGCAGCACTTCCAACATCAAATTGTACATTTATTGGCTATTGTCAAAATCCTTGGGGAAATGATGTTGTTAAATTAAAAGTATATTTGGATGGTACGCTCTATTTAGTTAGAGATACCGGAGTACAAATTGGCTTGAATGGAACAAGACTAGAGGTTGGAAAATGGTACAATATATGCTTATGTTGGACTGTCACATCAACAACTATAAATGAATTTAGAGTATATACAAATGGTTTATTGGACATTTCAGTAACAAATGCAACGATAGGTTTTACTGGTGGTGGTGAATTATATATCGGGCAATCATCAGGGGATGCAACGGCAGATTTTAGATACAATGATATATACGTTGATGATTCTAGTTCTCTTACTTATCCAGGGAATATATTAGTAACACCAAAGCGTCCATATTCAAATGGAATAGCTAATGAGTTTACTACGCAAATAGGTTCGGGAAATTCTGGATATGGAAGTGGACATGCTGATGAAGTAAACGAGCGTGCTCTATCAGAAACAAATGGATGGTCTATATCTACTACAACGAAAAAAACTGAAGAATTTAATATTGAATCATCAGTTAGTGGAGATATAAACATACAAAGAGCAAATATTATTGACTATGTTGGTTGGATTTGGGCCTCAGTAGACTCTATCTTAGATAGTCCAGTACATAATATTATTCTTAATGGTGTTGCGACTCCAAAAACGCTTTCAGTAACAAACGCTCTATATACTGTGGTAGCTGGATCAACTATTTACCCATCTGGAGCGGGAGCAGATATAGGAATTGACGCGCAATATACAACAAATGCACATCTTACGAATTTATTTGAATGTGGAGTATTGGTTGCATATATTTTCCCGAAAAAATCTTTTTCTACTTTGAATATAAATGGTGGGACAAAATTGCGTCCAGCACCATTTCGTCCAGGGGTAGCGAGGTAATATGTCATTTACACAACTAAGATCTTTTTTTTTCAAGGGCAAAGGTGTAGATGCTACTAGTGGTCTTACTTCTTCATCAATCACTAAGTCGCTTAAATATACTGTTGTTACTACTCTAACAACAATAACAAAAAGTCTTAAGTATGCGGTGCGTGTTACTCCAAGTACAATTACTAAAACGATACGCTACTTTGTAAAATCTACTCCGACTGTAACCAAGAGTTTAAAATACACGGTATTAAAATCTGTTGCAGCAGTAACAAAGTCACTTAAGTACACGGTTAGAACTACCGCAAGTACAATTACCAAATCGCTTAAGTATGCGGTGCGTGTTACTCCATCTACTATTTCCAAAAGCCTTAAGTATACGGTGAAGGCATCATTAGCGGTGATTACTAAGTCACTCAAGTACACGATAAAAACAACATCATCTACTATAACCAAGTCACTACGCTACGATGTTGTATCCGCCATTTCTTACACAATTACAAAGTCACTTAAGTACACCGTTGTCCGCAGTATTACCGCAATCACTAAGTCATTAACGTATAAGGTAGTTGCTCCGGTATCGGCAATTACAAAGTCACTTAAGTACACAGTCGTTGCATCAGTAAGTGCAATTACTAAGAGTTTGAAGTATACGGTGACGACAACGCCGGCAACCATCACCAAGAGTCTTAAATATACTATTCGCGTATCACAGACGGCGATTAGTAAAACACTTCGTTACATGGTGGTACAATCACAAGCTGCAGTCACTAAAAGTCTTTCCTACGCGATTATACGGGCTTCTACGCTCACAAAAT
>CAZCHJ010000045.1:5116-7824 GCA_964498735.1 uncultured Gammaproteobacteria bacterium | reverse complement strand
AATGGTTTGCTATCTGTTGGACGCTCAGTCTATGTCTCTGGTAAATATGCATATGTAGCTAGTGAATTTACTGATGCACTTAATATTGTTGATATTTCGAATCCAGTCGCACCGACCATCGCGGGTACGATTGTTTCTTCAACAGTACTTGATAGTCTTAATTCGGTCTATGTTTCTGGACGATACGCCTATGTAGCTAGTTTTGGTGGGAATTCTCTTACTATTGTCGATGTGGCAAGTTCTACTGCTCCTTCCGTTGTCGGTACTGTATCTTCGACACAATTGGCAGGTATTTTTTCAGTCTATGTCTCTGGTAAATATGCATATGTAGCAAATTCAAATGATAATTCTCTTCGTATCATCGATATTTCTAGTTCTACTGCTCCAACTATTGTTGGCGGTATCAAAGATAATAGTTTGCTTCAAGGAGCTAGATCAGTCTATGTTTCTGGAAAGTATGCGTATGTTGGAAGCTTTACTTCCGATGCATTACGTATTATAGATATCGGAGGTATTGATGCTCCAAGCGCTAGTATTGGTGCCCTCATGGTGAGTAACTTAAATGCAAGCGAGAATCTCACTGTTGCAAATGATGCATATATTACGAATGGTCTTATTGTCGGGGCTGGGGGTATTAAAATTGATGGATCTCTTTCTGTTTCAGGCACTTCGACTTCTTATTTCAATGGTGGATTGATCGTAAATAGTGTAACCACTACTAACTTTTTTACAACTTCTTCTATCTTTGTAAATGCTACTTCCACTAATTTCTTCTCCACCGGTGTTTCATTTACCAACCTTAGTGGCATAAATGTAACTTCAACAAATCTGTATGTTTCTAATTTAACCAATCTTTCTAACACCACACTTACTAACGCTACGTCAACCAACTTTTTTTCAGGCGCCCTTTCTTTCATGACTGCAAGTGGAACCTCTATTACCTCGACGAATATTTTTTCAAATGGGCAGTCAGACTTCACTTCAACCACATTACGTGCGACCACGTCTGATGGTAGTTCCAATGGCTTCAGCGTGCTTGATAGTACTGGGGTCCCTGTGCTCAGAGTAAACTCAGATGGAGATATCACTGGAAATCTTACTGGTTCGTCAGTTATTCTTGGAGGTCTTGCTGTTGATAGACAATACGCTGGTTTATGGCTTGGACAAAGTACTCCAAGTGCATCAAACTACATGCTTTTAGGATATAGTCAGCAGACATTTATCAACGCACCAAATAGTGGTATTGCTGATATTGAATTTAGAATTGGAAATGGTACAGAAGCTTCAATCGGCGGTAATGGTCTTGCTATTGGAATTGCAGGAAATACAGCTCCTTCGTATCCATTTCAAGTACATACAGCTTCAAGCGACTTTACTGTTTTAAGTAGTGGAATGGTTGGTGTGAATACGACTACTCCCACTGCCGCCCTCTCGTTTAGCGCAAGTACTACTAATACTGGTGGACTGTTGTTTGGTCTTGATACCAACTTATATAGAAGTGCAACTGACACATTAAAAACTGATGATAATTTCTTATTTGCTTCTGGAACTTCAACCAACTTCTTCTCCGGTGGCCTTGCCTTCACGACTGCAAGCGGTACGAGTATTACTACCACTAATGCATTTGTTTCTACCCTCGGCTCTACCAGCCTCACCTTCACCAATGCTACAGGTACTGGACAGTTTCTCATTGCCACCTCCACTATTACTGGAGGATTATTCCAGACCGGATTTACTGATTGTAGTGTTGAAAGTCAGACTGTACTTTACAATGCTACGACTGGTAAATTTGCTTGCGGAGTAGATGGTGGCGGTTCTTCATCGCTCACTAATACATTGATTGCTTTTGGTGCAGCAGATAACGCGCTTACTTCTAGTACTAATTTTTCATTTACCACTTCTACTAATATTCTTCAAATTATTGGCACTGTTTCTTCAACGAAAGGATTGTTTGTTGACGCAACGACCACTAACTATTTTTCAACTGGATTAGCTTTTTCAAATCTTAGTGGTACTAATGCGACTACTACTAATTTAGCCGTAACATCACTTACTAATTTACAAGGCGGATTAACATTTATCACTGCGAGTGGATCTTCTATTACATCAACTAACATTTCGTTTACCCGTCTAAATGGAACTAATGCTACTTCCACTAACCTTGCTGTATCAGGAATCGCAAATGTGGGAGGAATAACCTTCATTAACGCAACAGGAACTGGCGCTTTATCAATTTCAACTGTAAGCTCGACTATTATTACTGCCAGCCGTATTGAGGCCACTGATTTTTTAAATGCTGTCAGTGTTTTGGAAGTCGGGGTTGATGGAACAGATTATTCCACGTTTAGGTCGTCTACATGGAGTATGCTTACAAATGATGATGTTGCATTTAAAATTTATGATGATTCAAATAATATCAATATTACCTCAAATGTTGCACATACTAGAGGTTTGAATATCGAGAGTAATCTGGATCTTAATATCCACGCTCCAAATGGAGTGTATATTAATACTTCAACCAGCGGCTTCTTCTTCGGCAATGCAACGAGTACTGGATATGTAAGAATTGCAACTTCTACAGTTACTGGTGGTTTCTTCCAGACTGGACTTGCTGATTGTAGTTCTGAAGCGAATACGGTTGCCTATAATGCAACTACAGGTAAATTTGGGTGTAATACAGATAGCGGTGGTAGTAGCGCCTTTACTAG
>CAZCHJ010000045.1:1885-5016 GCA_964498735.1 uncultured Gammaproteobacteria bacterium | reverse complement strand
CTCCGCATCGTTGACATCTCCAACCCAACTAATCCTTCAATCGTTGGAGGAGTTTCATCTACCGCACTCAATGGTGCTAGTTCAGTCTATGTTTCAGGTAAGTATGCGTATATAGCAGCATCTATTGATAATTCTCTCCGTATCATTGATATCTCAAACCCTTCAAACCCTTCAATCGTTGGAGGAGTGGTATCAAGTACTGCGCTCGCTGAGACTGCCTCAGTCTATGTTTCAGGTAAGTATGCTTATTTGGGAAGGTATAACGGAAGTGCGCTTACCATTGTAGATATTTCAAATCCTATGGGGACTTCAACGATTGTAGGTCAGACGGCTGCCTTACCTGGATCAGTGCGCGATGTACGGGTGATAGGAAGATACGCTTATGTTGGTACTGATGCGGGTATATCAATCGTTGATGTGTCAAATCCTTCTACACCTGTTGCCGTAGGAAATATTGGGGATTTTGCTGGGTACTCAGTATACGTGGCGGGTAGTTATCTATACGCAGTGGATTCTGGTGACACATTCTTTGTCGTAAATATTGCAAGTTCTACTGCGCCCGTTGTCGTGGCAAGTTTGACGGATGGAGTCAATTTTAATGCCGTTCGGGATATTTTTGTCTCAGGCAAGTATGCATATGTTGTAGCCGATGGCAATGATTCACTTCAGATCATCGATCTTGGTGGTATTGATGCTCCTGCGGCTAATATTGGTGCGCTTCAGGTAAATAGTATTAATTTAAGTGAAAATTTAACGGTCGCTAATAGCGCGTATGTAACCAATGGACTTAATGTCGGTACTGGGGGGATATTCACAGGAGGTTCGATTGCTGTATCAGGAACTTCTACTTCGTATATTGCAGGAGGTCTCCTTGTCTATTCAGTCTCTTCTACTAATTTCTTTGCAACTTCGACTGTGTTTATTAATGCTAGTACCACTAATTTCTTTGCAAATACTTCTACTATCTCCGGTGCATTCTTCCAGACTGATATGACCGATTGTGACGCGGATAATCAGAGTGTAGCTTATGATCTTACGACTGGAAAGTTTAGTTGTGGTGACGATGATACTGGCGGAGGCGGACTTACGATCAGTGTAAATCAAATTGCGTTTGGTGCTGCAGATGGATCGGTAACCACAACGGGATCCTTTACGTTTACCACATCTACTGGACTACTTTCTGTGACTAATGTTTCTTCCACGAGTGTAACAAGTACTAATATGCATATATTAGGTGGATTTACACAGTCTGCTTTGATTAATCCGACAATAGTTGGTTCAGCAGCTTCTTCTTTGTTGGATGGTATTAATTCAGTATATGTAGTTGGTCATTATGCCTATGTAACTAATGCCATTGATGATTCTCTCCGTATTATTGATATCTCAGATCCTACTGCACCAACGCTAGTCGGTGGTATCAAGGATGCTACAAATTTGGATCAGCCAAAAGCATCTTTTATTTCTGGGAAGTATGCGTATGTATTGGCTACCAATGATAACTCTCTCCGTATTATTGATATCTCAGATCCTGTCTCACCAATAATGGTTGGCGGTATCAAGGATGCTACAAATTTGAATTTTCCTAATTCAGTCTACGTTTCTGGGAAGTATGCGTATGTAGTATATTCGAATGGTACTAATGATGGGCTCCGTATTATTGATGTTTCTAATCCCGCCATACCTACGATTGTTGGGGGCATAGTCGATTCAACTAATTTGGATGGAGCGAGCTATGTTTATGTTTCTGGGAAGTATGCGTATGTTGCAAATAGCAATGATAATTCTGTCCGTATTATCGATATCTCCAATCCTGTGGCGCCAGTCATTGTTGGCGGGGTTAAGGATAATACGAATCTTGCTGGAGCAAATGCAGTCTATGTTTCTGGTAAATATGCATATGTAGCAAATACGACTGATGATTCTCTCCGTATCATTGATATATCGAGTTCAACGGCTCCTTCAATTGTTGGTGGGGTTAAAGATTCTTCAATTCTTAATGGAGCAACTTCAGTCTATGTTTCTGGTAAATATGCATATGTAGCAAATACGACTGATGATTCTCTCCGTATCATTGATATATCGAGTTCAACGGCTCCTTCAATTGTTGGTGGGGTTAAAGATTCTTCAATTCTTAATGGAGCAACTTCAGTCTATGTTTCTGGAAAGTATGCATATGTAGCAAGCAATCTTCAAGATGGTCTTTATATTGTTGACATTGGTGGTATTGATGCACCTGTTGCAAATATTGGAGCTTTACAGGTAAATAATCTTAATGTGACAGATAATTTTAATGTCGCAAATAGCGCATCTATTGCCAACGGATTGAGTGTTGGAGTCGGTGGTATCTTTAGTAATGGCGGACTCACTGTTACAGGGCGTGTATTAGGTGGTGGTGCTTCTAGCACACAAGCATTGTTGGATATTGTCATGACTTCTTCGACTGATGTGGGTGCATTTCGTGGCTCTGCATTAAGAATTGTTACAAATAATTCTTATGGAATTGGTGGTGCCGTAACATCAAGTGCTAAATTGCTCACTGTTGTTTCTAATGCTACTTCTACGTATGAACCAATATTTAGTGTTGATAAGTATGGATTTGTTCAGGCGCAACGTGGGTTTATTTCATACGATACATATATGGGGCAAGAATTTAATGCCGAAGTTGCTGCCACAACTGCTGATGCTGCTACATGGGGTGATAATAGTTCCTGGTATGTTGATGAAGGAACATGTAGTTTTAGTGTGCTTGATAACGCAACTGGAGAGTATGGTGGATATAGTCGTTCCAGTAATGCATCTGCAGGATCGCAGTGTTATATGGGTATGGGTCTCGGTGCGGGTGACCTGACTACGTTCACCAAAGTTAATAGTTTGCCAACCATGCTTGCAAAAATCCGTCCGAGTACCTCTACGCCATTATTCCATACCTGGGTAGGATTTATGATTGATGCAACTGCGCTGGTGACTGGTGCTGGTGCTACGACTACTGCTGCACAGACCCCTACGTCTGAAGGTATTTATTTTACCAATGCGTCAGGAACCACATGGACGGGGCGAATCGATCCTCCAGGTGCCGGTCCCAAAGTGGATCTTACTTGTCCGAGTGCTACTATTAGTAATACTGATTGGGC
>CAZCHJ010000045.1:0-1785 GCA_964498735.1 uncultured Gammaproteobacteria bacterium | reverse complement strand
TATTTGATCCTGTAACTAGCGCAGATATTGCTGAGTCTTATTTACGTTCTGGAGATGGATCGTATGAACCAGGAGATTTGGTAGCTTTTGATGAGGGGAATGGTAGTGATAGCATCGCAGTGAGAAAGACTAATAAACCATATGATGATCAAGTGATGGGTGTTATTACCTACTCACCGTATGCGGTACTTGGATCTGAAACATCAAGTACTGTCCGTGTCGCACTTACTGGTCGTGTTCCGGTGAAAGTTTCATTTGAAAATGGTCCGATTTTACCTGGCGACCCATTGACTGCAGCATCAATTCCCGGATATGCGATGAAAGCTATCAAAGCTTCAAAGATTGTTGGTTATGCAGTCGAGGGAGCTTCTTCTACCTCTACCGCAAATCGCGGAGATTTTGGTGGTCAGATTCTTGTAGCGTTATCTCCTTCGACGTATACCGGACATTTTGATACGGGTTCAACATCTACTACCAAGACTGGTGAAGATTTGCTTAATGAGTTACTTGGACAGCAGTCGGGCTTGCCTTCAGGACTTGCACTTGGTCAAGAAACGCAACTGTTTGCTGATAATCTGCTTGCAATGCGAGAGGTAATTGCTCCGAAGGTTATTGCTGATGAAATTTTCACCAAGAAATTAGTGTCATTCCCAAATGAAGATCTTAACATTGTTCTTGACGGAGATTCACGATTGGTGGTTATGGGTAAACCAGCAGGGGTTACCTCGACTATTTTCTCATTGGATAATCAAGGAAATGCATTTTTTGCTGGACTTCTTACTGCAGATAAAATTAGAGCAAATCAGATTATTGGTCTTGAAACACCGAGCACCACATTCCCCGTTGGTTTAACATTTGCTGATGTGTTGAGTGGTCTCGGATCGAGTACGCCTGTATTCTCTGGTATGACAAGTTTCGGTGATGTATCAATTACTGGAGGTCTGTTAGTAACTGAAACTTCCACCTTCAGTAATGTGATTGCCGGAGTATTACTAGCTTCTGATATCCAGAGTCCAGTACTTGATAGTTTGAGAGCGTTGATTGAAAATGTTTCTACTTCGACCAGTTTTGCTTTGTCTCAATTTACTAGTTCAAGTGAACAGACCGAATTGCGTTTGTCTGCTCTTGAGAATGTTGTCGCATCTTCGAGTGTTTTGATTAATTCTCTTGGTGAACATTTTGGTAATGGACTTTCGTTTGGTAGTCCGATTACTGCTACGGCAGGATTACTTGTTGATTCACTTTCAGCACTTCATGAGAATGGTGAAATTTCAATTATGAATGATGTCGTGTTCTTCGGCAGACCTTACTTTACTGCGGATACTGGTGGATTTGCAGTGGTAAAGCAAGGTGCACGAGAAGTTCATGTAACATTCGATCAAGAATATCTTGGTACACCGGTTGTGCAGGCTGGAATGGTGTATGATGCTACTTCTACTGAATCTCCCGAATTTACTTCATCTACCACGTCTGTAACTTCTACTGTTGAAGATGTTGTCTTTGGTGGAGATATCCGATATGTAGTTATACATGTTTCTTCGACTGGATTTATTATCAGACTCAACAAACCAGCACCTGCTTCTATCTCATTTAGCTGGATAGCACTCGCTATTAGGTATCCAAAGTTATTTGAATCAGATCCTCTGGCGCCGATTTCATTACCTCCAGAAGACACCACTCCTAGTTCGACACAATCTTTGCAGCCTCAATCACCGCCCAGCGATACATCTTCTGGTTCAACCCCAACCTCCTCGTTCATAGGGGAGACCACTCCTAGTTCGACAC
>CAZCHJ010000044.1:6962-7826 GCA_964498735.1 uncultured Gammaproteobacteria bacterium | reverse complement strand
TAGACACAACAACTAATGTAGACACAACAACTAATGTAGACACAACAACTAATGTAGACACAACAACTAATACGGATCAATTACAAGATACAGTCTCTAATATACTTTCAGATATCTTATTTGGAAATGATACGACATCCACTGCAATAAATAGCTCGAGTGCTACCAATTAAAGTTAGGAAAATGATAAAAAATTTTGAAATGAACATTGCTTTTGTAGTCAATGATGAGTAAATTTTATGAAAAAAGGACGTGGGTTATTGTGGAACATTGTCTGGATATGTGCGCTTTTTTTTCCTGTATATACAGAAGCTTCTACTGCTGACGGTACGATTGATACTACCTATAAATATGGATGGGGAGAGAATTTAGGATGGATTAACTTTGCACCAACTGACTCATTAAATAGTTATCATGGACTCAGAATCACAGACTCAGCTGTGACTGGATATGCATGGTCACGTTCGTATGGGTGGATTAATTTTTCTCCATCAACTAGTGGAGTGACTAATAATTGCAGCGGACAATTGGGTGGGTATGCATGGTCTACTGAGCTTGGATGGATTCCGATGAATGGCGTGACGATTGATGCTTCGGGCAAATTTACTGGTGTGGGAGGTGGGGTGGTATCTTCTGCAGGAAGAATTACTTTTGATTGTGCTAGCTGTGATGTGCGAACTGATTGGAGGCAATGCTCAGTTCGGTGTGGAAATGGAGTAATAGAAAGTGGAGAGGCATGTGATAATGGTGCATCTAATGGAGTATGTCCACAAACGTGTTCCTCCTCATGTACCGTAAATTCTTGTGTGAGTGTTGGTCCTTCATCACAAACCTGTGCCAACGGTGCGTCTGACTATCCAACCT
>CAZCHJ010000044.1:3052-6862 GCA_964498735.1 uncultured Gammaproteobacteria bacterium | reverse complement strand
GTACGCCACCATCACAAACCTGTGCCAACGGTGCGTCTGACTATCCAACCTGTACGCCACCATCACAAACCTGTGCCAACGGTGCGTCTGACTATCCAACCTGTACACAGCCTGATCTGCCTTCTACTGAACAACCTCAAATTCAACCTCCTGGAGAGCAAATGGACAGTGGTGGGAATAGCGTACCAAGTATTATTAGTGGGGTAGGATCTGTGATTACTGATTCAGTTTCTGTAGTTTCTCAGTTTGTTGGAAGTATTGTTTCAGAAACATTTCAGTCCATCAATGAAATACCAGCCGTAGTTGCTACAAAAAAAGTAGTCAATGTTGCAGTAAATAAAACAAAGGAAGTTATCGATAATCCGCAGGTTGAGAAAGTAAATGAAACAGTCGTTGCCCCGGTTATTGCAACTGCTGTTACTGCAAACGTAGTTGCGAGTGGATTCGAATTATCCCAAGTAGTACTCTATCTCAGATTTATTTTTTCACAGCCATTCCTCTTGTATAAAAAAAGAAAACAAAAACAATGGGGGGTTGTCTATAACGCCTACACAAAACAACCACTCGATCTCGCTGCAGTTCGTTTGATCAACATGGGAACGGGGAGTATTAGTCAGACGCAGGTTACTGATGGCCTTGGGCGTTACTTTATCTCAGGTAAACCGGGGTCGTATCGGATTGAGGTACAGAAAAGTGGGTTTTCTGGAACCAGTGAGTATCTTAAGAATTTTTCAGAAGATCGAACATACACTAATCTTTATCATGGAGAAGAATTTGAATTGCATGATAATGAAAGAGAACTTAGTTATAATATTCCACTTGACCCCGAATTGGAAAAAAGAACAACCGCAAAATTAATTGCAGAATATACACGTATTGGTATACAAAAAAGTGTTAGTCTGATAGGAATCATTGCTACGATTATTTCTTTGATTATCTCACCTAGAACATTTATAGCTGTTCTTCTTATTTTGCATTTGGTAGTGTTTCTTTTTATACACCGAATCTCTCAAAAAAAGATACGAGATACTGTTGGTATTGTGAGAGCTACAAAAGATCAGTTTGTTAATAAAGCCGTGGTGCGAGTATTTGATAGTACGTACAATAAGATGGTTGCAATGGCAATTACCGACCACAAAGGAAGATATGCAATCCTTGTTGGCCCGAGTAAGTATTATATTACGGTAGAGAAAAAAGGATATGAGTTATATAAGAGTAGCGAATTGGATTTTTCAAGTGAAAAAACAAATGGCGTAGGTGGACTCATTAGTGAAAAAGTGACACTTGATCTTGAACAATGATCAAGATAAGCAAATGTAAATCTAAAGTGATTTTTTAAAAAAATAAATAAAATGAGAGTGCACAAGCTCTCATTTTTGTTATAACTAATATAATCCAAATTAAATTGAAGTGGTGATTATGTGTAATTTTTCATAAACCAAGTCGGGGATACGAGACTCGAACTCGTGACCTCATCGTCCCGAACGATGCGCGCTACCAACTGCGCTAATCCCCGACTCAGGGTACGGCAGACAGGCCGAACACAATACTCTACCCCCCCCTGCCAAAGGTGAGCCAGTCTCTAGCAGAAAATGAACTATACTCTCCATGCGCAAGAATATATAGTAACTCTGGTAAGCCTTTTAATCAAGCTTATTTTTTGTTTAGGTGAAATATGCTAAAATATATTACACTAGGTCTTATGGCTTAGTATTTAGTACTACTCTATGAAACCATTGAATCAATACCTAGAATACGCAATAAAAGAAGGTGCGTCTGATCTACATCTCGTCGCACATGAAAAGCCAATGGTCCGTATACATGGTGAACTTATTCCTATTGCTGAAGAACCACTTGGCGAAAAAGAAGTTGAGACAACTATATTGGGAATTCTTAGTGCAGAGAATAAAAAAAAATTTGATGTTGAGCATGATCTTGATTTTGGGTACACACACAAGAAAACTCGTTTTCGTGTAAATGTACATCGTCAAGAACAATCAATTGGTTTTGCTGCGCGTCTTATTCCAACAGAAATTCCAACGGGTGAGATGCTACGTTTTGAAAGTCCGCTCTACGAAGCTACCAAACTCATCGATGGATTGGTTTTGGTTGTCGGCCCGACAGGTAATGGAAAATCAACAACAATCGCACGAATGATTGAAGAAATTAATACGTCACGCAATGCGCACATTATTACTATAGAAGATCCGATGGAATTCGTATTTGAAAGTAAAAAAAGTTTGATCGAACAGCGAGAATTGGGAGGGGATACACCATCCTTTGCTTCTGCGTTAAAACATGTACTCCGTCAGGATCCTAATGTAATTATGGTTGGAGAAATGCGTGATCCAGAAACAATCGCAACAGCATTGACCGCAGCAGAGACGGGGCATCTCGTATTTTCAACACTCCATACATCGAGCGCAGCAGAAGCAATTGAGCGTATTGTAGATGTATTCGAAGGTCCGAAACAAAAACAGGTACTGATACAGCTCTCAAGTGTGCTTCGTGTAGTTATCGCGCAACAATTATTACCAAGTATTGATGGAACTCGTGTCGTTGCTCGAGAAATTCTGATCAATACTCCCGCAGTGGCGAATCTTATTCGTGAAAACAATGTAGCGCAACTTGCAAGTGCAATTCAAACAGGTGCAAAAAGTGGAATGTTGACGATGGAACAGTCGGTGAGATGGCTTGCAAAGGAAAAATTGATTAGCGAGGAAACAGCTGCAAATCGTGTGGGTCGCGATAAACATCTCTAATATTTTGTACCATGGCACGTACATACCGTGTGCGTCGAATAGTGCGTCATGATATACGCTCTCCGCATACATCAAAATGGGGAAATAGTGAAATACATCGTTTACAAGTACTTAAGTTGATTTTTTTGTGTACCTTGTCGGTGATTGTGATTAGGTTGTTTACCCTCATGATTGGACAACATAGTTTCTATACTGCACTTGCGTCGGGTTCTCATGAAGTTTCAGCAAAGCTCACTCCCGAACGAGGTTCTATTTATCTTGAGAGTAATGATAAAAAATTAACTCCACTTGTACTGAATCGAGATAAGTTTGTGGTGTTTGCCGATACACGTGGGTACACGGATCCAAAAACTCCGCTCGAGGTAGCAACATCTCTTGCTTCGTTTTTTAGTTATTCTGATGAACGAAAAACAGAAGTTTTGAATCAGCTAGAAAAACAAAATGATGGGTACGAGCAAATCGAAAAAAATATTAATGAGGACACAAAGAAAAAGCTTGAAGAACTTCATTTGCAAGGAATTTATTTTACACGTTTTAGAGAACGTTTTTATCCAGAAGGTATACTCGCTGCACCGGTGGTTGGTTTTGTCGGAAAAAATCAACAAGGGGAATCGGTAGGTCGGTATGGTATTGAAGGATACTGGAATTCAATTATTGCCGGATCGGGTGGTTTTCTCGAGGGTATCCGAAGTGCAAAGGGGGCATGGATTCCACTCGCAGGCCGTTCGTTTGAACAAGCAACTGATGGGCCAAATTTAGTACTAACACTCGATCGTACATTACAAGATGAAATATGTGAACGATTGCGTGCTGCGGTCAAACAATATCAAGCACAGGCAGGGTCACTGGTCATCATGGATCCAAAGACTGGCGCAATTACTACGATGTGTTCGATTCCTGATTTTAATCCAAATGAATATGGAAAAGTCGAAGATATTTCTTTTTATAATAATCTATCAATTTTTGAACCATACGAACCTGGCTCAGTATTCAAACCGATTACCATGGCAGCTGCGCTCGACACAAATACCGTAAAACCTGATGATCC
>CAZCHJ010000044.1:0-2952 GCA_964498735.1 uncultured Gammaproteobacteria bacterium | reverse complement strand
AACCGATTACCATGGCAGCTGCGCTCGACACAAATACCGTAAAACCTGATGATCCATTTACTGATCCGGGAAGTGCTGATGGGAATTGTAAGAAACCGATTCAAAACGCCGATAACAGAAATTATGGCGCGCAGAACATGAGTGGAATTTTGGAACACTCAATTAACACTGGTGTAGTGTATGTGGTAAAAAAATTGGGGAAAGAAAAATTCAGAGATTATGTCGAGCGATTTGGATTTGGAACTAAAACAGGAATTGAACTTGATACAGAAAGTCCGGGCACTATAGAATCGTTGTCAGTAAACAAGGGTGATGCGGTAGATTGTTACACTGCGACCGCATCATTTGGACAGGGGATTACCGTTACCCCACTTCAGATGGTAACTGCATTTTCTGCGATTGCTAATGGTGGAAAACTTATGAAGCCCTATATTGTGAAACGCATTGAATATCCTAATGGAAAAGTAGAAGAGACACATCCGACTGAAGTTCGACAAGTAGTAGATAAACATACCGCAGACACTGTTGCGGCGATGATGGTCCGGGTAGTTGACTACAGCGAAGGAAAAAATGGAAAGGTACCGGGGTATTATATTGCCGGGAAGACAGGAACTGCTCAGATTGCAGGACCCGGAGGGTATACCAATGAAACCAATCATTCATTTATCGGATTTGGTCCAGTTGATGATCCCAAATTTGTTATGCTTATTCGTCTCGAAAAACCGCAGCGCTCATATGCCAATATTACAGCAGCGCCACTATTCGCACAGATGGTCACCTATATGATGTCGTATTACCACATACCTCCTGAGCGGTAGGATGATTAGATTGACAAAAGTCAAAAAAACATCTAGAATACGCTTCGTTTCCAATGCCGCCATCGTCTAGTGGCTAGGACGCATGGTTCTCATCCATGTAACAGGGGTCCGATTCCCCTTGGCGGTACATAGCAAGTCATCTGAATAACGGATGACTTGTTTTTTTATTATAACTCACAGAAGTTTATTTGTAGCATGAAACAAAATTTGGTAAAATATAAACACTCCTTTTGTTTTACAAAAGGATAAGTAAAAAAGCGGTTGTTGTTATGTTTTTTAGAAAAAAGCATTCCGCTATTATTCCTGAAAAAAAATCTGATACAACGGTATCATCTGAATCTGTTCTTGCTGATAGTGAAGTTGTTTCACCTTCTCAAGAAATGAAGATAGTTCAGGAAAATACAAAAAAAAGGCTATTCCTGAAATTATTAGGAGTGGCCGGTTTGGGTTTTGTAGGGTCTCTTATTTTCCCAAAAAAAGCAGATGCCTATGTGTTTGGTAGCACACCAGCGTCAAATACGGTTGGTCTCAAAAATGCTTCTAATACAAGGATTAATCCTGCTACCGAGGAAAGTCTTCAAGCGATTACCTCAGGGCAGGGAGTTTCAAAAATAACTACCTCACTTTCAAGTTCAGGGAATGTAATAACGCCGTCTTCAGGAAAAAAAATTCGTGTATATAGCAATCGTTTCTCTTTAACCGCAGACGCAACCTTTGTATCTTTTCGGTTTACATCAGGAGGAACTGATTATGAAAAGTATATGTCCCCAAAGACGGGTGGTTTGTATGGAGCAAATAATCACCCTAATTATATTGAGGGGGGTGTCAATGAAGTGTTATACTGTGCCATATCTGGGACCACTACAGTTCAAATTAATGTAGATTATTTAGAGGTATAAATGTATGACTCTACGAGCTGTTGAACATGTATTTAATGGAGCTACTACTCCTATTGCATCCTACGATTCAACCAAAACCAATTTGGGCACCTTGATGATACAAAAAAGTGGATCTAATCCCGAAGATAATTTTGTTGGTCCTCTACCTGTTGCTATTGCTCGTCCTATGGAAGAATCGACAGGTGTTGCGATGATGTATCCACATGCGATCACCTATAGTTCAACCATTGATTGGGTTTTTTTGGTTGAAACTGCAGCGGCAACCACCAGACGTATTTTTTTGTATGAATATAATAAATCTCTCGCTACATACAATTGGAAAGGATTTATCACCATGACTACTCCAAACGCTGGTACTACAGCGAATCGTGGTTTTCGCGTCCTCCGCTACTTGCATACCACGGGAACCGTTGCGGTTGCAGCTCCTTCATCAGTATATTCTACGGGTACCGTGACCGTGTCTGTTGCTGGTTTGGTCACTGGATCAGGTACGACATTTGCCGCAACTCATGTGGGTAAGATGATTGGATTTGGGAGCACAACTGTTAGTCAGATTAATTGTTGGTATCCAATTATTTCTTTTGCAACTACCACTTCAATAAATATTCTCGGAGCCTCCAGTGCCTATGCTGCGGGTACATCCTTTGTTATTGCAGATTCTACAGTGACGGGGACTGGTACACTTTTCCAGACAGATGGTATTGCTGCGGGTACAGGAGCTACATCTGTTGCTGGTGGTCTAGGTCCTCGTATTGGATTTGGGTCAACCGATCCGACTCAGATTACACAGTGGTATCATATTGGTCAGATTGCAAGTGACACATCACTTGTTCTCACTACCTCTCCTGGTGTTATTCCTGCGGGGACTGCTTATGTGATTGAAGAATTGCGATTTGCATTAGCAATTTCAAATAGTACAACCGCTGCGCTAGGAGGACTTTTTTTGCTCAAAGGTGCGGGGTATCACGACTTTACCACTGCAGGTAGTACGTTTCCTGCTATTGCAACTACAGTTGATAATCAGAGAGGAGTGTATTGGCTTGCTGATGCGGGTACTACAGGAAATGTGGTGACTAATCAAGCACCATGTGGTATTACCATTGCGCCAGAAGTTAATAAAGGTCTTCACTATGCGTATGTACTTGATGGTATTGGTTCTACATATATGCGTGTCTACCGCTATAATCTTCGAGCAACAGGCACGATTACCTCAGGTAAGATGACCATGTCGATTG
>CAZCHJ010000043.1:5945-7947 GCA_964498735.1 uncultured Gammaproteobacteria bacterium | reverse complement strand
AGCGTATAAAAACATGAAGACCCCCGTCTTGTACGGAGGCCTGCTTTCTTGCACTGAGACTCATGGTCTCACAGCGAGAAATCGGATGGTCCCATCCCAAGCTCCGCTGTTGTAGTAGACCTTGAGCAGAGCCGTGAACTGTTGTTTCGTCCCGCGCTGTATTACGTCGGAACAAGGTGTCCACATCGTGGTAGGCTCATCGATCGAGCCGATAGCCACGACTGGCTTTTCCCAGAGGATGCCCAGATCTACTGCGCCGAGTGCGAGCAGATGCTCGATTCTAGCGGGTTCGAGACCACGAGCGTAGATCTCAGTGAGAGCATTCTCGGTCGTGAGGCGCTTCTCTCCGAGCACTGGATCTCCACCAGTGAGCTCGACGAATTCGAGCTGGTAGGTCGCGATACCGTGACCATCGATGGGGTATACGGATTGGTCACTCAGATCTGGATCGATCCAGTCGACCTTGTGGACCTTGCGGAGCATCTGTGCCAGATTGTCAGCGTAGTCGATCGTAACCTCGCACGGGTTAGCGCTCGTGCAGTCACCCTGACCATCACAAGCGAGCATGCTGCTCGACGACACGAACACCATCACCATCGTTATCATTCGAATCGTGTACCAAAACATTCTCTATCTCCTTGGGTGGCGATACACTCCTACATACCCATGTAGCAGGAGTGTATCGTATTGACTCTAACCTAATACAGTTACGCTAGTTTTGTCAACTTTTATCGCTAGAAAGTACATTTGATTTTTGATATACTTGGTTTAGTGAATTAAACATATATAACATTATGCATCTATACAAAAAAGTATTTTTTGGTTTCGCCGCACTCACACTTACTCTTCCGTATTCACTTTTTGCAGCAACATTTGATCCGAATTATCTCATATCTGACGAAGAGCTCCAGAATTACCAGAGTATGAATCGTGAGGATATTCAGGCATTTCTGACTGACAAAGGTGGTTATATTGCAAATCTCACTACCCCTGATATTGAGGGAAATCTTCGTCCAGTGTCGGAAATTATTTATCGCTCGGCTATCAATAACAGGATCAATCCAAAATATCTGCTCGTTAAACTTCAAAAAGAACAAAGTCTCATTACTGATCAGGATCCAACACAAAAACAGCTCGACTGGGCCACTGGATATGGCGTGTGTGATAGCTGCTCGATGGATGATCCGAGTATTCAAAAATTTAGAGGTTTTGGAACGCAGGTAGAAGATGCTGCCTCTATCATGCGGTGGTATTATGACAATGTGAATTCACAGGCGTGGATCAAGAGACCAGCAACAGCATATCTTATTGATAATACACCTGTTACCCCAGCAAATCTTGCGACCGCATTTCTCTATACCTACACGCCACATCTACATGGTAATCTTAATTTCTGGAATCTGTGGCAAAAATGGTTTGACCAGGTGTATCCTGACGATTCATTGCTCAAATCAGCAAATAGTCCAGATGTTTACCTGATTTCTGAAGGTCAAAAAAGAAAATTCACTTCTCTCACCGCCCTTACTACCCGGTTTAATCTAAAACTTGTTCTTACGGTTCCTGATAGTGAACTTGCGCGTTATAGCGAAGGAGCTCCGATTTCATTACCTAATTATTCAATTGTCTTTGATGGGTCAACCTACTATCTCCTTGATTATGATTACAAACGTCCTTTTACTAACCGCGAAGTGGTACGACAAATTGGATATAATCCTGATGAGATAATTACTGTAACCCCGAGTGATTTAAATAGTTACACTCCAGGCAAAGAAATTGATGTACAGACAACAGCACCGCTCGGTCGAATCATCGAAGTAACGGAATCAAAAAATCAGTACTTTGTCGAAGATGGTTACATGCACCCTATTCTTGATCCTGCGATTCTCAAAATTAATTTCCCCCATCTTGCGCTTGAAAAATTGCCTGCAGGACAGTTTGCAACTCTCAATCTCCAGTTTGGTGACCCTGTATTATTGAAAGATGGTACACTCTTTGGCATCAA
>CAZCHJ010000043.1:2836-5845 GCA_964498735.1 uncultured Gammaproteobacteria bacterium | reverse complement strand
CTGTACTCCATGCTGGTAAGCTCCAATAATACCGCCTCAATCATGCTTGCAGATGCTCTCGGATACTCGGTACCTAGCTTTGTCTCTCTCATGAATACTGAAGCTTCACGATTGGGCCTATCTCACATGTCTTTTGTAGATTCCTATGGATATGACCCAGCAAATGTGGGAACTCCGAGAGAAGCTGTTACCCTATTCCGTGAAGCACTCAAAGATGATACGATAACCGCAGTACTCGCTACACGACAATATTCATATACCGAAGTTTCTAGTAACGATGCAACCACTGCACATACAGAAATTAGCAGTAACTCTCTTCTCAAGAGAAACTTACCATTTACCATACTTGCAAGTAAAACCGGATTTTTATATGAATCAGGTGCCTGCCTTGCAATGCTCGTTGAACGACCCAGTGATGGAAAAAAATTTATTCTACTCACCATGGGAAATCCAGACTTTGGCTCCGAAACTCGATTTGATGAGCCAGCTCGATTTGCCTCATGGGCTCTCAAAAATTTTTAATCCCAGAATCTATGCCTCTCGTATTTGGAGCAATCGTTCCACATTCACCTGTCCTTATTCCTGATATTGGCAAAAAGGATCGCGAGAAAGCCGCCAAGACGATAGAAGCACTTTCGATACTGGAAGAAAATTTATATCTTTCAAAACCACATCTTATTATTATCTTCACTCCCTATACTCAAGCACACGAGAATACATTTGTCATTAATGCGCACACTGATTTTACTACCTCATTTGAAGAATTTGGAGAACATTCTCTTAAGAATCAATATACAGGCTCTCCTGATTTTGCAGCCAAGCTTTCTTATGCTGCAAACGTAGAAGGCATTTCAACAAAATTGATCAGTGAAAAAAAACTTGACCATGGTTCAAGTGTGCCTCTGTACGCACTTGCCAATCATCTACAACACACCAAAGTACTCCCGATTGGTCCATGTGGGCTTGATCCAAAAGCACATCTTAATTTTGGCAATCTAATCAAAGAGGTGTGTATGGAATCAGATAAGCGTGTTGCACTTATCGCCTCTTGCGACTTGTCTCACGGAATAACTACCAATTCTCCTGCTGGATTCCGAGAAGAGGGCAAACAATTTGATGAAACGATTATCAAACTTCTTGAATCACATAATACCTCCGGCATTGCAACGCTTGACCCAGCACTCGTTGAGAAGGCTGCAGAAGATGGATACCGCCCACTTCTTCTCTTGCTTGGTGCTCTCAAAAATATTAACTACGAATTCAAGCATCTTGCCTACGAATACCCCTTTGGCGTAGGATACCTCACGGCTGAGTTTATTTTTTCATAACCATCAAAATGATTGCTTCAATTGTACCCATCAAGCGCTTGCCACGCTTTTCTTCGATTTTTGATTACGCGATACCGCCTGATCTAGAATCTATCGCTACGCCAGGGCAACTGGTTATTATTGAATTTCGAAAAAAGAAAGAATTTGGTGTAATTGTAAAAATTTCAGAAAAACAAAATACAGAATATTCATACAAATTACTAGATTCGATCGTACATCCTACACCTCTTTTTTCAGAAAAACATCAACAACTTCTGCATGAGCTATCAGTTCTCTATGCTGTTTCTCTTGCCACCCTTTATAAGACCTCTATTTTGCCGTTACAAAAACGAAAATTAAAAAAACTAGAACTTGTTCCTGATACTACCACTCGATCAACCTCTTCTTTTTCTGAATCATATTTTTTATATACCAATCAACAAGAGCATCGGCTCCTGTTTTCTGATTTACCAAAATTTCATACTACGCTCGTTCTCATTCCTGAGACTTCTAAATTGGAGGAAACTGAACGATCTCTAAAACAACATTCCACAGCACCAATCGTGATATGGCGATCAGACTTATCAATTAAGGAAAAATACGACGTATGGCTTCAGATACGTAACAACAAAGCACCACTTATCATACTTGGTACACGAAGTTCTGTCACACTTCCCTTTTCTCGCCTCGATCACATCATCATGGATTTTGAACATGATGAGCAGTATAAGAATTATGATCAGCAACCAAAATTTCACACATTCGATCTTGTTCGTATGATCGGACGTGTGTATGAAAGCACTATTGTCTACGCGAGCTTCACCCCGAGTCTTGAGCGTTATTATTCGATTCTTAAAGAAAAACTACCTTGTAGTATTGGTGCCTCTACCTACCATTCTGGACTCTTATTTGCGCCCGAAGATATTTCCGGTTCGGTTCGAATCATCGAACACACTTCACGCTCTCAAGAAAATCGAATATGTTCTATTGCAATCGAGGACTCAATCATGTCACTTGCGAGAAAGCGTACCGGAGATGCAGTCGTATTAGTACAGCGAAAAGGATATGCGACGATGATTATTTGCAAAGATTGTGGTCATATCGAAACATCACAGGCTTCTGGGTTACCTATGATTTATCGTGAAGATACGCGGATGATGTATGCACCCTATGACCGAGAAGTGCGCCCCCTTCCCTTAGTATGTAGTTCCTGCAGATCGACCAAACTACAGCTACAAGGTATTGGCACCGAGCGTGTGGCCTCATTTTTTTCTACACTGCTCAAAAAAGAAAACTCTCTAATGCAGGTTTTTAGAATCGATGATAACACTGATACTACTACCTTCGAAAAACTCGCTTCGGATACACCTCGGCTACTCATCGGTACCGAAAAAATATTACCATATATTCGCCACGATAAAACCAATGTCTATGCAATTCTTGATCTCGATCGATATCTGGCAGTACCCGAATATAGTGCCCTTGAGCATGTGATACATCTTATTGATGAAATTAATTACTATCGAATACCTGATTCTGAATTACTCCTCGAAACGGTATCTAGCGATAAGAATGTATTCAAACTATTTTCTGAACGAGACCGAGTGTACCGTACCGAACTTAGTCTCAGGCAAAAACTCGGTTACCCTCCCTATCAAAGTATGATAAAATACACCATATCCTCTTTTTCAAAAACAAGTGT
>CAZCHJ010000043.1:0-2736 GCA_964498735.1 uncultured Gammaproteobacteria bacterium | reverse complement strand
CTCCCTATCAAAGTATGATAAAATACACCATATCCTCTTTTTCAAAAACAAGTGTGCGCACGCTTGCTCAACATTTTAGAAACGATCTTGCGTTACGGTTGACACAATTGGATATTCCTGCTACACTCAGCGAAATTTATGAGACACATCCTAATTTTGATAAAGGAAAATATTGGTATGGAGTAGTTTTAAAAACCAATTCGTCATATCTCAAAAAAATTGCAGCATCCATCCATACAAATCTACCACGCGAATGTGTGGTGGATATACATCCTCTCTCAGTCTTATCCCCTTAGTTTATATATATGCTCACCATCGTTACAACACCACATACAATCTTGGAAACCAGGGCTCGAGAATTGACCACCGATGAAATTGCATCAGACTCAATTCAATCACTGATTGATGCGATGATTCCAACCATGTACTCAAGTGAAGGTATTGGTCTGGCAGCACCTCAGGTAAACCACTCACTTCGAATTTGTATTATTGGCAAAGAAGCAATCAAACTGGATAAAAAAGCTGGTCTTGAACACAATGACCTCGTGCTTATCAATCCTTCATGGACCAAGACAAGTAAACGAACCAACAATGACCAGGAAGGATGTCTCTCTATTCCTGGAGTGTACGGTACGGTCAAACGATATTCGACTATTCAAGTAGATGCACTCGATAGACATGGAAAAAAACTTTCTTTTGAAGCACGAAACTTCTTTGCACGTGTAATACAACATGAAGTCGATCATCTGGATGGCATCCTCTTCACCACCAAAGCAACCGATATTCGTGAAATAAAGAAATAATGAATATAAAAAATACCCGTGATAAGCGGGTATTTTTTTACTCTCAAAAAATTACTGTTGTTTCTCTCCACAATATTTTCCAGTGAGTGCTCCGTTAATAGTAATTTTTTTTCCTTCAAATTTACTTCCTGGCAAACCAGTAACTTGTGCATTATTTACACAGATACTCTGGTTTTCTCCCACTGCAGAAGCCTTGGTACCCATAGTAGTCTGAAATGGCCAGTTGTTCTCATTGAGTGCGAGCATAGCCCCTGCTTCATTGTAAGAGGCTTGGATCCATGCTGGATAGTTAGTGTCAATTCTTCCTTGCCCAAGCACATCTTCACAGGTGTAAGCTTTGGTATACATGGTAACCATTTCGATTCTATATTCTCCATTTATGAGAGTGTATGCAAGACCATTCGGGTAATCTCCTGTAACATCCTGCCCATCGACAGTAACCTTTAGCGGTCCACAAGCACTGTTCGATGCTACTTTTGAAGTATCATCATTTCCGCCAGTAGACTCAGATACACTTCCTGAAGAAGATGAACATCCTGCCCCGAGAAGTACGACCGCAAACACACCTGACAAAAGTTTCAACCCAATTTTCTGCATAGAGAAAATATTAAAAATAACCTATATAACTCAAAGTATAATGGATTGAAAAAGGCATTACAATAGAATTAATCCCCAGTCCATATTAACTCATCTTTTTACACTGCTGTATTGCATATTCTGCTAGCAACTTTCCTACCTCTACTCCTGTCTGTTCGCAATATACGCCGATAGGACCTACATTGACTTCACAGACAACCGTTCTTCCTTCTGCGTATAGAAGATCAACCCCAGAATAAGTAGCGCCTACTGCTTTTGTCGCCGCAATGGCCATGTCTTTCTGTTCCTGAGACAGTACTATTGATGTTGCTTTTCCGCCATGCGAAATATTTGGCGTTACATTTTTCTTATTCGCTTTTTTTGCTGCTTCTACTACCTCATCGCCAATGACGGTACAGCGTAGACAAAAAAATTCATCAGTCCCGTCGCCAAAGTATGGTTCAAGCATGAGCGGGCTATATACAAAACTTTGTCCCAGTTTATCAGGTAGATAGAGCGCTACTTCGATAGTCGAGAGACCCAGTAATAATAATGCTGTTACTGAACGTATATTAAAAGCAAAAAAAAGTAGTGCAAAAATACAAAGTCCAATTAAAAAAAATACTGATATGCCCCACACATTCGATAGTTTAATTCCCTTCTCAGTGTCACGAACGTTAATTTTCTTCCACACACGATCATGATATTCAAAGAAGTTATTTTCTATCCGCTTGATCAATTTCACTCCGCGTCCTGATCCTGAATCATGAAGCTTACCCACATAGAGTTTCCCCTCTTCCATCTGGGCATAGAGCTCAGCACGTGTTCTGATGGATGCGTCTGGGAGAACTGGTATATTGAGCATCCGTAATATTCGTTTGGTCTCTATCTTGTCATTGGCTATATCCGATTCTTTTGGGTTCAAAAATGGCACACATTGTTCAAGATAATTAAGCCCTTTTTCGCGCGCTTTTCTGGCAGGCGCAATTCTATTGTCATGATATATGACGAGTGCAATATTATTTTTTTTGACAAATTCTTTTGCTTCATCAAGAGAATTAAACTCACACTGAGATGGTCCGATCTTTAATAGTCTGTATTCACCACTCTCTCTAATGGATTTATATAAACCCCGAACAAATATGGTTATTCCAGTATCAAATTGGTATAGCCATGATGGGACATGTACTGCAATTGCTTGTTTCTCTGACATACAACAAATTCTTATGTGACGACGTAAAAGTATACCAGTCTCATATTTTTTAGACAAGAAAAAATAGTCCTGTATATGGACTATTTTTGGCTCGGCGGCTGGGGCTCGAACCCAGGACCCATTGGTTAACAGCCAATTGCTCTA
>CAZCHJ010000042.1:0-8166 GCA_964498735.1 uncultured Gammaproteobacteria bacterium | reverse complement strand
CGGCTCCAAATAAATCACCCTATAGGGTGATTTATTTTTATTGTGATGTCATTATATTTATGAATTTGATAGTTGCATTTCCTAGAATACCCGTACCCTTGGTAAGTCCAAGTGGCTGTAAAATATATTTGGCATTTGCTTCTTGAAACTTGATTAACGCTCGAGTCGTAGCTGGACCAAAATTAATTGTCTCTTTTCCTGGTGAACCAGGTCCTGATTGTGTTACCAAAAAGCCATGCTCATTTAGAAATTTTTGAAGCAGTTTTACATCATTGTTCTTATTATTAGGTACAAGTGTTTGTTTAAATAGTACAGGAATTGAATTGAGGGATATCGTTGTACGAGTGCTTACGCCTGTAGGAGGTGTACTCGTATAGGTAACTGTTTGTGAAAATATTGGGGATGAATCACCTGTTATTGAATCGTATTTTATATAGATAGTATATATTCCCGTTTTATTGGGTAATGTAAATACAATTTTTTTATTTTGGTTAAATAATAATGTGCGCGCATTGGTAAATGATGAGTCTAGTGACATGGTAAAACTTCGTACTGTCATAGGGTTTGCGTTGAGGTTGAGAGTAATCGTTGATGATGAAACACTACCATCCGAACTTTCGGAAATGGTAAAACCAGTTAAGTTGTTATTTATCAAAAAGGGGGGTGTAATGTACTGACCACCTCCAGAGGTAGGTCGAGAGGTATTGATAGTTGCGTTTGTTGTTGCTTGAATAGAAAAATTACCCGTCGCATCACTAGCAAAGATACTATAATAATATGTACCATCTGTTAGGTCGGTATCTGAATAAGTTGTCTGCGAAGTATTTGTTACTGCTGTGCCATCGGTAATTGATGTTGGCGCACTAATAGTACTTCGGCGAATTATTGATGACGAAAAATCAGAGTCTGGAGGATTGTCCCATGTGAGGTTGATAGTGTTATTATTCGCTGTGGCAGTAAAATTGGTAGGTGCACTAGGTGCTAGTGTGTCAATAGACGCACTAGCCGTACCAGCAGCAGAATAATTACCAGATACATCACCAGCAAAGATACTGTAATAATATGATCCATCGGACATTCCAGCTTGTGATAGTGCAGTAATAGTTGAGTCAGTTGTTGTTACTGCAGTACCATCACTGATGGAACTTGGAAATCCGCTGGTACTGCGACGAAGTATAAATGAAACAGTATCTATAGGTACATCCCATGTAAGATTGATAGTGGCATTAGTTGTAAATGCACTTAGAATAGGCGCGTTTGGTGGTGTGGCATCAATTATAACTGTTGAAGTTGCTGCTGAGCTGTAGTATCCATCTGCGGTTCTATTGAAGATGGAGTAATAATATGTACCATCGGTTAATCCGGTATCAGTAAAATCGGTACCTGTATCAGAGGATGTTACCGCTGTGCCATCAGTGGCACTTGTAGGATAGCTAATAGTGCTCCGTCGAATGGTGACACCACTAAAATCACTATCTGAAACACCAGTTGTCCAGTTTAATACAGCGCTATCACTGCTTGGAGTGATGGTAAAATTTGATACTGGATTAATCGGATCGTAGAGTGATACATCACCTGCACCATTAACTACCGTGATTTTTCCAGTGTTTGTGTTTACATCCATAGCAAGTATTGAGACAGGCACTGACCACTTCGATGTTCCCGTATCTGCTGATATTTTTTTCAATGCAGTGCTACTCGCAAAATAAATCGCGCTACCGTCATTGGATGCCACTAGACTTTTAACTACATTACTTCCTCCAATATTTGCAATCACTGTATCGACTGAAACAAGATCATTCCATGCAATTCTTCCAGTTGCACTTACATAAAATAATTTTCCGTTGGCATAGCTTATTTTGATCGGTATGCTGGGGAGGGTCGTTGAGGTTATTTTAATAAGATTAGTATCGTATGTTACGAGTGATGTTCCTTTACTGATGTAGACTACTCCATTGCCGAGTGTGGCTGCGGTTGTACCTAAAGATAGAGTGGTACTTGCGATAAAATTTCCAGTACTACCACTGATATCATACCGATATACCCCGGGTGATCCAGCACCACTTATCGTGATGAAGGCTTGGTTATTTACAATTACGAAATCTCCACTGGTGTATGTCGGAAGTGAGGGGGTGTAGGTTATTGCACTAAACGACGATCCGTCTGCTGAAATAGCGCCGAGTGTTGTAATGCTGGTTCCTAATACATAGGCTTTACCATCACTTGGATCCACTCGCAGTTGACGTGCAGTACCATTGATAGTACTCGAAGTAACATTAGCAGGGAATGTTTGATTCAATATTGCCATGGCTTGTGCCTGTGATATTGAAATAAAAAAAACACCAATGCTTACAATGGCTATGGCGAGAAAAGTAAGGATGTTTTTTTGTTTTAGATACATATATATAGTATAGCATATTTTGTTTTTGTGTGGTTAAAAATTTGTTTATTGTAACTTGGTCTTGGATTACTTTTTTTACTACTTTCCCTTTTTTGAAATTCGGAGTTATACTATATTGCGAGATAAAGTTGTGTGCACTATTGAGGTTATTTAAGCTTTTGAAAGCGTATGAAAAAATATTTTACCGTTTCGAGAGGTGAATTGGTTCATGTTGAACATGGAAATGAAAAACTCTGTATATGTACTCTCGAGAATGATACGGAAAAAGAAGAATTAATCAGAGATTTAAAGGTGGATCCATTTGATCTTGATGCTGCACTTGATTCTGATGAGATTTCTCGAATTGAATTTAGTACACACGTTACGTCTATTATCTGGAAACGTCCCTATCGATTATCCGAGAACGCTTTTGATTTTGGTGTTGCTTCGACCGGACTTTTTTTGCATAACGATTTACTCACCATCATTATTAGTAAAGAAAATGTAGGTATTTTTTTGAAGGAAGAATTCCATAAGGTTAATTCTACGACAGATATATTGCTGAAATATTTTTTTTATACAGTCCGAAAATATTTGCAGCATCTTAAAGACATGAAGAAAGCAACCAAGAAACTTGAATCTGAAATTAATTCTTCGTATGAGAATAAAGCTTTTTTGCAAATGTTCGATTTGAGTGAAAGTCTGGTCTATTATTTGAATGCTATTGAGGCAAATGGAAGTGTATTAACCAAATTGCGTCAGTATATCGGGAAACGGCATGGCACTGAGTTTACTGATCGGCAGATTGAATTTTTGGATAATATTATTCTTGAAAATGAACAATGTGCTAGACAGGCGCAGATTTACAGTACGGTCTTGTCTGGACTCATGGATGCGCGAGGAAATGTGATTAATAACAACATGAACGTGTTATTGAAAAATCTTACATTGATTAATGTCATTTTTTTACCACTTAATTTGATTGTAGGAATGGGAGGTATGTCTGAATTCACGATGTTGATGGAGCATTACCGTGTTAATTGGCAATTTGGTTATGCAATTTTTACAGTAATTATGTTCTTGGTTTCCTGGCTTTCGTGGTATGTACTCAAACGATTTATCAATAAAACTGGAAAAAAAGAACGACATAACATCATGTAGTTTACTATTTTGCAATTTAAAACAGCCATGTCATGGCTGTTTTTCTGTATAGATCGATTATTATGTTCCGTTGTGTGGGCCACTCTTTTTTTTGAGCGCTTCAAGTTCTTCGATAATTTCGTGTAGATGTGTTTCCATTTTTCCGATAAGTTTTGCTGCACGTTTCACTTCATCTTCTTGTTTATCATCATCATCTTGAATTTCATCAATGTCTTTTGAAATGTCCTTGACGTTTCCCTCGATGTCTTCGACATCTTCCTGGAGTTCATCGACGTCTTTTGCGATTTCATCGACATCTTTTTCGACTTCCTGCAGACTCAAACTGTTTCGATTGATACTCATCTGGATAAATATAGAGAGATAGATCGCTTCAAGCGAAACAGCTGTGGTTAGGATAATTAAGATTTGCTCGGTGGTGTACCCGATGATGGATAGCGAAAAAATACCAATAAATAAAATGGTATGTATAATAATAGAGCTTGAGGTACCGATCCACTCGGTAAAGTGAGTGGCTAGAGTGTCAGTAATTGATCTCTTTTTTGACATAGTAGTTATACAATACAGACTATGTGCCAAAGTATAGTATATTTTGCCTTTTTTGCCAATATATAGGCCTTTTTGAAGCAAGGGATGTGTCTAGGAAACTAAAGACTTGACAAAGGGCTCTGTTCCTTGTATTATTTGGATACTTCATTTTTATATTGAGCCGTATGGCATCTAAGTCAAAAGAACGACAAAATAAGATTAAACTTTCATGTACTGAATGTAAAACAGTGACTTATTTCAAAAATAAGAATAAGGCACTCAAAGCTCGCCTCGAACTTTCAAAGTTTTGTAAGTTTTGTGGAAAGCATACTCTACATAAAGAAACCAAGTAAGTTTTGTTAAAAAACAGCCCGAAGCCTTTCGGTGCTGTTTTGAATTTATTATCGTCCTCTTATGCGTTACTATCTTGAAGCTTTGTATAAAAGTTTTTCATCTCCTTCGTGGCTTGCATCACAATCTCGATCTACTGGCAAGGCGGGAAAATTTTTTGTTATTCTCATGCTTATTTTATCATTGGGATTTGGACTTAATATTATTTATCGAGAAATTCCACAGGTAGTTCCTGTATTACAGAAAACGCTTACCAGTGATATACCAGATTTTGCCGCACGTTTTGAGGGCGGTACACTCACTGTTTCTGAACTTACTCAACCGTTTGTATATCATGCGCGTGATGATAGACAACAAGATTTTGTATTTGTGATTGATACTGTTTCAACTGGCACCGTATCTCTTGCTCCATACCTTACTTCGACCACTACAGCCGGACTTCTTATTTCACGAACAGGTATCATGACGAGTAATCTAGGGGATGCTGCAGCGACCGAACAAAAATTTGGAGAGATTCCTAATGTATCTTTTTCGAAAGCTCAAATACTTTCTTTTGTTGATAGGATTTTACACGATTTGAGACCTGGATTACTTGCGTTGCTTGTCGCTTTCACCTTTGCATTGTGGGGTATCGGGCTTATCCTGTTTGTTCTTCTATTTGCTTCGATTACATATCTCATTTATATCTCAGTTACAAAACAGGAAAAACTCCATCGCTATACATGGAAAGAAGTTTTCACTATATCACTTTTTTCTTTAGCACTTCCGAAATTAATTATCTTTGTATTAAACGTAACATTGGTTACTTCATTGCCATATGCGGTAGTTATTGCTATGGCAATTGCGGTGTCACGTGCGCTTCGTGTGCCTCGGTCTAGTGAACACCAAAATGATTCAGAAATTGTGGATGAAGGCTAGAGTTTTCCCCCCTTGAATATATCCTTTTTTGAGGATATACTGTGTTATGGGCAATATCCTTGCCCGCAATTTTTTTAACCTCATAGAGTATGATTACGATATACGGATCTGCGAATTCGAGTGCTGCGAGGTGCATTTGGCTACTAGAAGAGTTGAATGTCCCGTATGAACAGAAAGAGCTGAACATGAAAAATAAGGAACATAAGCAGGCATGGTTTTTGAAGTTAAATCCTAATGGAAAAGTTCCCGTATTGGTGGATGGAGAATTTGTTCTCTGGGAATCTTATGCTATCAATCAATATCTGGCAGAAAAATATAAACCTGACATGCTCGGAAGAACACCCGAAGATCGTGCAAAAATTGCACAATGGAGTTGGTGGAGTGCTCTGCATGTCCATAAATATTTTGAAGTGATTTTGTTATTTGTCTTATATAATGTGGGAACCAAAGAAGAGGCGATTGCAGCTGGAGAAGATGTGAAAAAATATTTGACAATTTTTGAAGAGCATATTGCTGATAAGGATTTTGTGGTAGGTAAAGAATTTACGCTTGCTGATCTGAATCTTGGATCTGTCATTAATACTGGCTTTGGTCTTAACTATGATTTTAGCGCATATCCTGCAATTACTTCATGGCTGGGAAGATTGCGCACTAGGCCAGCAATGATTTCACTTCTTGCGAAATCAGGACGTTAATTAGAATTATGGTTACTTTACGTACTTTTTGTAATCAACCCCGCCCTTCGCGAAGGGCGGGGCAGACAGTTGTCGCCCCCGAACCCCTGTTTGATCTCTATGCCGCTTGGATAATTCTTTTTACTTGACATTTTTTATATTTTTGTGTATATTATCGGCATATTTTCCGCCTTGAGCGTAACAGCTCGGGGCGTTTTAAATAACTTATGGAAATTAGAAATATCGCAATTATCGCACACGTAGACCACGGCAAGACCACCTTGACCGATGCTTTGCTTCGGGAGTGTGGCATGATTACTGAAGAAGGACAGAGTATGGATTCAAACACGCTTGAAAAAGAGCGTGGAATTACCATCTATGCAAAAAATACTTCTCTCTTTTATAAAGGTACGAAAGTGAATATCGTGGATACTCCAGGTCATGCTGACTTTGGTTCTGAAGTTGAGCGTGTGCTCCGATCGATTGATTCTGTATTGCTGGTTGTTGATGCGCAGGAAGGTCCGATGCCTCAGACAAAATTTGTATTGAAAAAATCTCTTGAAATTGGACTCAAACCAATCGTTGTTTTGAATAAAATTGATAAACCTGCTGCACGACCACAGGAAGTACATGATATGGTTCTTGAATTATTCATGGATCTTGGAGCGAATGATGAGCAACTCAACTTTGTAACTGTGTACGCAATTGGAAAGTTGGGTATTGCAAAAAAGAATCTTACCGATGAATCACAAAATCTCGAACCATTACTTGATACTATTTTGGAGCGTGTTCCGGCTGCTCCACATGACACTGAAAAACCATTGCGCATGCAGCCATTCAATCTAGCATACGATAATTATTTGGGACGTCTCGCAGTTGGACGTATTTATGAAGGAGTTGTTAAACAGGGTGATAAAGTATTTGTCAAAAAAACTGATGGCACCGTCCGCAGTGGAAATATTACCAAGATTCAGAATTTCAAAGGATTCGTGCGTGAAGAAGTTCCAAGTGCTGAAGCAGGGGATATTGTCATGATTGCAGGAATTCCAGATATTTATATTGGTGAAACTATTTGTGCATCTGCTGATCAAGAGCCACTTCCAGCAATCAAAGTTGATGATCCAACGATTTCGATGGATGTACTCGTTAATAATTCTCCGTTTGCGGGAAAAGAGGGAACTTTTGTCACGAGTCGACAAATTCGTGAACGACTAGAAAAAGAACTTGAAGTAAACGTGGGATTACAGATTGATTTTTCAAATTCAGATCGATTTACCGTGTATGGACGTGGAGAAATGCATATCGCGATCCTTCTTGAAAATATGCGACGTGAAGGATTTGAATTACAAGTTTCACAACCTCGTGTTATTATCAAAGAAGAGAATGGGGAGAAGGTGGAACCGTTTGAAGAAGTGACGATTGATGTACCAGATAATTATACTGGAGTAGTGATTGAAAAGATGAGTAAACGAAAAGGTCTCATGACCAATATGATGCCAGAAGGCGGGCATACTCGAATTATTTTTGAAATTCCAACTCGTGGACTTCTTGGCTATCGTGGAGAATTTGTCATGGATACTCGTGGAGAAGGAATTATGGCATCACGGGTGACTGGATTCAGACCACATGTAGGAGTCATCGAAAAGCGAGAAGTGGGAAGTATGATTTCTGGAGAAACTGGAAAGGCACTCGGATATTCACTCTGGAATTTGCAGGATCGTGGTGTATTGTACATCGGACCTACGGTTGAAGTGTATGAAGGAATGGTGATTGGTAATGTTGCTAAAGGGCAAGACATGACCGTGAACCCGATCAAAGGAAAGAAACTAACGAATATGCGTGCAAGTGGAAGTGATGATGCAATTCTTCTTACTCCACCATTTGAAATCACGCTTGAGCGAGGAATGGAAATCATGAATGAAGATGAATATCTTGAAATTACTCCAAAGAGTGTACGTCTTCGAAAAAAGTTTTTGACTGAAGTAGAACGAAATAGAAACAAAAGATCTGCTTAGGTTATCTTGATTTTTCTTAAAATAGATTGAAGATTCCACTAGAGGGTCTTCAATCTTTTTGTTTTAGGGAACCCTTGAAAATATTTCAAAAGTCAGCTATACTCAGGGAGATAATTAATCCATGGGCGCGTGGTGAAATGGT
>CAZCHJ010000041.1:1999-8216 GCA_964498735.1 uncultured Gammaproteobacteria bacterium | reverse complement strand
GGCCAACCCCACTGACGGCGACATGTGGCTGGTGCAGGGCGTGGGGTACTTCGCGCCGAGGTTCCGGGAGTCGTCGGTGGATTTCGTGATGTGGGCCACCCAGGACGGGCCCTCGCCGGTGGCGGCGCGGACCACCGGCACGTCGTCGCTGGGCGGCGGCGTCGGCTCCACGACCCTGGTGTCGACGTCGGTGTACTTCCGCGCGGGGGGCACCTACCGGATCGGCATGTCGGTGCTGTGCGGCCGGACGGCGGGGTCGACGGCGATCCCGTCGTTTACCCTCACCATCGCGGGCGCGGTGGATGGCGGCTGGAACGCGCGGGCCGTGGACGTCCCCAACCCGGGCGGCGGTGTAGGTACTTACCCCACCATGTCGCTGGCGGACGAGATCGACTACTACCACGCGGGCGCCGACGGCCTATATACGGTCTCGCTCACGGTCAAGACGTCGGCGGGGTCCGGGAACGTGACTTTTGCCAATCGGCGCCTAAGTTCGTGGATGATGGCCGGCTAGGCCGGGGGAGGGTGTATGTGCAAGGTTACCTACAAGGGGGCGGTGGTGGCCGAGTGGCGGGCGGACGAGGGGATCGTGATCGCCCACGGCAACGGGTGCCAGGCGGGCCTGGTGCAGGGGGCGCCTTGCGTGGACGGGTGCCCGGCGGGCGCGTGGGCGCGGGCGCAGGCCGAGGACCCCGAGGGCGCGTGGGCGGTGGCGACGGGCGCGGACCCGGCGGAGCTGCAGGGGGCCCGGTGCGTGCTGGGGACCCCGGGCAAGAGGCCGCGGGCGCTGCGGGGCCGGGCCATCGTGGACGCGGGCACCTACGCCCTGTACCCGGACGGGCCGGACGTGCCGGCCAACGCGCCGCCGGCGCTGGGCGAGGCCTGGGCCGTGCAAGCGTAGGGGTTGACGGGCGGCGCCGAGGGCCCACATTGGGCGCATGGCACTGCCGGACCTGTCAAAGCCCGAAGCCCTCGCCAACGCTGCTGCGCATGCCCTCATGGCCAACGCCGCGGAACGCGACCTGCTGCATAAGGCATGCCACACCGGCCCCATGGCCCGGGCGCGGGTGATCTCGATGGTGGAGGGCCGCGAACTGCGCATCGGGATCAACGGGTACACCGGCCGCGGTAAGACCACCGCCCTGCGCGGCCTGGCCGCCAAGCTGCAGAGCATGGGGGGTCTGCCGACGGTGTCGGTGGAGGTCGACCGCGACGGCGCTGGCGCCGGCCAGCGGAACTTCGTTCGGATCCCGGTGTCGCTCCCGGCCCCGGTGCTGGACGACGCCGACGACGTCGACCCCGACAAGCTGCGCCGGGCGGCCAAGGCCGTGCGTCAAGCCATGATCCGGCAGGTCATGGCCGGGGTGGCCAAGGGCGGCCGCTTCCTCCACACGGGGGAGGCCTGCGCCCTGGTCTTTGAATCCATGTCGGCGCTGTGGCGTTCGTACTATGACCTGGTCCAGCAAGAGTTTCCCGAGGGCCACGAGGACGCCTTCGGGCGCGAGCGCGGCGCCGCCTACCGCGAATGCTACAAGGCGGTTTCCTACACGCTGGGCTCCGCCCAGGCGAAGGAGACCGCGTGGGCGGTCCAAGGGCCGATCGTGGCTGCGGTCGTCTGCCACGCAAAGCCCACCTACGGCCCCAAGCCGAAGGATGGCGGGGCCGCGCGCTTCGAGGGGTGGGCGATGGCGGCGGGCCCGAGCATGGTCGGGCCCTTCGTGGGGTCCGTGGACTACAACCTCGGTTTTGGCATGCGGCCGAGCGACCCCCCGGAGAGCGTCTACCCCCCCAAGGGCGGGTTTTATGCGTGCTATACGCAGGCGCAGCACCCGCAGTGCAAGGCGCGGATCGACACGCCGGAGGAGGTCAAGGCCGCCGAGACCTTCCTGGCGAAGGCAGACCTTGCCAACTTCGCCGAGACGATCTACAATCTCCGCCGAGCGCGGGCCTTCGATGCTCTGAAGGCCACTACCTAGACAACGTCCCCGGGAGGACCCCGGGCACACAAGGCCCCCGCGGGGGCAGCAAGGCAATCCGACCATGGCGAACGAAATCGACACGATCAACCTCACCGACGACGAGCTGGACGGCCTCGACCCCTTCCACGGGATCTCCGAGGACAGCAAGTCCCCCGACGAGGGGATCCTCACGGTCACCGGGCTCCACTTCGTCAAGGGCCGCAACGACAACGAGGGCAAGCTCTCGATCAAGCTCGAGTGCTCGCTGGCGGTCGAGGGCCGGAGCGAGCCGATCACCGGCCAGCCCACCGACATGTGGTACACCATCCGCCCGGCCAAGGGGACGGCCCTCACCGACCGGGACAACCGCTCGAACAACGGCTTCGTCAAGCTGTTCGGGGACCACGTCGGCCTCGAGCACCGGCCGTCGCCCCGCGACGTCGTCACCGCGTGGAACGGCGGGGCCTTCGTCAAGCTCGTCGACGACAAGGTCGAGATCCCGTGCCAGGTCTCCCGGTGGGCGGGCGGCCTGAACATCTACGCCCCCCGCTGATCTGGCGACTGCGACAACCCCCACCCGGGCCCGATCTCTGCGCTGCAGGGGTCGGGCCCGGCCCTTTTTGGCTTGACACGGGCCGCCGCTGTAAGGTACCGCCATGTCCAAGCGTCGACCGTTGATCGTCCACCCGCGCCAGTACCGCCGGATCCAGGCCGCGCAGCGCCGCCGCGTGCGGGTGTGGGCGGTGAGCCACCGGGAAGCGCTCCAGCGCGTCCAGAGCATGCTCGGGCAGGTCGCCTCCTACGTCGTCACCGGGCCTGACGGGTATGGAGGTGCCGGCCGACGACTTGCGGTGAGGCCGGGCCGCCCTTACGCTGTGGGGCATGGCAGACGCCCCCGACGCCCGCGCCCTGGCCGCCCTCTACGCCGAGGTGGCGGACACGGTCGGCGCGGCCGCGCGGGCCCGAGGGCTGCGGCGCGTGTTCGCCTTCGATACTGAGTTTGACGCGGCTGACTGGTCGCGCTTGGCGTGTGTGTCGGGCACCTACCTGGACCTAGAGATGGGGGCCGTCGACGGTCCGCACCTGTGGGTGCGCCAGGACCCGGCCGGCGGGCTTGCCATGGCCGACGCCATGGCCGATCCCGGCACGCTGATCGTGGGCCTGAACACGGCGATCGACATGCGCGTCACCGCCACGGCCTACGGCCTAGAAGCGGCGGCGGCCGAGGCCTACCGCTGCCGGCGCGTGGGGGACGTGATGCTCCGCGAGCTGCTCGAGGCCCTGGCGCGCCCGGGGAAGGCCCGGTGGGTGTCGACCCTGGGCGACGACGAGGACGACGGGAGCGAGCGCCAGGCGGGCCGCGGCTACCTGGTGTGGAGCAAGGCCCGGTGGTCTGAGGGGGCGGGGGGGTGGGACCCCTACACCGGCGGCGCCAAGTCGGTGGCGAAGGGTCTGTCCAAGCGCAAGGCGCGCGCGACCATGGAGGCGATCGCGTGGCGGCGCTGCGGGGTGGACCTCGAGGCCGACAAGGGGCCGGATAGCTGGCGCCTGCGCTACGGCGAGCTGGTCGACCTGCCCCCCGAGGAGTGGCCCGAGGAGGCGGCCGCCTACGCGCGCGGCGATAGCGCTTGGACGCTGGGCCTGTGGCTGCAACAATGCCGACGCCCCAGCCGGGCCCCCTACGACTATCCCCGGCTCCGATGGTGGGATCGCCTCACCGAAGGCACCGGGGGCCTGGCCTTCGCCCATGAAGCGGACCGCGCGGAGTACGCGTGGGTGCTGGAGTGCATCGCGCGCGGCCCAGGGATCCCCGTGGATCAAGCATGGGCGGGTGCGCTGTGCGGGCGCTACCGCGTGGTCGAGGACGTGGCCCGGGCCTACCTAGAGGAGCGCGGGATCATCTACCACGACCGCAAGGGCCCGCACGTGCGTAAGAGCGCGATCGCGGCCGAGGTGCGGGCGCTCTATGAGGCGCGGCCCGACGTGCCGCCCGACCTCACCGAGACCGGCCGAAAGAAGTTCCCCCAGCTCGAGGGTGCGCCGCTGGAGTCGTGGCCCGAGGAGGCGCGCGCCTATATCAGCGGGTCGGGCAAGAGCGTGCGCTACGTGCTCGGGCCGCGGGGCGACGACGCGGCCGCGATCGTCGAAGACCCCGTGGCGGCGCTGGGGTGGGAGCCGGCCCGCCTGCGGGCGGCCCTGGAGGCGTCGGCGTCGGCGTCGGTGCTCGCCCACAACGTCCAGGTCAAGGCGCACACGCTGGGCGGGGTGGCCGCGGGCCTGGCGGCCTTCAACCGCGCGAACCCGGACTATCTCCCGCTCATGGACACCGGGAGAATCAGCGCCAAGGGCGGTGAGCGTCGTGTGCCGCAAAACCTGCCGCGGACGGGCGGGATCCGCGAGTGCCTGTGGCCGGGCGAGGGGTGGGCGTTCGTGATCGCGGACTACACGGCGATGGAGATGGCGGCGTGGTCCTACCTGCGCGACCGGATCGCCGAGCGCGCCGCGGGCGTCCCGGACGGCTCCATGGCGGGGCCGCTCACGCTGGCGATCAATGGGGGTCAGGACCCGCACCTGCTCCTGGGCCTGCGGCTGCTCCGCAACCCCGAGGGGTGGTCCTACGCCACGGCCAAGGCGCTGCGGGGCGAGGTCGAAAAGGCGCTAGAGGCGGTCGAGGGCGACAAGGCGGCGGCCAAGGCCGCGCGGCCCGACCTGCCGTGGACGTTCGCGCTCGCGCTCCTGGACGCACGTCAGCGCGCCAAGGCGGGCAACTTCGGGTTCGCGGGGGGCATGGGCCCCCGGGGCTTCATCCGCGCGCAGGCCAAGCAGGGCCTGCTGTTTACCCTGGCGGAGGCGCGGGAGCTGCAAGCCTCATGGAAGGCCATGTGGGAGACCGACCCCTATTTCGGGTTCATCGGCGGGATGGACGCCCGCGGGCAGAAGGCCGGCACGGGGATCTCGATGCGGGTGCCGGGGTCCGGGCTGCACCTGGGGGGCCGCCGCTACACCCAGGCCGCTAACGTCCTGTTCCAGGGGCTTTGCGCGAAGATCCTGAAGGAAGCGGCGACGTCGGTGTGGCGGGCGACCGCGGGCCTAGAGGGCGACGGGCCCCTGGTGGGGGCGCACCTGGTGCACCTGGTGCACGATGAAATCGTGATGCGCGTGCCCCAGGACCGGGCCAAGGATGCCCTGGCCGACCTGCGCGCGCGCATGGTGGCCCCGGCCTCGTGGCTCATGCCAGGGGTGACCCTGCGGGCGTCCGGGGCCATCCTAACCGAGCGCCTGCGAAAAGTGTAAAAAGCCCTCGACACGGGCCGCGTGTGGCGGTAAAGTACGCTCATGCTGGCTACCACCGCAAAACACCCGACCACACAGTCCACCTTCGTCCTCCTCACCTTCGCCGAGTCGGATCGCGCGTACAGCGTCCAGCACGCGCTCTCCAGCGCCCGCATCCTCTACGGCCTCGACGGCGAGGTCGTCGGGCCGGCCGTGGAGTGCCCGGGCTCCGAGGGGGGCTACTGCCTGCTCCTGCCCCCGGCCCTCGGCTCGGCGGCGGCGGCCGAGCGGATCCACGCCTTCCACAGGTGGGTGGTCGACCTCCTGGGCAGCGCCGAGGGGGTGGTCGTGCACCTGTACAGCGCCTAGCGCTTGACTGGAGGTCGGCGGGGGCCATATTGACGGCATGGAGACCGTCGCCCCCGTCACTCCCGCCCCCGACCTCGACCTCACCGCCGAGGTCGACCGCCTCCTACGCGAGGACCCTCGCCTGGTCCAGGCCGCGGCCCTAGTGGGCCGGGTGGCCGTGCTCCCGCTGGGAGCGCCCAAGGCCAAGGCCGAGGCGCCGCCCGCCGACGCCGAAGACGACGAGGACGAGCGCCCCCCGGCACCCCCGCCCACTCCGCCGGCGTGGAAGGTGGCGCAGGTGCGCAAGATCTCGCCGGCCCTGCGGGAGCTGTTCCGCGGGCGCTACGCGCTCACCGTGACGATCGACCCGGACCTGTGGCCCAAGCTCACCGACGAGGCCCGCGAAGCCGCCCTGGTCCACGCGCTGCGCGGGGTGGTCGTGTCCTCGACAAAGGCCGGGGAAGAGAAGATCACGATCGAGCGACCGCCCGTCCAGTGCTGGCCCGACACGGCCGACGGCACGGCCGAGGTGCTGGCCTGCCTGGCCGACGCGGGGGCCTGGGGGGCCAAGGCCGTGACGGCCGCCGAGGCCTTCGCCAAGGGCTAAACAACGCCCCAGCCACTGTCGAGCTGCGACG
>CAZCHJ010000041.1:0-1899 GCA_964498735.1 uncultured Gammaproteobacteria bacterium | reverse complement strand
GCCCTCGGGGGCCTGCACCTGGTCGCGGAACGACACCACGCCCAGGCCGACGACGGCCAGGGCCACGGCGGCGGCGTAGTCGTGGCGGGCCATGCGCCCCTTGATACGGGCCGGCGCGCCCAGCGCCGCCATGAGGGTCTGGGACGCGTCGCGCGCGCGCTTTTGATCTTGGCCGCTGGTGTGGCGGCCGAGGCACGCCTTCCACGTCGCGGCCTGGGCGACGTAGACGTGGGCGCACCCGCCCGCCTGCGCACCGCCGGCCAGCGCGCCCGACGCCTGCGCCAGGCCCTTGAGCGAGCGAAAGCGCCCCCCGGCGCCGCGGTCGTCCTCGCCGTCGTCGGCGCCGTCGGCGGCCCGGCGGGCGAAGCCCCACACCTGGTCTTCGGTGACCAGCGCGAAGCCGCCCCCGACGGCGAAGGCGTGGGCGCGCTGGGCGGCGGCGCCGTCGCGCCAGGCCACGCTCCCGACCTCCTCCAGGGCGACGTCGGCGAGCCGCGGGCCCGCCTTGACCTGCCCCTTCGTCCACGCCACGGCCCCGACCACGGTCGCCCGGAGCACCGCCCACGCGGCGCTGTGGCCCTGGCTGGCCCGGTCGCCCGGGTCGCCCCCCGCCACGCGGATCACGGTGCCCGGCGCTAGGCCGGCGAGGAGGCGGAGGTAGGCGAGGCGGTGTTCGGGCCAGGGTCGCACCCCGCTACCGTGGGGCCTCCGCCGACGAGCGCAAGCGGCGCAACAAAAGCCGTGGCCTTGCGGGCGGCGGCGGCGGCCTTATGGTGCGCGGACGATGTACGACAAACAACACCAGCGAGTGATCACCGCCATTCTCGAGGCAGGCGCCGACGCCCGCGACTTCACCGCGCCCGCGCCCTTCGACCATACCTGGCCCGAACACCGCCTCGCCGCGGACGTGCGCACGGCGCTGCAGTCCCTCCGGGACAACATGGGTATGCAGCGCCCGCCCTTCTACACCTCGCAGGCGAAGGCCTTCGCCGGGTACCTGGGGGACCCGGTGGTCAACCGGTTGATCGCAAACTTCGGCGGGGTGATCGTCGGCGGAGCCGTCCGGGACGTGCTCCGCGTGGCCATCGCGCGGCCGCGCGACATCGACATCCACGTGACCTGGGAGGCGGCGCAGACGTCCGCCTGGGCGGCGTTCGTGGAGGGGCTGCCGCCCGCCCGCAGCAGCGCGCGGGACTTCCCCGGCGTCGCCCGCGTGGATACCTGGGAGCGCGAGGGCGCGATCCCGGTGCAGGCGATCGTGCTCGCGGCCGGGCAGACCACGGCCGGGCAGTGCGCCGCCTACTTCGACAGCACCGCCAACGCCGTGACCTGGTCGCCGGCCGAGGGGCTGGTGTCCTACGGCCCGGGTTGGGAGGACGCGCGCGGCGGGTACTACCGCCCCCACTGGCCGGGCATCTTCGCCTGCACGGGCCCGGTCGCGTACATGGCCCGCGTGATCAAGCGCCTGAAGTCAGGGCACGGGTGGCGCCTCACCGACCTCGACCTCGACGCCGTCCACGCGCTGGCCGCGGCGCACCTGGGCGGGCCCGCGTCGTGGAGCGCCGTCCACCCGTCCGGCACCGCCACCCCCTCGATCGGGGGGCGGCAGGAGGAGGAGGGCCCCTTCTAGGGCCGCTAGAGGGTGCCGCCGGCGACGATCTGTGACCCCAGGGCCAGGAGGTCCGCGTCCTGGGAGACCGGAACGGCCTGGAGTGACTCCAGGCGCAGGGGCGTAAACGTCACGTCCAGGATGATGCTCTCCGAGTCGCCGGCGATGCGCTCGTCGACGGTGCCGATCGCGCGGTAGAAGAGCAGCCCATGGCCGCGCACGAGCACGGCCACGGTGCTGGCCCGGTCGGCCAGCTCGAGGAAGGCGTCGCGGAGCTTGAGCGCGCGGTC
>CAZCHJ010000040.1:0-8508 GCA_964498735.1 uncultured Gammaproteobacteria bacterium | reverse complement strand
GAAGAAAAAGGAGTGTTTCTCATGCTGCAACAACAATTGCAAGACATGCAGAAAACTATGGATAATAAAATTTCTGAAACGTATAAAATTGTGGGTGAAGGTCAGCAGCACATGCATCACACACTCCAAACACAATTTGCACAAAGCTCAAAGATTATTACCGATATTACAGAGAAACTTACGAGTCTTGATAAGACCAATCAACAAGTAATCGGATTTTCAGAACAATTGAGTAATCTTGAAAAAGTATTAAAACATCAAAAGCAGCGAGGCAATCTTGGCGAAGTAGGATTACAATTATTGCTCGAAAATATTTTGTCACCGAATGATTTTAAAACCCAATATCATTTTAATAACGGAGACATTGTCGATGTTGCTATATTCACCAAAGAGGGAATTATTCCAGTAGATTCAAAATTTTCACTCGATAATTATGAACGGTTGATTCATGAACCAGAGGGGCCGCAGAGAGAACAGCTCGAAAAGGAATTTAAAAATGATTTGAAAAAAAGAATTGATGAGACGAGTAAATATATCAAACCAGACGAAGGTACGCTTGAATTTGCATTCATGTATATTCCATCTGAAGCAATTTATTATGATCTTCTAGTGAATGAAGTCGGTGCAGTAAAAGTGAACACTCGAAGTCTGATCGATTATGCGTTTAATGAGAAGAAGGTCGTGATTGTGTCACCGACTACATTCTCTGCGTATCTCCAGACTGTACTCTTCGGTCTCCGGGCATTGAAGATTGAGGAAGGTGCCAAGATGATTCGAAAGAATGTGGAAATGCTGGGGAAGCATATCAATGCCTATGATGAATATATGAAGAAGCTGGGGAGTAGTATGTCGACGACCGTTAACCATTTTAATACAGCGTATAAGGAACTGGGTAAAATCGATAAAGATGTGGTGAGAATAACGGGCGCTACTGAGAAGGCAATTGTGCCTGATATGCTTGATAAGCCACAGCTTGACAATTAGGCTTGGTTGAGCTATACTTTTCCTACTCTCACAGTTTATTTACCAAATCCGAAGAATTAGTAATTAATTATGCCAATTTTACGAAACGCGAAGAAAGCTCTTCGCCAATCAAAAAGACGCGAAGCTGAAAACCTTGTTTTCAAACGCGCATATAAAGAAGCTTTGAAAAAAGCTCGAACCGCAGTAGAAAAAGGTGAAAAAGATGTACTTGAGAAGATCAAATTTGCACAGAAGAAACTTGATAAAGCGGTAAAAAAAGGTGTATTGAAACAGAACGCTGCATCACGATACCTCTCACGCATGACCATGAAAGCAAACAAACTTGTAAAGAAAGCGTAAAGCACATATACTAAACTCTATACTAAAAAAGTATAGAGTTTTTATTTTGAACACCTATGCCAAAAAACCCTGAAGGAGGAATGCCTGGAATGCCTCGAGATCGAGGGCAAGTAGCTCGATCCGAGGTAAAAACTGGTAGCTATAATATCGATTTTAATAATCCTGAAAAAGTAGAGGCGCATATTGATGGTATTATTGACCAGAAAATTACTGAAAGTGGTCGAAAAATCAGCCCCCAAACAAAAGAACGTTGGAAGAGATATTTTTACAAATCAGTTGATCGGGCACTCAGAACACTTCAAACCAATACGACTGAAAATAATGATATAGAGGAGAAGAGAATAGGTGAAAGTGAACAAAGAGAGGTAAGAATCGAAAAAATAGGCAGCCTCAAAAGTTACATTGAACAAGCGCTGAAACGAGTGAACCCCGACATGCCCAATAAAGAAGAATTACGAGACCAGGTTTTTATAGAAGCTGCAAAGACATTAAAAAAAGGTGAAAAGATTATTACTATTGCCTACGACCTTGATAATTTTAAAATATTTAATGATCGACGTGGACACGTTGCTGGGGACAAAGTGCTGGAATCTTTTGGAGGTGCGCTCGGCAGTTCAGTCGAAGAATCGATCATAGATTCTTTGCAGGAAGCATTACGACCTGAAGATACCGGAGCCCATTTTAGTGGTGACGAGTTCGGTGCATTACTGGTGGTACCTGCGCAGGTTAATGATGAAGAAATTGTAAGGCGCATTGTACGAACAACCCAACAACACACTGAGAGGCCATCACTTGCAATAAATGCCGGAGAAGGTGAAATGGAGACGCAAGAAATAAGTACTGGATACGAAATAATTTCTTATGAAGAGATCAAAAATCTCCTCGATTCACAAGAAGGGTTGAAAAATTTATTTGATACCAAATTAAAAGAAGCTGACTCCCGATCACTATTTTCAAAAGTGTTGCGGTATGTAAAAGAAGTACGGAATCAATCGGTAGAGTCAGCCGATCGAGTAATTGGGCCACAAGCAAAAATTGAGATTTCAGAAGAAGAAATGAAGTTTGCTCGAGCATTACACTCTAATATGCGCTCCCTTTCGGAGTTATATCCTGAGTATGCGGTAAATTCCCGCAATCAACTCCTCGAATATGCTTCGCTTACACTGCTACTACCAAAATTTGGAGAAGATAATCCAGAACGATTTATGGATTGCATCAATCGTATCCGTCAACTAATCGAGGAGTTTGCAAATAAAAAAACGTAATTTACGCTACACAAATCTTCCCGACCAACATATCAATCAAGACCGGCATAGAACCTTTGCCGGTTTTTGTTGCAATGTCGATTGAAAGTAATTCTTGATAAATATTTTTGAGAGTCTCAAGACTATATTGCCGAAGTAATGGAATTGTCTTTTTTACCACAAAAGGATGTAGGCCCAGCATTTTTGCTATTGTATCGGGTGCGGCCGCAGGATTAGAGATCAACAGATCTTTAAGTTCAAGCATAATTCGAAATTGTCTCACAAGCATGGCAAAAATATACTGTGCTTCCTGTCCGCCTTCATATTGTTCCCGGATCATGCGATAGACCTTCTCAGGTTTTTTGGCAACAATAGCATCAATGAGATTAAAAATATTATCGTCAGTTGTCTCGTTGAGGAAAAGACGAGTTATCTCAATAGTACACGATGTGCCATTGCAATATGCTGTTAGTTGTTTGATCAATGAATGAATAAACCAAGTATCTCCTTTGGAGTGAGTTGCGATAAAATCAAGTGCGCTGTTTTCAAGTGTTAGTTTATTTTCTGTGGCATATTCGACAATCCATTTTTTTAGACCAACCCCCTCCAGAACATCAAAATGCTGGGCAAATTTGGTTTTTTCTAGTTTTTTTAATAGATCTTTCTGTACTTTTGCTTTATATGTATCGGTTTTTTCGTATAGTATGCAAATCGTTGTCGCGGGGAGTGTGGTTTCATCAAGAGTGATTGCTTCAATTTTTTCGTGAAGTTCAGAATGCTTTGACTCAACTGCATGTTCTATCACAACCATTCTCTTTTCTGCGAGAAATGGAGAATTGTATAGTTCGGTTAGGATAGTGCCCGGTCTTTCTACGAGTGCATCAAGGCGGACCACATTATATCCAGAAGGATCTCGGTCAGATTTGAATTTGTCTATTAGTTTGTGTAGTCGTTCACGGCTTCGAAAGGTGTCTTTGCCGTAGAGGAAAATCAGCATAGTGTTTAATCGTCTCGTGTAACATATATCTAGTGATAGATAGTATGAAGCATTGTACCTGGTTTTTATTTCTTACTCAATCCTTCTCAGACATGATATACTAATCATACTAATTTTAAAAACATATGAATTTAATCGAAGAACGTGATGATATCTCCCGTCATCATGAACTATTAAAGAAAAGAAAACTAACTTTTGGCGAACGTTCGGCTGATAAAATGACCAAATTTTTGGGGAGCTGGACATTCATTATCAGCTTCTCTATATTTCTCATGTTGTGGATTAGTGTGAATGTACTTGCATGGTGGGTACGATGGGATGCATATCCGTTTATTCTATTAAATTTAGCATTGTCCTGTCTTGCTGCAATGCAGGCACCGATTATTATGATGAGTCAGAATCGTCAAGCAGAACGTGACAGAATCCAGGCAAAATATGATTTTGCCATTAATCGAAAAGCAGAACGTGAAATCGAAGAAGTGCAGAAAGAATTACAGGAGATTAATAAGAAACTAAGTAAACTAGTTTCCACAAAGTAATGGGGCGTCTTGAATAAAAATAAAATTTAAGATACACTGGAGTTCAACTTTTTATTTATTTAAATAAGTAGAGTATGTGCAAGCATTCTTCAGATAAGTGTGTAAAATGGGGACTTTTGGTATTGCGTTTGGCGGTAGGTGCAGTATTCATCTATCACGGATGGACAAAGTTACAAGGAATGGAAGGGGTTGTAGGAATGATGGCGGGAATTGGGTTGCCAGTACCAATGTTTTGGGCGTGGCTAGTCGCACTGGTTGAATTTGTAGGAGGTATTGCAATTATTCTTGGGCTGTTTACAAACGTGGTCACTATTCTTCTCGCTATTGATATGGTGGTCGCTCTTATCACGGTGCACACAAAAATGCCATACAAAGCAGCCGAATTACCAATTGTTCTTCTTGGAGCAGTCATCGCATTATATACCACTGGTGCAGGAAAATTGTCTTTGATGAGAGGGAAAAATGAATGTTGTGGAGGTAGTTGTGAGGTCGGGCACGATGGACACGGTCATACTGAAGATAATAAAGATTGTTGTGGTGGTGGATGTGAATGTGGTGATGATCATAAAGAAGAAAAGAAATAAAACACCCTCTCGTAGAATATTAATAGATAAAATTCGCTCAGAAATGGGCGAATTTTATCTAAAGAAGAGTATAATACTGGTCAAGGTATTGAGTATACTGTTATACTACCGAACAATATTTTAGTCTTACTATATGACCGAATCATTTAAAACAGATATTCTTATTTTGGGAGCTGGGATAGGGGGGTATGAGGTATTTCGTACTCTCAGCGCGCTCACTAAAAGACGAGGCATCAGAGCACATATTACCATTGTCGACCAGAATAATTACTTCACCTTTGTTCCTTTGTTACATGAGGTGGCGACTGGTTCAGTAGAGTCGACTCATGCCTCTATACCACTTCGAGAATTGGTCTATGGGACACCCCATTCATTTATCAAAGCAACCGTGCAAAAAGTTGACCAAGTCAAAAAACAAGTCCACACGTCATCAGGAATAATTTCTTACTCCTACTGTGTTATTGCACTTGGTAGTGTAGTGAACACGTTTGGCGTTCCGGGCGTCGAAGAATATGCACATCGAGTACGAAATTTACAAGATGCACTTTTTCTCAAATATAGCTTGGTAGAGCGTCTAGAAAATTGTGAATCAGGAGAATTTATCATTACAATCGTCGGTGCAGGATATGTGGGTATAGAAATTGCTGGACAGTATGGCACGCTCAAAAACGGTGATTTGAAAAAATTATATCCACATAAAAAAATAAGATTAAGAATTATTGATCCTAATAATTCAGTCTTGTCCATGATGAAACCGGTGGTACAAAAAAACGTGCAACGTCGTCTGGAAAAGATGGGAGCTGAATTTATATTTGGATCATCGGTAAAAAAAGTAGAAGAAACCTCTATTACATTAAGTACTGGAGAAAAATTAGAAAGTGATCTCACCGTATGGGCTGCAGGATTTGCCAACATTGGTGCTGATTTTGTAGAAGGAGATAGATGCGAGAGAGGAAGGATAATGGTCGATGAGTATCTTCGAATCAAAGGAGATGAAACCTGCTATGCAATTGGAGATATCTCATGTGCTCATACTAGCTCTAACCAGACTCCCTATCCGCAGCTCGCGGAAGTTGCTCATGCAGAAGGAAAATATGTGGGTCAACATATTGCAAATATTCTTTCTAGCAAAAAGACGCAACCTTTTGTATTCAAATCAAAAGGACATTTAATGCCAGTGGGAGATTGGTATGGAGTTGCTATAATTGAAGGTATCACGTTATATGGTTGGGTAGCATGGTGGATACGGCGAACAGTATATGTTTTGTATATGCCGGGAATTTTACGAAAATTTAGAATTATATTTGATTGGACAATTCATAGTCTCGGATTTGGACATTTCATACATATCGAAAAAAGACAAAAGTAAAAAGAAGAATTCAAACTCATAATACAAAAATACACGCGATTAACTCTCGTGTATTTTCTTTTTCCTTTTAACCTTTTACCTTACATGTGTTATAGTCAATTTACAGTCCGCTAGTAAAGGAGGAGCGGGCATAGACTTGCGTATCGCGACAGGATATGGGATTACGTTCGGGGGAGCATAATCCCGGACGAGCATGTGCTTTCCTGATGTAGACGCAAGAAAGGTGACTTATGTGTTTGAGATGATTGTAACGTTCGGACCTGTGCCGGAGGTACCGGCTGGCAGGAGAGTCTTCACCAAAGGGGAAGATCATAAGCTGGTGGTTAACTCTCTCAGTGGGAACATACGAAATCCGTGGAGTGACGACGAAGTTCGTGCTTCACTGTATCGTACTATCCACTCAAGTGATGTGACTACCGCAGACGTGGTCTACGTCCTCATCGCCGAAGTGGGAGAATGGTGCACCAGATCGGACGCACGTTTCCTTCTCGACTGGATCGTCGCAAGACGGGGCACTCGGAAGGGGGTCAAGATGGTGACCAACTTCAAAGAGCTCGACCTGGAAAATCGAGTGCAGGAGAAGAGCGAGCTTCGAGGGCTCGCGGTCGAAGTGGTCGAAGTCGGAGACACGACTGGACAAAAGTTCTTCAGGGATATTGTCCAGAAGTATCAATCGGCTGCCTGACCTTCTTGCCAGGGACATTGACGGCGCGAACGCGCTTTCATGTACCCTGGCCTTTTCATTTAAATAAAGTAAAAGTGAAAAAGTCAAAAGACAAAAGAAAATACACGAGAGTTAATCGCGTGTATTTTTGTATTATGAATTTGAATTCTTCTTTTAACTTTTTCCTTTTGGATTTTTACTTTACTTCATCTCTCCCCATCGATCTCCGATTTCAACGCCCACCTCAATTGGAACTCTGAGTTTTGTAACCTGTTGCATTTCAGTTTTTACAATCTCCGCAACTTGTTTTGCATATTTTTCTTCAACTTCAAGAACCAATTCATCATGAATTTGTAGTGTCATGCGAGTGTGAACACTAAGTAAATTTTCTTTTTTGAGAGCTCTATATACTGCAATCATTGCCATCTTCATGAGATCAGCTGCAGTTCCTTGAATCGGCATATTAATCGCCATACGTTCACCGGCTGCTTGAATCTGTCTATTAGGCGATTGTAATTCTGGTACATACCGCTTTCTTCCGAATAAGGTTTCTACATATCCAGTCTCTTTTGCTCGCACCAGAGTTTCGTCCATATAGGCCTTTACTCGCGCGAATGTCTTGAAGTATTTTGCAATAAATTCCTTTGCCTCAAACTGGCTAATTCCTGTTCGGGACGCAAGACCAAATGCACCCATGCCATAGAGAATACCAAAATTCACTTCTTTCGCAGCTCGGCGCATGTCTTTGGTAACCTTATCAAGAGGGACACCATTGATTGCAGCCGCGGTTGCCGTATGAATATCCTCACCCTTCTTAAAAATCTCAATCATATGTTCATCTTCAGCAAGAGAGGCAACAATACGAAGTTCGATCTGAGAATAGTCAGCCGAAATTAATTTATTTCCAGGCTCAGCAATAAATGCCTTTCGTACATCTTTTCCCAACTCAGTTCGGATCGGAATGTTTTGCAAATTCGGATCAATACTTGAGAGTCGTCCAGTTGCTGCAATCGCTTGATTGAAGGTGGTATGAATTCTCCCTGTTTTTTGATTGATAAGTGTTGGCAATACATCAATATAGGTATTTCGAAGTTTTTCAACTTCACGATATTCTTCAATAAAAGGGATAATGGGATGCATTTCACGTAATTTTTCAAGTTCACTCGCCGCTGTTGAATATCCAGTTTTCCCTTTCTTGATTGTGTCAGTTGGAAGTTCGAGTGTTTCAAATAAAATATCACGCAATTGAGTTGAAGATGATACATTAAATTCTTTCCCTGCTTCTTTCCAGATTTTCTGTTCTAGCTCTTTAATTATTTTTGCAATTTTTTCTGACAAATGTCCCAAGAGTGGAACATCAATTGCAACTCCAGCAAGCTCCATATGTGCAAGTACCGGAATCAATGCCATCTCAACTTCTTCAAATAACCCCTTGTCTGCTTCACCAGACAATTCACGTTCATATTTTTCTTTTACTTTAAGCATTGCAGTGAGTTCTGTTGCGATCAGTCTTGGATCGATTCCAAAAAGCGATGATTGGTCAGTGTTGGGTAATTCAATTCCCAATTCTCGAATCGCAATTGATTCCATATCGTGTGCACGAGTACTCGAATTGAGGAGATATGAAGCAATCATGACATCGAATAATTGTGCCTTGAATTCAATTCCCTGATGCATGTAGAGTTTTACAAATTGTTTCACATCGTGCCCGACAATAGTTATTTCTTTGGAATTACAAGCAGTTTTTTCAAGTAGAGAAAATGGAATCATCCACGAAGTATTACCAAT
>CAZCHJ010000039.1:0-8596 GCA_964498735.1 uncultured Gammaproteobacteria bacterium | reverse complement strand
CTTAGGGACACTGGTGTGGTAGTTGCGGATGTAATTTTCGATAAAGGTAGATTTGTTTCTGACAACACAGTTCCTGTATTCAACCATCCTACTATAAGTAAAGTCTGCAATAACAAATGGTTGATGTATGATACATTTCCTCAATTTTGTCCAGTGACATTCTTCGTCACCGATTCTGTACAGCTACATTCTGTGCTACCACAAATCACGACCGAGTTTATTGTCTTCAAGCCATATACTGGTTCTGAAGGTTTCGGAGTAAAAATTGAAAAAAAAGAATATTTTGAAAAATACGGAGCAGAGCTTGTCTTCCCTGCAGTAGTCTCAGAATTTCTCGATACCTCCAATGGAATTCCTGATATTATTGAGGGTACCCATGATTTACGCATTGCTATTTTTGATGGAGAGATTTTATACTCATATGTTCGTACACCGCCCACCGGAAGTCTGCTTGCCAATGTTTCAAAAGGCGGTACATTTGCTATGGTAGATATAGAGAAACTCCCCTCTAAAATTATCGACATTTTTCGAACTATCGATCAATCATTTTCAAATATTCCTCATCGATTTTATGGCATTGATTTTGGTATGACTACTCAAGGGCCCAAAATTATTGAAATGAACACAGAGCTTGGTCTTCTACCTAATTCAGACGATCCAATTTTTAAGAAACTCAAGGAAAAATTAGCACAAGTATTCATGGATCTCTAAAAATCGGCGTTTGCCGATTTTTTATTCACTACTAACGTAGCTCGGGAAACATTAAAAACAAAAACTCCTTGGTCACATCTCTTGGTTTACCTTGCATTGGCATATCATGCATATCAAATTCAGGAGCAGAATTCATTTCAATAATCGCATAACTACCTTTTGATTGAGGTCCGTAAATATCTTTAGTTATAAAATCAATGCCTGTCCAGCTAAGACCTGGAATTGCTCGGACTGCTTCTACTGCAATTCTTTTGACGGACTCATGTATTTCATCTGTGCGATCTATCGCCACTCCCCCGGCCATGATATTAGAAATGATTTGAAGTGCTACATGTTGTCCTTTTTCAGGTACTGACTTAGAGTTTAATTTTTGCTCAGCAAGAAGTTTGTATGATGTGTCGTTTAGCGCAAGAAGCGGGTAAATTATGTGAGAAATATTACGCATGGGATTTTTATTCTCAATTTCAATCAGTTGTTCGATCGTATGCTCCCCATCACCAATAACATGTGCCGGAATTCTCTCCATTACAGCCACTACTTTTTCTGGTGTGGCGATAATTCGATACTCTGTACCTACGAACATTTCTTCCAAAATTAGTCCACCTGTATATAGCGGTGATTTAAAATATTTATGGATATTCTCAAGGCATTCAGAAAAATCAGTAATATTCATTATTACACCCTTACCCCGAGAACCTTTGTTTGGCTTTAATACTACTGGTTTTTGTAGAGCATCCCACATGGATCTAATCCATACATCTGTATCCTCTCTACAAATAAAAAATCCCGGTATGACTTCCAATCCCGCTTTTTTGAGAATTATTTTACATAATTGCTTGTCGTAGCAGATCTGATCTGCAATATAGGTTGTCGTACTTGGAACACGGTCTCTAAAAATTTGCACGTTGTCTTTATGAGTTAGCCGAATCGTGTCAGTGTCAGGTAATATTTCCCATGTAATTCCCAATTTTTCAGCTTCTTCCAAAATTCTTTTAATTGAAATACTGACTTCTTCGTGCTGTGCTATACCCTCTGGTAGAGAGCGAATGAAATAAATTGGTGAATGTGTCGACATAATAATTAGTAATTTTATCTAAAGAACTGTACTCGATGATTCATATTTAATATTGTGTTGGCTTATATCTTAGATGAAAATTCACGTATCTCATACATCGCAATCCCAGCTGCGATCGACACATTGAGACTCTCTTTCATCCCTCGCATAGGAATATGTGTCACAATATCGCTTTTCTTGATAATTTTCTTATCAATCCCCTCTACTTCGTTTCCCACGATTAACGCTATTTTTGATCCAAGGGCTTTCTTGGTTAGTGTACTCAATTCTCTACTTTCTGTTGTTTTCTCAAGAGATACAATAGTATAGCCTGCTTTACGTAGTTTCAAAATTACGCGCGCCAGACTTTTTGCATGTTCCCAGGGGACTGTTTTTTCTGCACCGAGAGAAACTTTATCGATTTGCTTGTGTGGTGGCACGGGCGTATATCCTACCAGATAGATTTTATCAAATCCACAGGCGTCGGCAGTACGAAACATGGCACCCACATTGTGACCAGACCGAATATTAGGGAGAATGAGACAGAGGCTTTCTTTCATAGGACCTAATCATAGCGAAAAAAAGACTGGCTTTCAACTAGTCTTTTTTCTCTAGTTATTTGGTCTTTCACGAAGTGGTAATATTGGACGTACCTGAGGTCGTGATTCAGGACGTGTTGTTGTATTCATACCTTCTCGTCGATCTTCTCTTTTCTCAAGTACGCGCATTACTGGACGCGTAGTCGAAGTATTTGTTCGAATAGTCTGTCTAAATTCCTGTCGATCTTCTCTTCTTTCTTCAGTATTTGATTTTATCTCGTCCGCTCGATCCTCACGAAGAGTTTTTAGTTCTTCTTTGGCAGATTCATCACCCGACTTAATGCGGTCAAGTAATGCTTTTTGCGCATCTTGAAATTGTTTTACTTCTGCTTGGTGTGCCTCAATACGAGCTTTTACTTCCTCGAGATGCGCTTTGACATCCTCTGGAATATTCGAATTTTCTAATGCGTTTAATAACGCTTTGCCTTTTTCTTCTGCCTGAGCTTTTAGGGTTTGAAGTTTTTGTAATTGGTCTGGGGTTAATTTTTCTTCAAGTTTTGAAAACATTTCTTCTTTGTTTGCTTTAAAATCGAGAATGTTTTTAAGTAAAAGTTTTGCTCGTGCATCAGGGTTATTGAGCAATTTATCTTTTACTGAGTCTGCTTTATCTTCCAGCTGCTGTGCACGTTCGAGCATCTTATCGAGACGCTCCTGTATTTTTGGATCATCAGTCTTTGTACTTAATTTTTCAGCTATTTTTTGACGTTCTTCAGCAAAATTAAGTGCTTTTTGCGCTTTTGCCACTGGATCAAAGGTGGTCAAGAGCGAAAAACGCTCTCGTACTCCGAGCCAAAACAGACCCCAACCAGAAGTAGGAACATCTTCTCCACTGGTAGTGGAGCTTGTATCCTTACTTACTGACGTATCTGTAGTTACAGTAGCAGATGAACTACTTTCGACCGATACGGTATCGCCAGTTTGAGCGTGTACAAACTGAGGAATGCTTAGCGGCCCTAGAGCAAGTGCCATTACTGTTATTATTGCTATTTTTCGTAACATAGTTTGGATGATTATTAAATATATATGAATTATAGTATAAAAATTTGAGTAACAAAAGCAGTCCGGGTGGACTGCTTCACTTTTTTACCTTAACGTAAGACGAGGAACAAAGACAAATACTGCGGTAGCAATAATTATCCCTGCTGCTAGATAGTAATATACCAAAGAAAACTCAGACTTTACGGCGTCTGTTGCCATATATTTTTGTTGCATATGTTTATTTTTTTGTTTTTTGTATATTTGTATGTTGCAACGTTATATACTATACCACAAAAAAGACCTTTTGTCAACCTATTAAAAACTGATTTATAGAAAAAAATGACTAATTTTGTTATGATGTGTGTACTATTGCGTCTAAAAAACAAATAACAAGGAACAAAAGACAAAAAATACCATCATAGATAATTGTATGATCAGTAAAACCAATCCTTTATACATAAAAGCTGATTCACTTGCAAAAAGTATATACACTATTACACGCTCTTTTCCAAAAGATGAGTCATACGGTATAACTTCTCAGATACGCCGAGCTGTGTTATCAATAATTCTCAACATAATTGAAGGTTTTGCTCGACAAAGCCCAGCTGAATACAGGAGGTTTCTTATTATTTCATATGGTTCACTTAAGGAAACAAGCTATCTGATAGATTTTGCCCATGAACAGAGATATCTTAATCACGATACACGTGATAAACTACTTCTACTCACTGAAGAACTAGGCAAAATACTCTGGTCTATTATTCACAAATCTTAATTTGCCTTTTGTTCCTTGTTATTTGTTTTTTATGAACACATTGTCACAATACAAAAATGATTTCCTCGAGCATCTTGAAATTGAAAAGAATCGAAGCGACAAAACTACCAAAAACTACGATTTTTATCTCAAACGCTTTGTAGAATGGTTCGGAGAGAATAAAAAACCCATAGATATTACCTACGAAGATGTTCGGCAATTCCGATTGTGGCTCAATCGACTCGTTGATGTACATGGTGAACCCCTTAAGAAGAACACTCAAAATTACCATCTTATCGCTTTGCGTACCTTTCTTAAATATTTAGCCAAGCGAGATGTAAAAACCCTACCTGCAGAAAAAATAGAGCTCATGAAGATGCCTGATCGTGAAGTATCATTTCTTGATGGGAGTGATCTCAATCGTATTCTTGAAGCACCCCTCAAAAATATTAATGTCAAAAAGCTTGAGGCAGAAAAAATTGCAGCCGGACCGACACTTTTGATTGCATATAGAGATAAATCCATTCTAGAACTATTATTTTCAACCGGACTTCGTGTATCTGAGCTTGTAAAACTTAAAAAAGATGATGTTAATCTAAAACGCGATGAATTCAGTGTTACTGGTAAAGGGCGCAAAACCCGGGTGGTTTTTATTTCTGAGCAAGCGAAATACTGGCTCAAAAAATACCTCGATCTGCGTAGCGATATCCACCCCTATCTTTTTATTTCTCATGATAAACGAACCAAAAAACAAGAAATAGCAAAAAATAAGTCAAAAGATGGACATGATGACCCTCTTACTACACGTTCGGTACAGCGCATTGTACAGAAGCATGCGAAAGAGGCAGGGATTACCAAACCTGTGACTCCTCACACCCTCAGACATTCCTACGCAACTGACCTCTTGCAAAATGGAGCAGATATTCGAAGTGTGCAATCAATGCTCGGACATGCTTCAATTACCACTACCCAAATTTATACGCATATTACTGACAAAGAACTGCTTAATATACACAAAAAATTCCATGGCAAGAAACGAAAAGATGATTGACAAATAATCTATTTCAGATTACACTCTTCGAGCATATACGGGCCCATAGTTCAATGGATAGAACACCAGCCTTCTAAGCTGGTTATGCAGGTTCGATTCCTGCTGGACCCACGAAAAACCCGCCATCTAGGCGGATTTTATTTTATCCCCCTTGCATTTATACCATGATTAAGCAATACTACTCGTATAATTCTTATAGTACTTATATGTTCGAATTAGTGGGTATCGTCGTATTTCTTGTACTTATCAGTATCCGCCAGGTAAACCAATACCAGCGTGGGGTCAAATTTCAATTGGGTAAATTTATCAAAATTGTAGAGCCAGGTTGGAGACTGGTATTTCCAGTTTTTCAAAGCATGCAGAAAGTCGATATTAGAACCAAAGCAGTCGATGTTCCCTATCAAGAGGCTATTACCAAGGACAATGTTTCAGCAAAAATTAATGCGGTTATCTATTATCGAGTAGCTGATGCTGCACGAGCAATACTTGAAGTAGAAAACTTCTGGTTTGCCGTATCCCAGCTTGCTCAGACCACTATGCGAAACGTAGTTGGCCAGCTCGAACTTGATCAATTACTTGCCAATCGTGAAGAAGCTGCGAAAAAGATTAAAGAATTAATCGATGCTGCAACCGATGTATGGGGAATCAAAGTTGAAACTGTTGAGCTTAAAGATATTACCCTGCCCGAAGACATGCAACGCGTGATTGCAAAACAAGCCGAAGCTGAACGTGAAAAACGATCAGTCATTATCAAAGCTGACGGAGAAGTGGTTGCAGCTGAGAATATTGCCAAAGCAGCAAAGATACTCTCTGAGGCCCCTGGAGCGCTCCATTTACGTACATTAAGTACAATTAATGATGTTAGCTCTGATCAATCAAATACCATTATATTTGCCGTACCTCTTGAAGTTCTCAGATCATTTGAAAAGAAGAATTAAAAATTTTATCTTTCATATTATACATACACCCGCTCAAAAAGGCGGGTTTATGTTATACTTCTGATTGACAAAGGGTTAATTTTAACGTATACTCGTTTCCACATTTGACCTGAGGTCAATTTAGGGGTGGCTATGGTGTAATGGTAGCACAGGAGATTGTGGCTCTCCTAGCACGGGTTCAATTCCCGTTAGTCACCCCTAAGAGGATCTCACCCTACATCGAAAACGCCTTACTGGCGTTTTCTTGTTTATCAAACTCAGGTATACTATAAAACATACTAGTGAACAAAGGCACTCAACCTTACTATGACAGCTCACAAAAAAAAGATCCTCATTATATCCCTTGCTGCTGGATCTGGTCATATCCAAGCCGCAAAAGCCCTTATACGTACTGCGGAAGCAGATTTCCCTCAACTCATCTGTCGCCATATTGATATTGCAGAATATATCACTCCTCTTTTGAAACGAACAACTATCCATGGATATGGTTTTTTGGTTTCCCATATGCCACACGTATGGTCCTCATTATTCCGTCTGAGTGATAACAAAACTTTTATTAAGGCTTATCGAGCACTCACTGATTATCTGAAGATGCTCAATTCATTTGAGTTTTTACACGAAGTCGAGGCGTTTGCACCAGACCATATTATTTGTACACATTTCTTACCTGCAGAAATATTAACGCATGCAATGAAGAAACAGAAAAAAAATATTCCAATTACTCTGGTTCTTACGGATTATGGCATACATCCAATTATGATCGTAAAGGGACTGGATGGATATGTTGTACCTACCAAACTTATGGGACAAGAATTAATTAATGATTATTCTATCCCTGCTTCACGTGTTCACGAGTTTGGCATTCCTATTGATCCCCGATTCTACGAGCGTCGTTCCCTTGAAGAGGTACGATTACGTTATAGTCTTTCTCCTCAACTACCCGTAATACTTATATTATCTGGAGGGGAAGGTCTTATTAAAATTTCAAAAACTATTAAAGCATTATTTTCACAACTCCATCACCCGGTAGCCATCTTTGCAATTGCAGGAAAAAATAAAAAGTTGTTCAAACTTATTTCAAAATTAACACCCCCCTCCCATATTACCTACCAACCATTGGGATGGACTGATGATATACCGAATCTCATGTCTATCGCCAATGTTGTCGTGAGTAAACCAGGTGGTCTAACTACAACCGAATGTGTGGTAAGTGGAGTTCCTCTTGTGGCTATCAACCCCATACCTGGACAAGAAGAGTTTAATATCAATTATCTCACTGAAAACAACTTCGGTGCGTATGCAAAAAATCTTAACCAGGTTGTTCAACTTGTTCAAAAATATCTTTCACCAACTATGCAAAAAAACCGCCCAGTTGGGCGGTCGAGTGCACAGGAAATCATTAATTACATTGCCACTCCATAGAACTACCCTGGTAACCGGTTTGTGTCGTATTTTCTTGAAGTTGATCAGGATTATACAAATCAGGATTATTTGGCACTACATATACACCCCCACTGCAACCTGGAGTCATCGGGTTTTCGAAGCTGTTAAAGATGCCTACATATACAAAATATACGATACTATACGCCCCCAACATAACAGCAACTCCGGTCACACAATACACCATTATTTTTTTACCTACTTCAATTTTTTCTTCATTACCTTGTGAAGTCAACATCAAGAATCCTGCATAGGCAGCCAACGCAAACGCAAGAGTTCCTACTATCCCCAGAGAAATCTTAATCAAGCGAGCAACTACGATACGTGGGTCAGTTGCATTCCCAAATTTTGCTCCATTTTCTCCACCAAAGGCATTGAGTTGTGTTTGCATGTCTGAACCCTCGTATGTACCTGGCTGAACAGTCACTGCTGCATTAACGATTTGGGGGATACACCCAAAACATGCGAGCAATGTTACTATTATCAACATTGATTTTATCTTGAATATTTTTCTCATATTTTTCTATTGTCCGATAGTTTCTGCGAGTATGCGGGTTGTTATAAAGGCAGTAATACTATATGCAGTTAGAATAATTATCAATCCAATAACAGCGTAGCTTATTATTTTTTTTGCTTTTTCAACGTTTTCTTCATTTCCTGCTGAACTAAAAATAAGAAATCCTGCATAAAAAACGAGCACGACAAATATTGTTCCGAGAAGTGAAAGAACCAACTTGATCCCCTGAGCAATCGCAATACGTGGATCTACCGCACTCGTTCCATAACCCGCTGCTTGTGATCCCGCATTTAATTGCCCCATTATGTCCGGCTGTGTGCTGGTTGCTGCATGGGCTACTGTATTACCACCACACATCATTACTACAGCTATCACCATTGCAAACAATATTTTTTTAAAATTTTGCATATATTCTATTGCGTTGTAGCATCTTGCTGAACAGTTCCTTGAAGAACACGTGGTATAACAAAACTTGTAATACTATATGCCATAAGCAGTACGATAAGTCCGATTACTGCTTGACTAATAATACTCTTTGCTTTATTCACCTGCTC
>CAZCHJ010000038.1:3033-8623 GCA_964498735.1 uncultured Gammaproteobacteria bacterium | reverse complement strand
AATTTGTATACGGTGGTTCCGTCGAGTATGTATGCTGTTTTTTCGTCTGCACTAATTGAGATACTGGTTGGGTTTTGCCAGACATCTGAAGAAAATTGTTTTTTGAAATTTCCTTGTTTATCGATGACAACGATTCGTTTTCGTGAAGGTTCGAGAATATAGAGATTTTTGAATTCACTATTGGTTTCGATCTGGGTGGGAGAGGTAAACACTGGATCGAGGCCAGTAACTTCAAATGATTGTTCTTCTCCAGATGTAAGCTTGATGATTGTACCTTTTGAGGTAAGTATGAACATGTCACCGTCGATACCAAATGAGACACCATCTCGGAGAATATTTGGGTCACTCATTGTTTTTATCCAATTAGTTCCTCCGTCATAGCCAACCTGTGTAGGATTGTGTCGGTAGATGGCTCCATTTGCACTATCAAGTGCATAGAGCCGTCCGTTGTAGAGCCCGATATCTGATAGAGATACTCCTTGATTTGGAAAAGTGATAGTTTTTGAGATCAAACTTTGTGTTGCTGTGTCATAAGCTACGATCGCGTTGGCACCTGAGATAAATACGACCTGTAGACCATCTTTTGAAACATATCCATTACCTAGTGGACCGGCTGTTTCTGCACTCTTTTTTTCAATAGAGCCTGTCAGTGTTGATATGAGATAGAGCGATGTATCTGTTTTTCCGGTTGCGATCAGTGTATCTCCTACGAGTACGAGAGAATCTGTTTTTGCGGACGATTCAGTTTCTGTAATTGAGGTAACTTTTTCTGGTGTAATTTGATTCATCTTCTGCACCTTAAGGAGAAGTGATGCTAGTTGTGTATGAATTTCTTCCGCATGTTTCTTTTTTTCTTCTGTATCATGGGTAAGTGAATTGAGTTCATCTTCTGCGCCACGCACCAACTCGAGTGCTTTTTTGGTTTCTCCATATAAAATATCTGTTTCTGCTTCTTTTCTTTTCTCGTCAACTTCGGTTATGTGGTTTTGGTAATCTGCTTCGCGAGCTGCTTCTTTTTGCTTTTGTTTTGTATAAAGGATACTACTGGTGAGAATTCCTATGCCTACGATTACTGCGAGTAGTAGCAGTTTTCCGAATATTCCAAGTCCAGTAAATCGATCGACAAGATTTTTCCACCACGTCTTGTAGCTTTCAATTAAATTTTTTCGGTTTCCATTGTAATTGCTAATGAGACACCAAATAATTGCTACGAGTTTTCCCAGAGCGATTAAAATATTTTTTATCGCGTAATATAAAGCTTTTGTAATCCATACTAGTATTTTTCCTACCACAATCAAGATAGAACTTATAATACTATTGTTTGTGTTGGGGGAGAAAGGTTTTCTTTTTTTTCTATATTTTCCGTTACTGGTTTCTCGAACTGTTGACTGGAATTGAGATTCTTCGTCATTCCCATCTCGTCGAATTGATCCTCTTAGGGATTGTGCAAGATGCGAAAAGACTTTGGGTGAAAGTGTTTCTTCGGTTGATTTGGTAGTATCATACAATTTCTCCATTGATGCCTCTGAACCTATGGTAGGTTTGTATATTGGTTTTTCACGTTTTACTATCTCTGCTGTCTCCACGCTCGTGAGAACGATTCCTCCAAACGAGTATTCTGATGAAATACTTTCAAGTGTCCTCTGTATTTGGTGAGCCGAACTCTTCGCTGGTTTTTCTACGATCATTTTTGCAATTCGGTCAAAGGAAAAATATTTTAGAATGTGTGGAGTTGATAAATATACCGCTTCTTCTGTGGTAAAATTTCCTTCTACTACAGATGAGAAGAACATGTGTTCTGGGTGTGATGCTTCATCAATAATTTTGGTAAAGGAAGGTCCTTCTCCAGTTACGTATGCAAGTATCGCGACGATTTCTCCACGATATGCAAAGGAGAGTTTATTTCCATTAATAATACCCACCACCATATTGATTGGTCGATCGTTCATACCGTTGTTTAGAAGCATCCGCGCTTTTCGATTGAGCTTTTCTACTACTGATTCAAAATGTTTTGCTTCTGGGTCAGGATAATTTTTTGTTTCTCCATCGTAACCACTGTAGTAGAGTGTTTCTCCGTCAGATATGAGTTCTTCAATGATCCCAAGTATCTCAGCATCAGGATGGTCGATTTCGGTGAGTACAAAAAAATATCCCTGAGCTTCGCTGTCAGGTTTTCCCGGGGATGCAATATGGAGAAGTACGTGGGATAGGTGTGAATTTTTTCCTTCAACAAAAAATTCGTAAACTTCGCTTTTTATCGGCATAGCTTTGACACTAACATATGAGCATAGTATACTACACCCGTGCTATTTCGCAACCATTTTTTTCATTTTTTTGCTTAGTTACGCAGTTTGTATTATCTATGCTCGAACACTTATTTGGCTCAAAGACGAGAGTAAAAATTCTTAAACTATTATATCGAAGGCCTGATCGCCCTTTTTTTGTACGGGAGCTTTCTCGAGAAATTGGCGTACAAATCAATGCTGTACGTAGAGAATTAGAGCTTTTGTGTGAACTCAATATTATTGTTGAAAAAGAAGACGCAAAACATGCGGATACTGAGAAAGCAGGATTTACTCTCCGAAAATATTATCAGCTTAATCCTGAGTCACTATTGTATTCAGAGTTACAAGCTTTGCTTATCAAGGAAACAGTCATGGAACAAAAACAATTAATTGAAGATCTGAGTACTAAAATTGGAGATGTTAAGTTACTTATTTTGACTGGAGCTTTTACACATGATGTGAAGGTTGGAACTGATATTTTGATTGTTGGAGGTATCAAACTTCGTGCGCTTACCAAACTACTTGAACATTATCAGCATGAACTCGGATTTGATATTCGGTATACGATTATGAATGAAGATGAATTTGCTGATCGACGTTATGTGATGGATAAGTTTTTGTTTTCTATTTTTGAGGCTGAGCATATTAAGGTGATTGATCATTTAGCTCAAAATTAGATAGTCTGTAATTTTTTTATTTTGTAACACTCGTAAAATAGAATATTAGAGATTGAGTATATGTATCTTGTTATTGACCCTTCAATTCATGAATCAATAAAAATTACCGTGTTATACCCTGATCGAGAAAAGGAATATACCTATCATCAAAAAAATAGAGAATTGCTTGCGATGATTGTTACTACCCTTGATCGTGAAGGGGTTACACGCAATGATATTCAAGGAATTTTTGTATGTGTGGGTGTGGGTGGATTTTCTAGTACACGCATTGCAAGTGTTGTCACGAATATTTTTGGGTTCGGACTTGGTATACCTGTACGAGCATTACTTCCTGGTGAGATGGTTAGTTACAATACTATCCTTGATGAACTTGGGGCGCCGTCTGGATTCCGATATATTATGCCGACGTACAGTGGTGAACCAAATATCGGTACTTCATCTTAATTTCTTTACATGCTTTCATCATATCAACGGTATCGATTATATGAAATATTGCCTGGACTGTCAGTCTGGGGTACGTTGATACTTTCAATTGTACTTTCTTTTTTGTACCCCTTATCGATGATTTATTTTATTATTGTTTTTGATATTTATTGGGTACTTAAGGTGTTTAATTTTGCTTTTTATTTGATTGTTTCATGGCTCAGATACATGCGCGTTAAAAAGATTGATTGGAAAGATGCTCTGCAGCATGATATTGCTGAGGTGGATCGTTTTAAACATGTAGTTTTTCTTACCGTATTAAATGAGACATGGGATGTTATCGAGGGTGCGCTTGCAAGTGTGGTTGCTTCTATCTATGACCCCAAGGTATTCACCCTGGTTATCGCAGGTGAGGAACGAGAAGCTGATCATTGCAAAGATATTTTTGAAAAAATAAAATCTCGATTTTCTGGATCTTTTCACCATCTCATGTTCACTCTTCACCCGCGGTCACTTCCAGATGAGATTCCTGGTAAAGGTTCCAATCTTCATTATTCAGAAATCCAAATTACTGAATATATTGATCGTCAGGGTTGGAAGTATGAAGATGTCATTGTAACTGTGTTTGATATCGACACTGTGTGTCATCCGAATTATTTCGCGTATCTTACGTATGTGTACGCAACTACTCCTGATCCAACCAAGACGTCATATCAGCCGATTGCTCTATACAATAATAATATGTGGGAGTCTCCTTCAGTTCTCCGTATTATGGCATTTGGCACCACATTTTGGATGATGATGTCCCTTGCCCGACAGGATTCTCTCGTAACATTTTCTTCACATTCTATGAGTTTTCGTGCGTTATATGATGCGGGATATCATGACAAACGGATCGTAAGTGAAGATTCGAGAATTTTTTATCAATGTCTTCTCAGGTATAATGGTGATTATCGTGTGACACCATTATATATACCTGTTTCTATGGACACAGTGAGAGACACCTCATGGTTGCAGAGTATTAAAAATTTGTACCGACAACAGCGACGTTGGGCATGGGGGGTGGAACATGTACCATATTTATTGTGGGAGTTTAGAAAAAAAGGAAATCAGATTCCGTGGTATACCAAATTTAAATGGCTCTTTATTGAATGGGAGGGGAAGTGGTCATGGTGTCTTGCTGCACTTATTATTACTATTCTTGGTAGATTTCCGCTCTGGATCGCTTCTCCAAGTATTCGACAAAGTGCGCTTTATTTCAATGCACCCCATCTTCTCGAAATTCTTATGACCGCCGCAATGAGTGGTCTGATTCTTTCTGCGATTTTGAGTTTGCCATTGCTTCCGCCACGTCCGCATACCCATCCACGATACCGATATGCTATTATGCTCTTGCAGTGGGTACTACTGCCAGTTTCTATGATTTTTGTTGCAGCAGCACCAGGAATCGATGCGGTCACTCACTTGATGGTTGGAAAGTATCTCGGTTTTAATATTTCACAGAAAAAACGTTAGTTGTATGATTTTTCATATTAAACAAACGCAGATAAAAAGAAAAAAATGGCCGTATATTTTATTTGGGATTTTTTTGTTTTTAGCGAGTTCAGCATTTGGAGCGTATTATTTTTTTCAGCATATTGGTCTTGAAGGTTTGCTTTCTTCGCGATTCTTGCAAAATCAGATTACTCAACATGTGGGGAAGACTGAAGGAAATATTTTTGAATTATTGCCTAGTGCACTTGGTTTTGATGCGCCAAAAACATATCTGGTTTTATTTTTGAACAATACTGAACTTCGACCAGGGGGTGGTTTTATTGGTGTGTATGCAACAATTCAACTCGATAAAGGAAAAATGAATGTTCTTAAGGTCGAAGGAACCGAGTTACTTGATAACTCTTCATCTAAGATTGATGTACCTGTACCACCTGCGCCCCTTGCTAATTATCTTAATGTAAAGGGTTGGTATTTCAGAGATAGTAATTGGTCGCCTGATTTTCGAGAAAGTTCCAAAGAATCGTTGGCACTATACGCTCGGGAAAACGGAGTTGCATCTCAACATATCGATGCTGTTATTGGTGTTACGGCGACTGTTCTTGAAGAACTTATGAAAAAAACAGGACCACTTACGGTTAGTGGCATTACGTTTACACCTGAAAATGTTGTTGCTGAACTTGAAAAAGAGGTGGAGTATACATTCGCTGATCG
>CAZCHJ010000038.1:0-2933 GCA_964498735.1 uncultured Gammaproteobacteria bacterium | reverse complement strand
CTGAAAATGTTGTTGCTGAACTTGAAAAAGAGGTGGAGTATACATTCGCTGATCGGGGAGTCGAAAGGACTAATCGAAAAGATATTATTGAACCCCTATTACATGCAATTGTCGAAAAACTTTCCAATGACGCATTCACGCATCTCACACAATATAAAACATTGGTTGAAAATTTGATCACACGGAAACATATCGTGGTATATGCAACTGATCCACAAATGCAAGAAACTTTGCATTCAGATTCTCTTGACGGGAGTGTGGCTGATACTGATGGTGATTATGTATTGTGGGTGGACGCTAACCTTGGTGCGTTGAAGACAGATCATGCAATTACGCGGGCACTTTCATATGCAATCAGTCCAAAAGTTTCTACTGCTGGGGAAAAATATTATGAGGCTCGTGTAAGTATGAAGTATGTCCACAATTCTCCTTTTGATTGGCGTACGAGTCGATATCGAACATACACACGAGTGTTTGTCCCTACTGGGTCAGAATTGATTTCTTCTGAGGGTTCTATGAAGATAGATCGAAGTATTGAACCTGGGGTGGTGAGTCAGGGCGTTGAAAATGGTAAAGAATGGTTTGGTACTTTTATTTCAGTTGAACCACTCACTACCAAAACACTCACTTTTGTATACCGATTGCCGAAATCTATTGCTGATCAGATTGATAAAAAAACATATACGCTCTTGGTTCAGAAACAGATTGGATTGGTTGGTGCGTCATTGACGCTTAATCTCGATTTTGGTACAACTATTCAGTCTGCCACTCCTGCTGAGGCGACTACCGAATGGGGTAATACAACATATGTACTTAACGCTCCACTCGATTCTGATCAGATGTTTGAGGTGCATTTATAAGATTACTGTATTGAAGTATGAGAAAAGTCGGTATTGATCTTGGAACAACTAATATACTTGTACATATTCCAAAACGGGGCATCGTGGTAAATGAGCCTTCGGTTGTTGCGATTTCAAAAGAAGATAAAAAGGTATTGGCTGTTGGAATCGAGGCAAAAGAAATGATTGGGCGAACTCCTGATACTATTATCGCTGAGCGTCCGCTCAAAGATGGAGTTATTGCAAGTTATAAAACTACTGAAGCGATGCTTCGGTATTTTATCAATAAAGCATTGGGCGGCATTCGATTATTCCGTCCTGAAGTTATGGTTGCGGTTCCAGCAGGAATAACTTCAACCGAACGAAGAGCGGTGATTGACGCGGCAATGGCTGCGGGGGCAAAGGCAGCATATATTATCAAAGAGCCGATTGTTGCTGCTATTGGAGCTGATATTCCTATTGGTTCGCCATCAGGCCACATGATTATTGATATCGGTGGGGGAACTGCTGAGATTGCGGTTATCTCTCTTGGGGGTATTGTATCTGTAGGATCAGTCCGTATTGGCGGAAATCGATTTGATTTGTCAATTGCAGAATTCATTCGTAGAAAATATGGACTGGCTATTGGAGAACAGAGTGCCGAAGAAGTGAAAATCCAGATTGGCAGTGCGATGTTTATGGATACCCCACTGACGATGGATGTGAAGGGGAGAGATATGGTAACCGGACTTCCACGCACAGTTACGGTTACGTCTGATGATACAACTGAAGCTCTGCAGCACGATCTCGAAGGTTTGATTGAAGCAGTGAAAGAAGTTCTTAATCGTACCCCTCCTGAACTTTCTGCCGATGTGATGAATAAAGGTATTATTATGTCTGGTGGCTCTAGTCTTCTTCGTAATCTTGATGAGCTTATTGCACAAGCAATCGGAGTGCCGGCGTATGTCGCAGAAGAACCATTGCTTTGTGTCGCAAAGGGGACAGGTATCGCGCTTGAAAATCTCGATAATTATAAACGATCGATAGTATCGACGAGATAGTTCATAGGAAGAAAGCCAATAGTTCATAGGGGATACAAGTTTGTATTTCTATTGGTTTTCTCGCTATTGGCTATGCACTATTTATATGATAATTGGTATCGACGCATCACTTGCTTGCAGGGAACAGCCTACTGGAGTTGAGTTATATACATTTCACATTATTACGCATTTGGCGAAGATTATTCCATCAGATGTGGAAGTTCGACTGTACAGTGATCGCGAATTTTCTCAAGATTTCAAAAAACATATTCCTTCTCACTGGAAGTTGACTGTATTATCATGGCCTCCTAGATTTTTGTGGACGCAAGTCAGGTTGAGTTTTGAATTGTTTGTACGCCCACCTGATATTTTTTTTACCCCCGGACATGTGCAGCCGATTGTTCATCCTAAGGCATCTGTTATGACCGTGCATGATGTCGCTGCGTGGCGTTTTCCACGAGCGTATTCTCTATTTAATCGCGTCTATACTTTAGGGCGTACGCTTAAGGCATATCATACAAATCCAGTCATGATTGTGCCAAGTATTTTTACCAAGTATGAGTTGGAGAAATTAGCTCAGGAGAGAAATGTTCAACAGAAAGTTGAAGTAGCTGTGATTCCACATGGATTTGAAAAAAAAACACACGTTTTTCAAGAAAGTGTGGGTGATATTTTTGGAAGATTTTTTTTTACTTCACAAACTCCGTATGTTATATGTATTGGACGTATTGAATATAAGAAAAATATCGACACAATTATTCATTCATTTGAAAATCTGAAAAAGAATAATAGTGAATTGGTGAGTCTCAAACTGGTACTTGCAGGTAAGCATGGATATGGGTATGAGAATATTAAAGAAATAATTAATAAAAGCTTATATAGAGATGATATTGTTGAAATTGGTTGGCTGACTGAGGCTGAACGACATGTATTGCTCACGCATGCTCGAGCCTTGGTATTTGCGAGCAGATATGAAGGATTTGGGTTTCCTATTCTTGAGGCATGTGCAGCAGGTACTCCAGTTATCACGTCGCGTGGTTTGGGACTTGAAGAGGTTGGAGGAGACCTTCCTATA
>CAZCHJ010000037.1:0-8716 GCA_964498735.1 uncultured Gammaproteobacteria bacterium | reverse complement strand
GATTCTAAAACAAACACAACTTCAGGTGAAGCATTCCAATATGGATTCCCTTCTAATCGCAATTTCTCTAATGAATCACAAATCTCTTGATATTTTTCTTTATTCATACTAATCTAAGATAGCACGTTGCCATACCTTTTTACAATAAGCAAAATTTTTTTACTTTTACCTTTTTACTTGCTATGACTCCCCTACTACATTCAAAAGCTCCTAACTTCACACTCATAGACCAACATGGAACCATGCACACACTTGCTGAATATACAGGAATGTATGTGCTCTTATATTTTTATCCAAAAGATGACACACCCGGATGTACTACGGAAGCTTGCAGCTTTCGCGATAGACTCAATGAACTCAAAGCAAAAAACGTGCAGGTACTAGGCGTAAGTGTGGATGATGAGCAATCGCACAAAAAATTTGCTGAAAAATACCAACTAAATTTTCCACTACTCGCAGATACGGATAAAAAAGTAGTTACTGCATATAATGTATGGAAAGAAAAAACTCTTGCAGGAAAAACATTTATGGGAATTATGCGCGAATCATTTCTCATTAATCCCGAAGGAAATATCATCAAACACTACGAAAATGTGAAACCTGAAACACATGTAGAAGAAATTATAGAAGATATAGAAAAAATAAAAAAAGTCGCTTAAATGCGACTTTTTTGTGGGCCGAGTAGGATTCGAACCTACGAAGGCTGAGCCAGCAGATTTACAGTCTGCCCCCTTTGACCGCTCGGGAATCGACCCATATTTTTATCGTCAACGAGCCGTCTCGGGGGATCGAACCCCGGACCTACGGTTTACAAAACCGTTGCTCTACCAGCTGAGCTAAGACGGCTCGCTAACGACAAATTAGGAAAGTTCATCAATTCGCTGACGAAATGATTGGAGTTTCTGATTCTCAGGATTAATCATCCTGAGCTCATGATATCCCTTCTCAGCAAGTTCTTTTTGCCTCAACAGTATACTGACTTCAGTGAAATTGTCAAGATATTTTGGATTCTGAGGCTCTATTTCGAGCGCTTGTTGAATAGCCTCGAGAGCGGTTTCATATTGTTTTAACGCAAAGAGTAAATCATACAATTTAGCAAAGCGAATCGGATTATGTGGATTGACTAATACCGCGTGTTCATAATACTCAACAGCCTTCTCAAGTCTCCCCTCTTCTTCATACATATCTCCAAGTTTAACTAATGTCTGATCGTCAGTCGGATTAATATGTAAAATAAATTGATACGTCTCTTTTGCTTCAATCATTTGTTGTTGTTCTTGATACACAGCTGCTAATCCCTTATATGCATCGATATTCTTAGGATCCTGACGCAATACTGCCAAATATTTCTTTTCAGCAGTATCATAATCTTCTTGATCAAAATCATGTTTTGCCTCTGACATGAGTTGCTGAATACTCAATTGAAACCGCATTTCTTCTTCAGGTGTTGCTAATTTTCTTTTCTTATTGTCATGCATCATTGCTCGACGTTCGACCATTCCAACAAATCTTCGAAATCTTTTTTGTACGGATTGTGCAACAGCAACGATAGGCGAGACAAATGAATGCCTCAAACGCGCATGTACCTCAAAACTTTTTTGAGCTGCTTTTTTTCGTATAAAAACCTCTTTCTTTTTTTCCTCACGAATATAAGGCAAAGAATCAACATCAAGAAGTGCAATCTGACGATAATGTCGATAAAAAACAATACCTAAAACAAGCAAAGAAATAACTGCAAAAATGCTTGAAATAAGTAACATCATACAGAAAAATCAGTATGTTCAATGAGTGTAATAAATCTCTGAGGGTCAGTTGATGCCGAACCGACTAATACACCATCAATAATTCCATGAGAAAGATACTGATCAGCATTTTTTTCATCAACACTGCCTCCATACAACACCGGAACAGTCGATGAGTAATACTGATGGATTTCCTCTTTGATAAGAGTAATCATACGCACTGCCTCGGAAGAATCACATGCCTCCCCAGTGCCAATGGCCCACACTGGTTCGTATGCTACAATAACCATATGATTGTTCTTGAGTCCTTCAAATAATTTCATGATTTGTTTTTTTACTCGGTATTCTGCCTTCATTTCCTCTCTATCTTCTTTGGTTTCACCAATACAAACCACCGGAGTAATGCCCGCATCAATACACGCTTCGAGTTTTTTACGGACCGCTTCATCTGTTTCACCAAAAATATATCTACGCTCAGAATGCCCAACAAGAGCATACGTAGCTCCTGCATCGTGAAATAGCTCAGCAGAAGATGCGCCAGTATATGCACCTTTAGGAACCCATGAAACATTTTGTGCCCCAAGCGCAATCGGACTTTTTTTGATCACCTCTCGAACAGCAGAAAACGCAAGTGTATTGGGAAATACTGCAACAGAAACTCCCTGAGGCACAGATAACCCAGTAGATAATTTTTCTGCCACAGTCACACTCTCACTTTCATTCAAATACATTTTCCAATTCCCAAATATATATTTCATACTTAGAAAGTAAATTTAATTTGAGATCGATCGACGTTACCAATAATCGCAAGACGTGCTGCTTTTGGTTTAAATAATTTTTTGGCAATACGCATTACATCCTCTCGAGTAATCGCATCAATTTTTTGAAGTAGTTCATCTGGAGTTTCAATCGTAGGATGAAACAACAATTCACGTGCATAGTAATTCGCCTGTGTACTCGAATCTTCGAGAGAAAGTGTAAACGATCCTCGAATATGTGTTTTTGCGTCTTCTAATTCTTTGGAAGTAGGACCTTTTTCTATCATTTTTTCAATCTCTGCCTCGATAACAGATAGAGCTTTGTTAATATTTTTTGCTTCAAGTCCAGCACGAATAAACGTATATCCCGTATCTCGGAACTGATCCGCGCCCGAACGAACCATATATGCAAGTCCGCGTCTTTCACGGATCTGAATAAACAACCGGGAACTCATCGATCCCCCAAGAATAGTATTCATAACTGTCTGAGTATGAAGTGCAGGGTCAGTGTGCGAGAAAGAAGGAAAACCAAGCATCATCTGGACCTGATCAGTTGTTTTGTGGTCAATAACCACCCTATCTTCTTTTTTGGCAGATCCAAAAACCACAGGTTTGTATGATCGATGTGCATATGCGCGTGAAGTAATCGAACCAAAATACTGCTCGACTAATTGTTTGGTCTCAGAATCAATTGCACCAGCAATAATAATATTCATCGCACCAGGATAATAATGCGTTTCACGATACTTGAGCACATCTTCACGCGAATATCCGAGCACATGTTTCACAGTTCCTGCGATATCCCAACCAAGCGGACTACCATCGTAGAGAGCACCCTCAAAAACTGAATCAATATGCATGAGTGGATTATCGTTATACATCTTAATTTCCTCAGCAACCACTTTTTTCTCACGTTCCATTTCTTTTGCGTCAAACAAAGAATTGAAAAGCATGTCTGATAAGATATCAAGTGAAGTTCCCAAATATTTTGCCGCACTCTTAATGTAGTATCCTGTGTACTCCTTACTCGTAAATGCATTATATTCAGCACCCAATCGATCAATTTCTGAAGTTAATTTGAGTGTCGTTGGTCTTTTCTTAGTGCCTTTAAAAAATAAATGTTCAATATAATGAGACACCCCATTAAGTTTCTGTGTTTCATATCGCGAACCAACTGGATACATAATCAAAACCGTAATTGATTGTGCATCTTTCAAAGGAACTAAACATACCTGTGCGCCATTGTGAAGTTTGTATGTTTCAAACATATGCATTAAATCATTTTTTGGCTTAAATATGCAATTAATTCATCAATCTTAACCCGTTCTTGAGTCATTGTATCACGGTCACGAACAGTCACACAATGGTCATCTTTTGATTCGTAATCAACCGTTACACAATACGGAGTTCCAATCTCATCATGTCTGCGATATCGTTTACCCACACTTCCCGACTCATCATAATCAGCACGAAAATGTGTAAGAAGAGACGTGTGCACTTCATATGCCAATTCAGATAATCCATCTTTCTTCATAAGCGGCAAAACTGCAACATGGTAAGGAGCGATTGCAGGTTTGAGATGTAGTACTACCCGAGTATCTCCCTCCCCTACTTTTTGTTCTTCATAAGCTGAGACGAGGATTGCAAGAAGTGTACGTTCAACACCAAACGATGGCTCGATGACGTGAGGGATAATTTTCCGTTTATTATCATCTGGATCTGTATAGGTAAGTGACTGCTTTGAAAATTGTTCATGTTGTTTCAAATCATAATCACCTCGATATGCAAGTCCCCACAATTCTTTGTGCCCGAATGGAAATTCAAACATCACATCGACCGTACGTTTGGAATAATGTGCACGTTCATCTGCTGGAACTTCAAAATAATCTTTCTTTGGATTAAGCGTAACACCAATCAATGAAGCAAATCTCTCCATACTCTCAAGCCACGCTTCAAACGTATGCTTCCAATCTTTTTCTTCGATAAAATATTCAATTTCCATTTGCTCGAATTCAAGGGTACGGAAAATAAAATTTCCCGGCGTAATTTCATTACGAAATGCCTTTCCGATTTGAGCAATTCCAAATGGAAGTCGTTTTCGAGTGGTAGTTGCAACTTGTTTAAAATTAACAAAAATCGCTTGCGCCGTTTCTGGTCGAAGATAAACCATATTTGCACTATCTTCGGAAGGACCAACAAATGTTTTAAACATCAAATTAAACTGTTTTGATGGTGTCCAATCTTTTTTTCCACACTGCGGACAGTTTGTAGTACTATCTATATGATCGGCACGAAAACGTGCATGGCAATTTTTACACTCAATCAGCGGATCATTAAAAGTTGCTACATGTCCGCTCGCTTCCCACACACGTGGATTCATAAGAATAGCGCCATCAAAACCCACCATGTCATCGCGTGACTCAACAAACGTTTTCCACCACACATCTTTGATATTTTTCTTCATCTGTACACCAAGAGGTCCAAAATCCCACGCATTTGCAAGCCCACCATAAATTTCACTGCCAGAAAATATAAAACCCCTGCGTTTTGCAAGCGAGATGATTGATTCCATTATTTCATTCGACATAGAGCAGCTAATTTTGAATAAAAAAAGACCACGATAATGGTCTTGGGCCTCTCGATATGCATCGAGGGGGGTTCCACCCAAGTTCCCCGACTACGTCGGAGCACTTTTTTGCCTTATTTAGGGCATATTCAGAGGCTGCCACACCCCATCATCATATGCAACAAAAAAGGCTAACGTATAAAGTAGTATACAGCAAATTATCCCACATTGTCAATCAAAACAAAACCGCCGAATACTGCCCGGCGGTTTTTTATCATATGGAAAATTGGATGCTAGTTTCTAATCTTTCCTACCCACGAGAACATACTCTCCACATTACTCAAGATAACCTGGAACACTGATTGCTCTTTTTGAGGAGTAAGAATCGTAACCGTATTTGATTTACCGACGTTTCCAGATGAATCAATACTTTCTGCAACAAACTGATAGACTGTTCCAGGCTCAAAGTTAGTGACAACAACAATGTGTTTCTTAGTGTAATTAAAATCAGGAGTAGTCGATACATCAAACCCAGAACCATCAAGTGCGAAGCCTTTTCGATAATACAACCTACTAGTAGAAAGTTCATTGGTATTCCACGAAATAATAACCTGTATTCTCTCTTTATCACCAGGAATAATCGCGGAATCAGTTTGCACCTGTGAAATGATAGGTGCTGAATCCTCTCCTTCAGTACTAAATCCTTTAATAACTTTACTTGCAATATTATTACCTGTATCAGCTCCGGAAATTTCAATATCATAGAGCACACCTCCCTCAAATCCAGAAACCTTGAGACTGTGCTGTGTAGTGAGACCACTCTCTTTCACTGTTTGACGAGCTTCGGCAACAGGGACACCATTTCGATATGGGATATAGGTAATAATTGAATCAGCAGGAACGCTGGTAATCCATGAGAATGTGACAGCTTCTCCAGAGAGTTTATCTATCTTATAGTTGGTGATCTCATTACTTTCTGGTTTGGTCTTAAAGGTAAAGTCTTGTGATTTTGTTTCTGATCCTGTTTGGGTACGTGAAATAACACGGTAGTGATACACCGTATCTGGTGCCAATCCTTTCAAAGAAACCTCATGATTAAGAGTGGTTGCATATGGATCACCGATAGTTTGATCATATGGACGGGTTGGAGAAAAGAGGTTTTCAGGAGAAAAATCTACCAAAGAATTAGATTGTTTGTCAGTAGTCCAAGAAATATTTGCATAATTCGAACCGACTTCAACCACAGGCTGACCACCAATAATAGGCAGAGGTAATATACTAGATAATTGTTCAATAATTTTTTGTTGACCTAAGAGGCTTGACTCAAGCACCCCCACACTCACACGATTGGCAAGAGTCTTAAGAATTTCCCCAGCTTTTTCAATAGTAGACAAGAAAATATCTTCCGATGCTTTATCTGGTTCCTGTGCTGTAGATGTTGGTTGCTCAACACTATTTTCCGTACTCGAAGCAATTTCTTGTTCAAGAGAAAGGGTTGTAAAAGAACCAGTGGCATACGTGCTTCGATTCCCTGTTGTGTCAATGGAACTCAATCGATAAAAATAGGTAGTGAATGGCAAAAGTTCGACAAGTGAAATAGAATGTTTTGTAGCGTTTTCAAGATCAACTGATGCTTGGCCATATTTAAGAGTTTTCCCAAATTCCGCAATCGCGTTTGCTTCTTCACTCGTGTCCCATTTAATAATTGCACTATCCGAAAGAATAGTAGGGATAGTGACACCAGATATTACAGGTGCAGTCCGATCAATAGACGAGCCTCCACCTCCTCCACTTGATACTGAAGCTTGACCTTGTGTAACTCCTGTCTGCCGTGCAATTTCTTCACGCAATTGTACTTCACTCTCTTGACTTAATTTTTCAAGAGTCATAAAGGAATATTCACTCGAGGTCGATGAATTTCCTGAAGAGTCATGTGATACCACAATATAACTATATGCGGTGGAAGAAACTAGGTTAGAGAGTACTATTCCATGGGTAAAGTTAAGAGTACTATCTAACTCAGAAGAAAAATCATACGTCGAAGACGTGGTGCCATAATACACCTGACTTGTAGCACCCTCATCAGTATTCCACGCAATAAAGACCTGATCATCCGTCACCGCAGTCGTACTGACTGAAGTAATTACAGGTGGTGTAGTATCAGTTGAATAACTGACAGTGGTGGTCGAAAAAGTTGTTGAGCTCGAAATATTATAACTAACATCAGCATTTTTGAGACGGAAATAATACAGAGTGCCTGGGGTCAAGCCAGAAATAGTGTACGAATGATCCGTATTGTAATTATTATTGACAGAAATCGATCCATAACTATTACTCGTGCCATATTCTAACGATGAAGTAGCAACTTCATTGGTAGCCCAAGTAACAGAAACAGTAGTACTACTAATAGTCACATCAGTATTGGGGTCAAAAACAATACTGGGTGGCGTTATATCCGCACTATTAGTAGTAGTGGTGCTAAACGCAATTGGACTTGAGATATTATGACTTGTATCAGTTGATCTGATGCGGAAATAATACAGAGTGCCAGAATTAAGTCCTGAAACTCGATAGGAGTGATTTTGATTATAATTGCTATTTGCCGATATAAGACCATAATTAGTACTCGTACCATATTCAAGTGTGGATGTAGCAATTTCATTAGTAATCCAAGAAACAACTACCGCATTATCAGAAACCGCAACATCAGACGCGGCACTAAACGTGATGACGGGTGGAGTTACATCCGCGCTATTAGTCGTGGTAGCAGTAAACTCAGTCGCACTCGATCCATTCCCATTCACATCAGTATTTTTGATACGTAGGTAATAGGCAGTCCCCGGCAAAAGTCCAGTAAGTGTGTAAGTGTGGTTAGTATTATAATTATTATTCAAACTGATTGATCCATAAGCATTACTCGTACCATACTCTAACGAAGACGTTGCAGATTCATCCGTTGTCCACGAAATATTTAATGTAGTATCAGAAGCAATAACATCGGTACTGGGATTAAAAGTAATTGTCGGATTCGTAGCATCGTTAGTGGTTTTAAAATTATAGTAAGTAATTACTCCATCTATTACATTTTTATCTTCAGCTACACCAGATTTAACATAAAAATAATATGTAGTATTAGGAGTTAAATTTTGAAGAGTAACAGAATGTGACGTGGTATTATCCGCAGTTCCTGCTAAGGTAGAAGATGCAACCGTTGAGCTGGTAGAATAATACACATATGAATCACTCGCCTGATCAGTATTCCAGGTAATAGTGACTGTTCTATTGAGAATATTAGACTCAGCAACATTAGAAATCGACGGACCAGAGAGTGTAGTAAATGTATAGCCATCAGTATCAAGTTTACTAGTACCTTCATTACCATCATTATCAACTGAATGAACTTGAAAATAATACGTAGTATTTGGAGTAAGTCCTGTGAGAGTAACTCGATGTACTCCTACACTACCTGCTGAATCAAGTAATGAAGACACACCCACACTCGGTGCATTACTAAAATCACCCCCAGTAGCAGTAATATAATCAACAGTTGAATCAGCTAACTCATCTGTTTCCCAAGTAATAGTAGCTGACTGTGTTGTGGTATTTGTAACAGTAACATTACTAATAGCCGGAGGCGTTAAATCACTTCC
>CAZCHJ010000036.1:0-9110 GCA_964498735.1 uncultured Gammaproteobacteria bacterium | reverse complement strand
CATTTGCTGAACAATTGGGGGATATTACCAAACAGCAAGTCGAAGAAAATTTACCTATGTAATAGTTCATAGCCAATAGCGAGAAAGCCAATAGGAAATACAAGATGCAAATTTGTATCTTCTATAAACTATTGGCTACTGACTATGAACTAGTATTTTATCCTATGCCTTTCGAGCCTGTATCATTTCAATCAAAAAAAGGATCAGCAACACAGTCGAATCAAAAAAAAGTCGATGAATCTTTGGTTTCTCTTCAGGAAGAGCGTGTGTATCGTGAAGGAACTGTTGCGTTGCGGGATTTAATTGCACCTTCTGCGTTTAATGTCGAGTCAAATTTTTTGCAACTTGGTTCTATATTTTTACGGACTATTTTTGTGGTGAGTTATCCACGATATATCTCGATTGGGTGGAGTTCTCCAATTCTCAATCTCAACATGACCATGGATATCGGCATGTTTTTCTATCCGGTTGATGCGACTATTATTCTAAAACAACTCAAAAAGAAAGTAGGTGCACTTCAAGCACAAATTAGCGCTGATGCGGAGAAAGGTGCTCCCCGTGATCCAATTCGTGAGACTGCGCTTCGCGATGTGGAGCAACTTCGAGATGATCTAACACAGGGCATTGAACATTTTTTCCAGTTTGCATTTTATGTAACCCTGTATGCATCGAGCAAAGAAGAGCTTGATCGTGTGACTGAAGATATTCATAATATTTTTGGTTCAAAATTGATTCACAGCAAACACGTGCTATATCAGTCAGAGCAAGGTTTCAATTCAACTGCTCCTCTTGGTGTTGATGAATTGGTAATTTCGTTCAACATGAATTCATCGCCCATTGCTGCCTCATTTCCATTTATTTCGACGGAACTCACGAGTGATAATGGTATTTTGTACGGAATTAACAAACATAATAATAGTTTGATTTTGTTTGACCGATTTTCGCTGCAGAATGCAAATATGGTGGTATTTGCGACGTCAGGTGCTGGTAAATCATATGCGGTCAAGCTTGAAATTTTGCGCAGTCTCATGATGGGGATTGATATTATTGTTATTGACCCTGAAATGGAATATGTCCATCTTGCAGAGGCAGTTGGAGGAACATATATTAATATTTCGCTTGCGTCAGAGAGTAAAGTCAATCCGTTTGATTTACCTCGCCCAGTCGGACAGCAGGTTTCCACTGAAGACATTATCCGAAGCGCGGTTATTACACTCAAGGGCTTACTCCGTATCATGTTTGGAACCATTTCCGCTTCAGAAGATTCAATTCTTGATCGAGCTCTACTTGAAACATTTGCAAAAAAAGATATTACCGCTGTATCTGATCTCGCAACAGTTGAGGCTCCGATTATGCAGGACTTGCTTGATGTGCTCGAAGGAATGGAGGGCGCTGAAACACTTTCGCTTAAGCTACGAAAATATACTGACGGAACTTTTTCCGGACTTTTCAATGCACCGACTAATGTAAACATGAATAATCAGTTGGTAGTATTTAGTGTCCGTGATCTTGAAGATGAACTTCGCCCGATGGCAATTTATACGCTTATCAACTATATCTGGAATATTGTTCGATCTGAGAGAAAAAAGCGACTACTCGTTATCGACGAAGCGTGGTGGCTTATGCTTCATGAAGATAGTGCAAAATTCATGTATGCGCTGGTCAAACGATGTCGAAAATATTATCTTGGCGTGACTACGATTACCCAAGACGTAAATGATTTCTTGCGTTCACCGTATGGACAAGCAATTGTAAATAACTCTGCACTGCAGTTATTGCTTCGTCAATCTCCTTCTGCAGTCGACATGATTCAAAAAACATTTATGCTTACTGAAGGAGAGAAGTATTTGCTTCTTGATAGTGGAGTTGGACAGGGAATATTTTTTGCCGGTAACCGACATGCGGCTATTCAGATTGTGGCATCATATACTGAAGACCAATTAGTAACCTCGAACCCACAACAATTACTTGAAATAGAACGTGCAAAAAAAGAATTTAGTAATGAGTTTGGACAGAAACAATAGTAGGGTGGATTAGTGAATCCTAATTGTAAAAATTGAATATTAAGATATTGGAAATTTTATTTGAACTTTGAAATTTCAACTTGGAACTTTTTAGAATAATTTTATTGTATGATGTCTCTTCGAAAACGAATTTTCCTCTTGATAGGTGTAGCACTCCTGATTATTGGTGCGATTTTGTTTTGGATATTTTTTAGAGGAAAAATCAAAAAGACTCCTCCGGTAGAAACTAATTCTCAAACCCAGACACAGGACAATGGAATTGGCGAGGTGAATTTTAAACAGCCTGGCACTGTTCCTCAAACTGACACTACTCAGACTGCAAATCCAGATGAAGTGTATGCAAAACAGACTGCGCGAATTTTTGTTGAGCGATTCTGGAGTTATTCTAATCAAAATGATAATCAACATATCGCTGATGCGCTTGAATTGGCGAGTGATTCAATGCGCCAATGGATTATGTCCCAGTCACATGATCAGAGTAGCACCTATGCGGGGATCACTACTGAAGTTTTGAGTAGTCGTATACTCTCTCATACTGGATCAAAGATTCAGGTTCAAATTGAAGCACAGCAGACCACGAGAACCGCAGAAGCTAATGGGAATATCACTGAGAATACTACACCTCTTAAGGCACGTGTTGATTTGGTCAAAATGAATACCACTTGGCTTGTCGAAGGGGTTTGGAAAGAGTAATTAAATAGTTTTTATATGGAGGGGGTTGTTCAGAATATCTGGAACAATATTCTTGAATATATTTTTCCTTCTTTTTGTATACAGTGTGATAGAGAAGGTGATATCGTATGTATTGACTGTTTATCCGCACTAGGGACTCCTGGTGTTTTTTGTTGCCCTAGTTGTCATCGTATTAATTTGGATGGTTCGTGTTGTATTGAGTGTAAAAATAACACATCGATTTCTCGTCATATTGCAATTCTTCCGATGACTGAAACATCTTTGATTCATACGATAATTCATTTGTACAAATATCAGTATGTTGAAGTACTCGAACGCGTATTTGAAATATTACTACAGCGTTTTGTAGCTAAGTATCCCTTGCCATTGGTTGATTATTTTATTCCAGTTCCATTACATCGAAAACGTTTTATCGAGCGTGGATTTAATCAAAGTGAACGCATTGCTCAAATAGTAAGTAGGATCACTGAAATTCCTCTTCTTAACCCATTGATACGTACGGGTAACACTGTAAAACAGGCAACACTTGATCGAAAGGGTAGAATTGAAAATGTAAAAGATGTATTTGTTGTGCGTTCTGCTGTTGTACCTCTTTTGGTGGGCAAAAAGGTGATTATTGTTGATGATGTATATACTACGGGAAGTACGATTAATGAGTGTGCGCGAGCCTTGCTTCGCTCAGGTGTATCGGAGGTTTCTGGGTGGAGTGTGGCGCGGGGATAGGGGTACACAGGTACTTTTTGTAACCAACCCCACCCTTCGCGAAGGGTGGGGCAGACAGTTTCCACCCCCGAACCCCCGAGGGTTTTCTTATTTTCTATTTACTGCCTCTATGGTAAGATACGATACATCCTTATTTAAAATATGATTAATTGGTTCAAAAAATACTGGGTAGTAATTATTCTGGGGATCATTGCATTTTTACCATTCTCTTTTACGTTATTCAATCCTTTTGTTTCTGATGATTGGGATTTTTTGTATTCTGCCGCACACAAAGGTTTTTCAATTAGTGAGATATTTTCTACGAATAATGAGGGGAATTTTACTGGTGGATCGTATCGGCCTCTAGTGGTTATTTTTTGGCGTGGATTGTATCAACTGGTAGGGTTACATCCGTTTGCGTATCATCTTGCAACTACGGCGTTTCATGTTACCAATGTATTGTTGCTATATTTTTTGATTAAGAAAATTTTTGGAAAGTTTTCTGATTCAGGACGCATTGCTAGTATTGCTGCATTCTTATTTGCCATCAGTCCGAGTCGGGGAGAGCTTGCTTGGATTTCTGTAGTGAATGATAGTCTGGTTGTGTTGTTTATTTTATTAACCTTGCATACGTTTTTTGTATCTCTGGAAGCTCGAACAAACGTAAAACGGTATGGTTTTTTCGTTCTTTCTATCGTGACTACATTTTTGGCTTTTCTTACCAAAGAAGCTGCGCTTATTATACCTCCAACCATCTTTATGTTGGCATTGGGTTATGGTAGGGTCATTCAGCAAAAATTTTTTCTTCGTCTGATACGTTCTCTGGTTATTACATTGCCGTATCTTTTTGTGGTGGTATTATTTTTTGCCTTGAGATATCACGTAATCGGTCTTCTATTTGCTGATTATACTGGGGAAGTCAAACTCACTCTGTGGCACGTTATTCGGAGTTTGGTGAGTTATACCTTCGGTTTCTTTTTTTTAGGCAGCATTAGAACAATGATTTCTTATTTTTTTATCAAACATTTTGTATTATTTATTTTGTTTGCATGCGTGAGTGTGGGAGGTATATTTTATTTATTTCGAAAAACAAAAATTTTTATTACGACACTTTGTGCGTTTGGTTTGTATCTGATTTCACTCATTCCAGTTATTCGTTTTGCGATTAATGTCACACCTGAATATATATCAGATGAGGGACAGCGGTATATCTACCTGCCATCGATATTTTTGTGTTTTTGTATTGCGGTTTTTATATCTCATTGGTATGGGTCAATGACAAAAAGACAACGTACGTATTTTTTGGTCATGGGCATTGTATGTAGTGTGGCATTGTATAGCCAACTTTTTTGTACGATCCATATATGGAATCGTGCTTCTCGATTAGCCGATAATTTATTACACCAGGTAGCTACTATTGTTGAGAAAGGGGAGTATGATGGATATGTTGTTGTTGGGTTACCTGACCAGTATCAGGGTGCGCCTGTGTTTCGAAATGTGTTCGAGCGTGCGTTATCACTTACGCTTACCGATCCGTCTCTCCCATTTTCGAGTTTGATTGTTACTCGAAATCGAACGCTGTATGATCCGAATGATATGTTTGTAGTTTCGCGTACTCATGAGAACTCTTTTGAGTATCGTAGCCTCCACAATCTTCCTCGTGTTTCAAGTGTTCCTGAGTTTATTTCTTCGGATTATGTGACTACTTTGATTGAACACAAAAGACTGCCAGAGGCAGTCAGTGTGTTTGATGTTGGTTCAGGTCTATCGCTGGCATTTTCATCTTCGTTCGTCGAACATAATGTAGAAGTGCATAATCAAATTGGGATTTTATTTTTCACCTCACCTAGCTGGAGCGTTGTACCATTATCTTCGAAATAGTATTATTTTGTGTAAAAATGCTATGGAAGTAGCGCAAGTTCGAGTGCCGCTCCTGCTGCATCACTACCCAGATTTTTTCGAGCCTCAGCTTGAGCTTGGTTATTGACCGTAATAATTCCAAATCCAATGGGGATTTGTTGGTCGAGCGACACACGCAAAACTCCTTCTTGCACCATTTTGCACACATACTCGAAATGCGGGGTTTCCCCTTTGACTACGCATCCGAGGGCTATGAGACAATCATATCGTTTGGTGAGAGCGAGTTTCTGGAGTGCATAGGGAATTTCAACACATCCCGCTACTCTTCGTACTGACACATTTTCTTCTTCAACTTTGCATTCATAGAGTTTGCTCATGGCAGAGGAGAGTAGACCCTCGGTAATGTCGGTATTAAAACGAGCAACCACAATACCGACTTTTATGCCGTGTGCGTCAAGTGTTATGTTTGGCCTAGGTGCGTTTTGCATAGAGTGTGAATTGGTGTAAATATTTAGCGAGTACATCTGTTTCAATATTCACTGTATCACCAGGTTTTTTATCTGACAAGTCGGTGTTATCCCAGGTATAGGGAATGATTTTGAAAGAGAAACTTTTTTTGGTGACTTTTGTCACCGTGAGACTGATACCGTCAATTGCAATTGATCCTTTTTCTGCGATTAATTGTAGATGTTTTTTTTCACGTGGTTCAATCGTGAATATATACGAATTTCCTTCGGGGGTAATTGATGTAATTTTTCCGATCGTATCAACGTGTCCTTGTACGATATGACCATCTAGTTTGTCTTGTGCAGTAAGTGATTGTTCAAGATTAACGACTGAACCAACCTGTAATTCCGAAAGATTCGCTCGCATGAGACTCTCAGGCATGTATTCGAATGTGAGACCATTCTGCATTTTTTTGAGTGTCGAACATACACCGTTGACGGTAATACTTGCCCCAATTTTTACTTTCCAATTTTTTGGTTTGGTAACGGTTAACACCATACCATTTTTGGTGAGATTTTTTTTTGTAACTTTTGCAGTTGCAGTGATAATACCGGTGAACATATGTCGCTAATTAAAATTTATCAATATTTTTTTCTACATATTCCCATATGTGTCGTGCTACCGGATTTGGTTTTCCCTCGAGAGGGTAATGGTGCAAATCAACAAACGGTACTCCATTACATTCAATAATACCCCACACCTGTTCATGTGGTGATTGTGCTGGATTCTTGATAATAAAATCAAAACCGATCATTGGATCTTTTACGACATTTGCAGCAACTTCGAGAATACGTTTTATTTCCGGATGTGTTTCTTCGGTTACTTCAGCTCTGAATCCTCCATATGATGTTCCGATTTTTTCCAGAATATCAATTGTTTCTCCGGCGGGAAGAATGTCCGTAAGTTTTCTTCCGGTTCTCGCAAGAAATTCAGTATGTACGTCGGTTAGTTTTACTTCTTTTACTTCTGTATGTCGGTTCGCATTTTTTATCGCAACTAGTTCTTCGATGGTGTGAATTCCGTCTCCAGTAACTCGTGGCGGGTCTCCTCGAAGATTTCCTCTGAATTTTCCGTCGATCATAGTGCCACGATACACACTACCCACGAGATGTTCTTCCATCACGACCCAGTGACATAATTGTTTTGCACGATCGAAAGCTTTGTGTAATTCTTCCTCTGTTGAGATGTGTGTTGTTGTATGTCTCCCTCGTGAACCAATGCGAGGCTTTACAATTACTGGTTTCCGGAGTGTGCGAAACATTTCGAGCATAGGTGCAAAACGACTAAATGCTCCACCGTTGGCAACTGGCACACCCGCTGCTTGTAATTTCTTTTTTAGTTTTCCTTTATCATCAAGCCACCAATCTGATCCTGACTCATTGTGTGGAGGACGAGGTAGCCCGTTGAATTTGATTTTTTTACCTTTCACAACTACTTCATAAATATCAACAGGTTGATTCCATACAATAAAACTTTTCATTGAAATTCCACGTTCTTCGGCACTATCCCATAGTGCTATACCACGATCACTCACTGCATTTTTTTTCTCAGTGTTTTCTTTTATTGATCCAAAAAGATCGAGTACTCTGAATGTTGCTCTGAAAAAAAGGTCAGTAAATTTTGAGAATACCCGAGAAAACCATCCATCCGCAATGGCTGCTCCGACCGGATTCATGATGATAATGAAAGATTGTGACATCCAGGTGAGAAAGTGAGGAGTTGGATTATTGCCACAATAGAGGCATTTTTTAGACATAGAGTATTGGTTGGTGTCGAAAGGGAGGGGGAGGTACTGCAGAATCTCTGCCGTAGATGATTTGGTAGAATGTGGGCATCATCTGATCGATTGCTTCACCCAGTGTACACACTCCGGTGAGTTCTTGCAATTGTATGCCAGTGCCCTTATTTCCGTAGAGAATAAGGTCAATACTTGAAGCTTTTGCGATTCGTTTTTTATTACTCATCATGGCAAATGCAAATTCTCCACAAAAATAATCTGTGGTGATTTTTTCTATATAATTTATTTCATCTACCTCGTTGCAGTCTATCAGTAATTTTTTGTACGCCTCTTTCATTTCACTCAGATAGTTTACTTGCAAGAATCCACCACCACAGGTGAGTCCGTAGTAGAAACTGAGTACGATAAATGAAAGTGCCATACTTGGCATCACGTGTTTTGACTCTATTTCTGTTTTGATTATGTTGGTGTCGAGTGTTACTGAGTACGAACTATCCTCTGTCTCAAGAGTATTATTTTTTAGAATCAGTTTTTTTCGCTCTCCTTCGTGCAGTGCCCAGAATAGGGTAGTACCTTTACCTTCTTTTTGCGAGAGTGCGCCACGTATTCCTTCAAAATATTTTTCAAATTGTTTAATTACAGATTCGTTGGTCAAGAGCTCGGTAATAATGGTATGCGTGTCCAGATGATATTTGAGTATTAACTCATTCACTATTTCTTCCTGGGCTATATATATCAAATTTATTTTTTCTTGTCCTGGAATTTTTTTCCAGAGTGTAAAATTAGTTCGTGAAATTTGATCAGTGTAGTATGCGTTATCCAACGCTTCTTTTTCTTTGTAAACTTCTTGTATCAATTTTTCCAATATAAGGTCTTCATTTTTTTCTATAGTTTTTTCAGTATATGCAGGGAAACCAAATACTGGACTATGTCTGTGTTTAAGACTGATAAAATGCGATCGTTTTTTTTCTAAATGTCGATCATGAAAAAAAACTCCTCTGGGGAATGAAGAGTTGTTGAGTGATACACCACTACATGCAAATACAAAAATATTTGTGAGGTTGTGTTTTTGGTTCGCGTAGGATTGTGTGAGATGGCTATTTACAAAAAAAGGATGGGTAATCGGACCGTGATGATCAGCGGTTGAAGTGTAGTAGTAATCGCGTAGTTGTAGAATAGCTTGATCTGCTATTTCTCGACTGAGTAGTTTATCAATCTTTCTATGTACCACCCCTAGCAATTCGTTTTGCCTGGCCAGACTGCCTTGATTTGAGAATCGTAAGTTTTCTTCAAAATAATTAAGGAGCGGGGAGTCTCCTTTATGTTCAAGTGTGCGTTGTAGAAACGGTGTTTTTTCGAGTACTTTTTGCTTGAGTTCGGCAAAATCCATAGTGCGGAGAGGGAGGGATTCGAACCCTCGGTCCGGTATTACCCAGACACAGCTTTAGCAAAGCTGTACGATCGACCACTCTGACACCTCTCCATGGTCAATTCAGACTACACGTTTTATTCATGTTGCTGGTGCAACTGATGGCGGAGAGAGTGGGATTCGAACCCACGGTCCGCTAAAAGCGGACGGCAGTTTA
>CAZCHJ010000035.1:0-9308 GCA_964498735.1 uncultured Gammaproteobacteria bacterium | reverse complement strand
CAGCTGCACGTGGTTTGGGATCAAAATTCACTGGAAACGGCTGGATCTCTCCAGTCAGTGTTGGAAAATAAAGCATCTTATTTTTGCGACCAAAGTCATAAATCTCTTTGGTAACTTTCACATCCTGCTCACAATATTGCTTGATCAAATCAATCTTCCCTTCCTTATACCATTCCATAGCCTGAAGTCCATCAGCACTTTTTTCGATCTGCAAGGTTGCTTTTGCTAGATCATTCAATTTATACCTTCTACCTGTAGAGTCTTTTACCACTTTCAATAAATCAAGATGTTCAATCCGTTTCAAATCACCGGCATAATATTTCGCAAGAATCGGGATGTCAAATGATTCACTATTGAACCCAATAAGTCTCTCTGCCTTTTCAAATATCGGCCAGAGAAGACCAAGTTCATTCTCATCAAACGAACGATATGAATCTGATTCGTATTCGTAGATCGATACAACCGTTACTTTCATCGTATTGTAGTCTTTGATGTCACCGATAGTTTCGATGTCAAATATAACCTCTCGCGACATAGCTATTATTGTTTTTTAAATTTGACTGAAAAAACTGGCTCGTAATTATTTTTATATTCATCTGATAGTTCAAACGTTTCCCCTTTCATCATCTTGGTCAGTGCCATATCATTGAGCATTTCCATGTCTGACTCAACATCAATTTTCAAATCATCAAGTTTTTGCATCTCACTTGAAAACCCTTCTTTGATCGCAGTTTCAACACGTTTCTTATTCTCACGAAGAGTCTTCATTTTGTCAGCTAATTCTTGATATTCTCCATTCCCATCAAGCGCATCTTTATACATAGCCTTAATATCTTTCATCTTTTTCTTGGTCTCCTGGATGCGGTTGAAGATTGATTGTATGTCCTGTTCCATAGTTTTGAAAATTTATATAAGTGGGAATATTGTAACACAATAGGATTGAATATCCAATATCTCGAATATCTTAATATTAAAAGATATTAGATATTAGATATTAGATATTAGATATTAGATATTAGATATTAGATATTACCAATCTTAAATTACAGCCTATCTTTGTACTTAGTAACTGTCATCTCAAACTCTCCGCGATGCCCCTCATCAATCGGATCACCCGGTGGAAATTTCACGGTAAGTGGATTTACTAATTTTCCATACTCCTCAATCTGATAATGTAAATGAGGTCCCGTGGACAACCCCGTTGTACCTACATAACCAATAACCTGTCCTTGCTTCACTCGTACGCCAGCTTTGATTCCTGCTCCATACGCAGAAAGGTGGGCATATTGAGTTTTGAATTGATCGTTATGTTTGATATTCACAAAATTCCCGTACGGGCCATGGTATCCCGCAAACACCACAACCCCATCCCCTACTGCCATGACCGGAGTTCCAATCTTGGCAGCATAGTCAATTGCCATGTGCGTTGTGTTCCTTTCCAAAATCGGATGAAAACGCGCTGTCGTATATCCTGAGGTGATGCGTTTATACTCAAGTGGCGCTCGAAGAAATTGTTTTACCAACGACTCACCCTTTTCATTAAAATATGATGGATCGCCTTCTTTTTGTTCATATAAAAATCCATACAAAGCATCACCACCATTCACAAACTTTCCTGCAATAACTTTTCCCGTACCAGCATCAACACCATCTCGAGTTCGTTTCTCATAAATCATCGAAAACGAATCACCACGTTGTACTTGAGTCGAAAAATCAATCGTCCATGCAAAAGTATCTGCGAACTGCATAATCACTGCATCAGGAACTCCGGTAGCAAGTGCGTCAAGGTACAAAGAAGATGATACCGTTCCTTTGACAATAATTTCCTCAACATCATATTGAATTGGAATAATCTCTGCACGATTCTCTGAAAAATAAAAACGAACGATAGCATCTTTGTTTCGTTCGTAATCAAGATAAGCATTTGTTCCATCAAGATTTTTTACCAATGTTAATGGTTGTCCTACCTTTACCTTCGTAAAATCATAAGTTGACGAAGCAGAATCAAGAATTTCAAGCATCTGCCCATATGAAATTCCCAGTGCAGTAGTCGCAATTCCAAATGTATCACCATCTGCAATTACATGCGTTTCACGAGTGAATTTCGGTTCAGATGATTCTACGATAGTAGAAATAGGACTCGTCTCAGTGGCAGTTATTTTTTCACCACGAATAGAAAATTTTGGCCGAAAAATAAAAAAACCTCCAGCCAAGAGTACGATAAGTATAAGGGATATTTTCCATCGCATAGTCGTTACAGTATAGCAAAAAATAAGACATCTGTCAGCAGTGCTTGAAAAATTGGCTATACTAAGGTAAAATCGAACAGTTAGAAAAGTCCTTCCCCTCTTAGGGGAGGATAGGTGGGGTTGAGCGCAGTCTCACTCAGCTCGAAAATAAAGAATATGCCTACAAAAATCGCCTTCTTTGGAACACACGAATTTGGAGTCAAAATCCTTGAAGCATTAGCCAATGATCCTCGTTTTTCAGTTGATCTCGTAGTAACACAGCCTGATAAACCAGTAGGGCGCAAACAGATTCTTACCCCTTCTCCAGTCAAAGTCGCTACTGAAAAACTAGGGATTAGAATAGAACAACCAGAGACACTCAAAAATTTTCATTTTGAAAAAGATACATTTGACGTTGCTATTACTGCTCAATATGGTTTGCTTATTCCATCTCATTTATTTACTGAAACAAAGCATGGATTTGTAAACGTCCACACTTCTATCCTGCCAAAATACCGTGGTGCGTCCCCTATTCAATCAGCTCTTATCAATGGCGACACAGAAACTGGAGTTACAATTATGGTAATGGACGCTGGGATGGATACTGGTCCTATAATATCGCAAGAAAAAATTAATATTAACCCAGACGAAACATATCCAGAGCTTGACGAGCGTCTTGCTTCAGTTGGTTCACAACTACTTTTGAAAACACTGCCAGACTATCTCAATGGAAAAATCACACCTCAAGCACAGGATGAATCAAGGGTTACTATCTGCAAGAAACTATCACGTGATGATGGAAGAATTGACTGGAATAAAACTACCGAAGAAATATACAACCTCTATCGAGGGACAACGCCATGGCCAGGAATCTGGACCACGCTCGATGGTGCACGGGTAAAATTACTTGAAATAAAACCAGGAACAAAAAAACTTGAGCCAGGAATAATCGCTTGTGAAGAAGATGATATCGCCGTTGGAACTGCAAATGGATCAATCAAAATCCTCAAAATTCAATTCGAGGGAAAGCAATCGCTTGACGTGAATGCGTGTCTCGCTGGATACTGGCTCACACTCGATAAACAAAAATTTGTATAAACAAAAAAACCGATGTTCAATCGGTTTTTTCGTCTACTCTTATTTCCTCTTTTGAGAAGATAACAGTGTAGGTTGCGGAGGCGGACACGGTGTTTGTGACACCAATGGTCCGCCTCCTAGATGAAGGCAAGTGATGGGAGCACGTGAGTACTCCCAATGGAAACGGGCGCTTCCGAAGAAGCAGGGATCTCGCAAAAGTTGCGAACTTTTTGGCACGCGAGGCGTGCCAGTCAGTTTGCGTTTTACTTCCGCGCGAAACGAGGATATGATCCTCAACTTCCAATTTCCACTCTTTGCCTCAACCTACATTCTTTATAACATGCATTATGAATAGCAACAAGAAAAAAAGTGGATAACTAAAAAATTAACCTAAAATAAGCAGAAAATTATTGAGTATGCCCTATTCATTTTTATAAATGATGTTTATTCAGAATAACTTCTTTTGCCTCTTCATACTTTTTCACTTTTTGAGAAATACCTGGCAACCATCGAAATGGCGCACGGTATGCAACAGATGGTAGCCACGAGCTCATGGTTCCACCAGGAACAACCTGAAATAAGCTTTCATCAATCCACACACCTATTCTACCCTGTTCTGCCATAGTGAGCCATAAATCCCAATCTTGAAAACGTTTTAATGTTTCATCCCACTTTATCACTGCACTTCTTCGGATGAGTGACATGGTGGTAATAAAATTTTGTTTTTTAAGTTGTTCAAATGAAAATGGAATTCCTCGAAACAGTTTTTTACCTAACAAAAAATTAGAGTATGCAAATGAAGCATCGAGATTTTTTCTAAGTGCTTCTCTCATGGCCTCAAGCATGTGCGGCTGACCAATTGTATCGGCATCCCAAAAAATAACATACCCACCCGTCGCATGAGCTAATCCACTATTTCGTGCAGCAGGCGCTCCGCTGTTTTCCTGTCTAATATACAAAAAACTATGCTGTGCGCCTTCATATTTTTTCTTCACACGATCAAAAACAGTACTAACATCTTCAGTACTTCCATCATCAACCACGATAATCTGGAGGGGATGGTAGGTTTGTTGAACAATTGATTGTAAACTTTTTTCAAAAATTTCCCCTCGATTATATACTGGGACAATGACACTTATATGCTCCATAATGATTTGATTTCTTTTTTCTCCTCCCCCTTCAAACGAAGAGCTTCACGGACTACCAGTCGATCATCCCATGGAATAATTTCCCCTCCCGCAACACACATACCCTGTTCACTCCCCTTTCCCGTAACGAGAACAATATCTCCTGGTTCTGCCATAACAATTGCGCGTTCAATTGCTTCTTTCCGATCTTCAATCAAAAATAAATCTTTTCCCGGAATTTTCCCTTTCTTCTCAACTGCGCTCGCCACATCGCGCATAATTGCAAGTGGATCATCGTCATACGGATCTTCGTCAGTGACAATGCAAATATCTGCATGTTTACCCACAAATTCACCGACCGTAAATCTGCGAGATGTATCTCGACCACCACCTGTTGAGCCAAACACATGAATAATACGTCGAGGAGAAAGTGTGGTGACTACTGAATACAATGCTTCGACCGCTTTTGGTTCAAACGCATAATCAACAATCACTTTGAAACGATACTCTTCTGCCTCAGGAATAAATTCATTGCGACCTGGTGCATTACGACACTCGTGAGCAGCAGCCGCAATTCGATCCCACTCAATACCAAGAATAGCGAGAATGCTCAGAACGATTCCACAGTTAGAAGCATTATGCGTTCCGTATAGTGCTGTAGTTATCTCATGACCATCAAGCGAAAAAAAGACTCCCGCAGGTGTTGCTCCGACACCTGCTAACATAAAATAATGATCGAGATTTTCAATCGTACGCATACCCGTACCAAATGCAAATCGATAATCAAATTCTCCTTGTGCCAAAAATTCAGGAGCATGCACCGAATCTCCATTTACCAAAGCAATTTTTGAAATATAGTCACTGTTCGTGCGAGTAAGTAATTGAAAGCCGAGTGCTTCAGCGTTTTTCTTCTTGCGACCATACCGAGCAACGTGACGAAAAATCGAAAGTTTTGCTTCTTTGTATTTTTCAAAACTTCCATGAGATTCAATATGTTCAGGATACAAATTGGTCAGAACCATCATGTCATAATTAATAAACTTATGACGATATTGAACGGCGCCTTCGGAAGTAGTTTCAACAATCGCGATATTACAACCCTTGATGACCATTTCTCGAAGATATTTTTGTATCTGTGTTCTCCCAAGCATGGTCATCTTCTTGTTATTAAGCTTATTTTCCCCTGCAACATGAAAATCAATGGTAGAAAGAGACCCGACCGTATATCCCAATTTTTCAAGGAGGGTACGGAGCAAAAATACTGTGGTTGATTTTCCACTCGTCCCCGTAATACCAATAACAAAAAGCTCATTAGATGGATGTCCATATCGCGTAGCACCATACCAGGCGTACACCAAATGACGAAGATCAAGAATATGCTTCGGTACGTGTTTCTTAATAAATTGTTTCGCCTTGTTGAGCATAGCAATACTTATTCTCGTTCTCGGAGCGATAGTTCGTAGACAACATGTTCGAGTTTGTGAACTGCAGTTTTTGCCTGATCAAATTTATTTCGCAGATAGCTCGTAAGATTGCACTCGACTAATTCGCCAATAATCTCTTCTGCCGCTTCAGCACACGCTTTTACGGTAGTAGTATCACGAGCAGTCGCAGCCTTAATTGCATAGCGATAAAGTTCTCCTGGGACGTCAGTCAACCCTGCCACATATGACTCTGACGTTACTTTGATACTCTTCACTTCTCCAATTTTTCGTGTTGTTACAAATTGATAAAATAATTCTGCTTCAACAAACTCTTCAAGTGCTGCTTGATAAGCCCCTTCGCCGAGTGCTCGAGTATCTTTTCCATACTCTTTTGAAATTTTAAGTAACAAATTTTTTGAAGTTTCCAATTTTTCTTTTGCCTCTTTTACCTGATCTCGATGGAGCGAAAAAATCACGCGTTTTGCCTGAAATAACGCATCATTGGAATCTTTGATCACTCGCTGTCGAATCTCAGCATACGAAAGCAAATCTTTTCTAATTTTTGAAAGAAGACTAGTGTTGAGCATAAAAAAGATAAAACTACATAATATGACTTAGCTAGTATAGCTAATTTGTAACAAAATACAAGTTATACAAAAAACAAAAACCGCCGTGTTTGGCCCGGCAGTTTTAGCGGTGAACTTTTTTCAGTCTGCGTACTGTTTAGATACGCAGGTACACCTGGGATCCCAAATTAATCTAATCCGATCTCTGTTGCTGCTCGTTTGTATCCATTAATACCAAGCTGTCCTTGTGAATTGAGTTCGAACAATTTGTCATGCATCTCCCATGCTTTATCAGCACCCTGTTTCTTGGCACATTCATACGCTTCTGCAGCTTTTTGTGCATTTGGGTGGAATGATAATGGGAAATGTCGATAGGTAAATCGGATCTTGTCACCGTAATCCTTGAGCATTTGTTGAATCGAGGATTGGAATTGAAGACAATATGGACATTCAAAATCTGAGAATTCCACAACCGTAACTTTTGCATTTTCATTACCCTGCCAGATAACATCTGGAAGATTTGGCATCGTTACTTTTACAATTTTTCCTGTAGCCTGATCTTTCAAAAAAGTAAGATCATCCATAGATTTTCCAGCAAGTGCAGCATCAATTACTTGTTTCAAAGCATCATATGGAAAAGCTCCACTCACCAATACTCCATTTACAAATGTAGCAGGTGTTCCATTCACTCCGATTGAAGCACCGAGTTGTTGAGATGCTTTCACCGTATTTGCAGTCTCCCCAGAATCTAGACATTGGCTAAATTGTTCAGGACCCTGAACATTACCAGAATTATCAGTTACAACCGTTGTTGGTTTCTTGGTAGCTGTCTTTGCAAAAAGTCCACTTCCATGAAGTGCAAAACCTAAAAGTACAAAAAAACCAATCGTACACAAAGTCATGATTCCCCCCACTAATCCAACGAGAAACATCTGTTTTGGACTAAGCGCATCAAACAAGCTCTTATCTTCTGGCATAGCTCATAAGGTTATTTAATAAAAAGCTTACGCAGTATAGCATAGGCTCCATACTGATACAATTGTGGATAAAGATTTATTTCAAAATTCCCTATTTGACGCACCAAAAACAGACTTGTATAGTATGTGGGCTACTAAATAAATCATTATTTTATCTAAATCAAACTTATGAAACACGAATTATATCAACTTCCGTACGACTTCAATGCTCTTGAACCTCATATCGATGCAAAAACCATGGAAATTCATTACACCAAACACCATCAGACTTACCTCGATAATTTTTTAAAAGTTCTAGAAAAATATCCAGAATTACAAGAAAAAACAGCAGAAGAAATTTTACGTTCACTCAACTCACTCACTATTGATGACGCAGATAAAACTATATTCCGCAATCACGCCGGAGGATTTGTAAACCACAATCTCTATTGGTCAACAATGGGGCCGACCAAACATGAAGATACGCAACTCAAGCAAGAGATTGAAACAACTTTTGGTTCATTCGAAACGTTCAAAGAACAATTCAATACACTTGCCACAAAACATTTTGGCAGTGGTTGGGCATGGCTCGCGCGAGATGAAGCAGGAAAACTAGTATCCTACTCTCTCCCCAACCAAGATTCACCCTATCTCAAAGGGCACACACCTATTATTGGACTCGACGTCTGGGAACACGCCTATTATCTCAAGTATCAGAACAAACGAGCTGACTATATTAAAGCATGGTGGGAAGTGGTGAGCTTATTATAATAAACAAGAGTACAATCTTGACAAAATACCATTTTTATCGTATTTTGGACGTGCAATTTTCTCCCCAGATTACAGACTTTTAGTCATAAAAGTTTACTGTCTGGGGGAGGCGCGTCTCTCCCAGAGGCAGATCTCGAAGGGAGATGTTAAGCGCCGCCTCCTTTAGAGAAATTTGAGGCTATTATCGGCTAACGCGAATACACAATAAGCTGGCGAGCTCCGCCACGCGCGTACAGTAACGGTGCTGTTCCACTGGTGTAAAGCAGCTCCGACTTATCGTAGTATGCCGAAGCCCACACTGTTCCACCTCCTGCAGTGTGAATTTTGGGGCACTTACCTTGATAGCGTAGCAGCACTATCGGGTAGGTGCCTCACTGCCTTCTCAACATAAACCCTAAAAAACAATCCATTTTCTCCATACCATAGTATTACGATTTGAGTACTATGGCCTGGGGGAAAGCGGCATCTTCCAACAGGGGTCAGTCCGATAGTGTTGGAAGAACGTATATGCGCCGATTCACACTTCCTCATGTGGAAAATATTCTTTCTCAGGCCAAGACGCTGATACTGCTTTATGCCGATGCGTGGACACATAGAGCATTGAACTCCTTGACTTGGAACATCACAGCTAGCTCGCAACCACCTAGTTGGGTAGCAAACTAGCCGAGATGAAAGAAGGAATATTTTGAGGGTAAGGCTTTTGAAGAAGCCCCTCACTGCCCTGTATTATTTTGAACAAAAAAATAAAGGATAGATAAAAAACCGACAATCCGTCGGTTTTTTATTATATAAATTTTACTTACTACTTAACACTGTATTTAGTAATCACTCAATTTTTCAATTACTTCAAAACTCTTGATTTTCTCAATAGCCTTTGCTTCGATTTGTCGAATACGTTCACGAGTAACGCCAAATTCTTTACCCACCTCTTCAAGAGTATGGGTCACGCCATCCTCAAGACCGAAACGCATTTCAAGAATTTTCTTTTCTCGCGGTGAAAGATCTTGAATTGCCTCGCGAATATAGTCTTTGAGTAATTCTGATCCAGCAGACGCAGAAGGACTAATATTTTTGACATCCTCGATAAAGTCTGAAAGTGAGGTATCATCATCGTCATCATCCCCTACTGACGTTTCAAGAGATACAGTATCTTGTGAAA
>CAZCHJ010000034.1:3983-9633 GCA_964498735.1 uncultured Gammaproteobacteria bacterium | reverse complement strand
AAATAAAAAAGTCCACAGAGGGAAATAGCCTGATGCGACGGCCGTATGTGAACCTCGTGATGCCTGTCAGTAACACGAAGTTCTTACTAGCGTCGCTTCACGCATATGTCCCTCTCTGGACTCTTGGTGCTAGATACTATACCTAGATAAAAACCTAGTGTCAAAGGCGATAAATAAGCAAAAAAATCACACTTTGGGGACAGACTGTGGAGTATCTGTGGAGAACTTAAAAAACACTGCAAGATAAGCAAAAAATATGAGAATACCTGGGTAGAGAGTGATAGTATAATGGTCAAAAAAACTAATACACACAAAAGGTAGAATACCAGCAAATAACCAGATAGTCCGTTTACCCGAAGACTGTCCATACCCATACCATACACAGAGACCCAAAGAAAAAACTAACAACAACAAACCAATATAGCCATATTCAACAAGCACGACATACCATACGACATGCACAGGCTGATAGACATACCCAGGCAATGTGTTATCAGATATATACCATGCATACGTAAACGCTCCCCCACCAAAACCAACAATAGGTTTTTCCAAATGTAATTTCCATGCGATATGCAGCAGCGTATTACGTTCGGTAAGTGAGCGTGTTTCAGAAATAGAAATAGGAACTGTGCGAGTAAATACAATATCGTGATATATAATTCCAAAAAATAACCCAAGTAAAATCGTCGCCACAAATAATGGCAGTAATCTTCGAAAATATTTTTTCAACGCATAGACAAAAAATCCCATACATACAAAAAAATATCCCAAGAATGCTGATCGACTGAAAGTCGTAAATAAGACAAAGAGTCCGACCCCATGTATCACCACTCCAAATATTCGATCAGATAATTTTTCTGAATATAATTTGAAAAGAAAAGTGCATGCCAACACAAAAACAAGATATCCTCCAAATATATTCGGATGTGGAAAAGATCCATACACACGAAGCCATCTCCCAATAGTTTCTGAAGCAATAATCGAAGTACCTGGATCTGAGACTGCATGCTCTGAAAGACCAAGCAAAGTTGAGCTAAATGTACTTTGTGAAAACCACTGGAATAACCCAAGTATGAGTGGTGCAATCGAACCAAAAAGAATCGCACGAAGCCAGTCTTGTAGACGTACTCGCGACACAATGATGGTAGCTAGTAACAAATAACCTTCAATAATATACAAAGCCGATCGTAGTGAAATATTTGTATCGTGCGACCACCACACACTAATTAATGTATACAGTGGAAATGCAAGAAACAAAAATAAAAATAGTAAACGCTTACCAACTTTCTTCTTGTCTATTTTTTCAATATCAACCGTAGATCGAAAATTCAAAATACCCACCACACATAACAACCACAAAATTCCCTCACTCAGATACAAACCTAGGGTCCCATATTGCCATACCGATCCATTGAGAAACGCAGCTCGATAAATCCACACCGTCTGCCACGGAAACACGATAGCCCATAGATACACCAGCAATCGTTCAAATGACACAAAACGTGTAGACATACAAAAATTGAATTCTTTAGAGCAATTAGGTCAATTAGAATAATTTGGAATTCCCATCTCCTTCACCCGCTTCTTCCACAAATCTCGATACAATGCACGCCGGTCATTCTCATGAAATTTGAACATCGAATCATTCACAACCACCCGAGTGTCCTTGGCATGTACCAGACTCTTGGAATTATGCATAATTTTCCGACGCTGAAAACTTCGTGCAAATTTTTCTACCGTAGAGCCGAATGATCCAGATAACACCATTTCAAAAAAACGTGCAATAAAATTTTTATTAACATATTTCTGTGGAGAAACAAAAGCAGGAGTGTAATGTCGTGCCCGATCAAAAAATGGGGCAAGCAAATCCTGATTAGCACGGGTCATACTCTCACCAAGTGAATCGGGATCATAGACGGGAATGAGAGTTCGAAGCCAATACGAAAGATAGATATCATCAGGAGCAATTCTAAATTTGGATAGATTAAGAGTGCGATCAGCAAGATAAAAACTAAGACAAATTCGATCTGCTATCTTTTTCTTCGTTCGTCGCAGACGATAAAGTGACAGAATAATCGTCGTCCACAATCGTGCAATCCACATCCGTCCAAAACGAGCGATGATTAAAACATCGATATCACTATCACTATCAGCGGCATTGAATGCAAGCGTATTGCATACAAACACACTGCGTATAAACGGTATGCCGGAAAACAACTTGACTGCTTTCGTAAGATTATCTAATTTTTTTTCTAGATGCACACTCCGCTCAGTACGCAACAAAACGATTGATTCACGCCCACGAAGATGCCACATACCCTGTGTACACCCAATTCGTGTATCAGTACACTCTCTCATCTGCAATACAAAACTCGCAAACGTCAACCGAGGCTTCGTGGGAAGCTGGTATGCATATTCAAAAAGTTCCCGATCAGTAAGCGGATAATCAAAAATATCAAAGAAAGCAATCGCCCGAGCAATAGAGGAAAAAAATTGGTCTTCCATATACCTCACAGTGTACCTTGAAAACCGTATAAAACAAAACCCCTCTAATTAAGGGGCTTGTTCTTCTGCCAAAGCTACAGGGTCAGGAGGAGTAAAGGTAGATTGCTTTTGTTCTTCTGTTATTTCATCAGACACTCGGTCTTCCACAATCAGTTTGCTATCTTCAATTCGTAACACTCGTTCGCGTGCAATAGTGGTAGTTGCAACCAAGCCAGTACGCACCAGATATTCAAGTACCATCCCAGTATCACTATCAAAAGAAAGGTCAACAACTTTTCCCACATGTACACCTGAAGCAGTATACATCTGCATTTTCAATAATTTTGAACATGAAAATTTCATAACAAGTTCGAGCAGATTCCTTCTGCCTCTAATTAATTTATGAAACAATTTTTCCTTCAATCACATCTCCATCTTTGGGACCATTCTTACCATTTTTTCGAAACAAAATCCACTGTTGTCCGGCAGCAAGTAATGTTCGGAAGAACCAATACAAGGTAACGCCTGCAGGAAACTTCATTCCAATCAGAACGGTAAGTATCGGCATCATGTAGAGCATCTGTTTATTCATCATCGCAGCAACACTCTCATCTTTTGCGCCACCACCAGCCTGTACCGGAGGTCGTTTTGTTGAAAGCATTTTGGTCTGGATAAACTGTGCCCCTCCCGCAAGAATAGCAAGAACAACACTCGCTTTTGAAAGATCAAAAATGTTCAAACTTACTGGATTAATCGATCCCGGACTATGGATAAATGGATACAGCAATTCAAATGAATTTGAGGCAAAAGCTCCTTTGAGCACATAGAAGAGACCCAAAAATACCGGGATCTGGATAAGTATCGGCAAACATGATCCAAAAGGGTTAATCTTATGCTCCTTATACAATTTCATGGTCTCAGTCGCCAATTTCTGCTGATCGTCTTTGAACTCTTTCTTCAGCTTATCAAGCTTCGGCTGCATATCTGCAAGAGCTTTCTGTGCCTGAATCGATTTGGTATTCAATGGATACAAAATAAGCTGTACAATAATCGTGAGAAGAATAATCACAATTCCTACATCCCCTACCAGGTTATAGAGTCCTACAAATGCGTTGAAAATCGGCTGATAGATGATGGTCGTAAAAAATCCTGCCATACAGTAAAAATGGTTAATTTAGATATGTGGTGGAGTATACCGTATAACCAGGGAAGAATCAATGGGAGTAAAGCGTTACTTGATTTGATATATTTAAATAAGCTATACTCCTGATACGATAATTTTATTATCAATAATTATATGAAAACAGCTATACTTATAATTGACGTATTGCAAGATTTCTTCAAAGGAGGACGATTAAAAGATCACCGCGAAAAATTAACAAAATCAATAAATGAATTAGTGGGTATAGGACGAGAAAAAAGATTACCTATTATTTGGGTACGGCAAGAATTTAAAGATGATCTGAGTGATGCTTTTCTTGCTATGAGAAAAAATAACGATAAAATAACGATACAAGGTACTGCAGGTTGTCAACTACTCCCTGAACTAGACCGGCATAAAGATGATTATGAAATTATTAAAAAAAGGTATAGTGCATTTTTTAAAACAAATCTAAATACCCTTCTAGAAAAACTCAATATTGACACACTAATCATAGGCGGGATAAACACACACGCGTGTGTTCGTACAGCGACAATTGATGCATATCAAAGAGATTACGAAGTAATACTAGCAACTGATTGCATTGATTCATACGACGAAGAATACCATCGGGTTTCGCTGCGATATCTTACCCAATCAATTTCTTCCCCTCTTACAAATGAAGATATAAAATCACGTATATCTTAAAATTAAAACACACCGCTTTCACGGTGTGTTTTAATTTATTCAATCTTCAATCTTTATTCTTCACTCTTCTCTTCCGCCTCTGGAGCCTTTTCCACCTCTTCCTCTTTTGACTTTTCACTTTCGACTACAGGACTCACTTCCCCATCTTCACTCGTCGCTACCTGGGTTCCATCTTTTTCAACCACTTTGATCTTCCAGCCCGTAAGCTCGGCTGCGAGGCGTACATTCTGCCCACCACGTCCGATTGCAAGAGAGAATTGATCTGCTTCTACGGTTACAATAGCCTCTTTTTCAGCATCTTTCAATTCAACACTCACCACTTTTGCAGGAGAAAGTGCAGCTTTGATATACGCTTCTGCATTTTCATTATAGAGAATCACATCAATCTTTTCTCCGCCAAGTTCATCGATGATTGTCGTGATGCGACTTCCGCGCTGACCGACACATGATCCGATAGGATCAATAGATTCGTCAGACGTGAATACCGCAACTTTCGATCGACTGCCTGGATCTCGGGCAATTCCCTTGATCACTACTTCGCCTTGTGCGATTTCTGGAATTTCCTGCTCGAATACGAATGACACCATGCGTTTATCTTTTCGTGAAAGAATAATTTCTGGTCCACGGATACCGAGGGCGACTGATGAAACATAAAATTTCATACGATTACCGAGGGTATAGCGTTCACGGAATACGGTCTCACTTTGTGGCAAAATTCCCGTAATTTTTCCAAGATCAATTACATATCCACCCGTATGTCGATCACGACGCTGCACCACACCAAATACGATATGGCCTTCTTGTTTTTTGAAATCTTCAAACACCGTACTGCGTTCAGCTTCACGAAGTTTCTGGATAATTACTTGCTTTGCAGTCTGTGCTGCCATACGACCAAAGTCTCCGGGAACTTCGAGATCAATCTTAATAGTATCTCCAACTTTTACAGATTTCTTATGCTCTTTTGCTTGACTAAGCATGATCTGGGTTTTTGGATTAAAACGAACCAAATCAGCGATTTCTTCTTCGGTTAATTCACGTCCCTCTTTTCGTATTTCTTCGCGACGTCGTGCGAGCTCTTCCTGGTCATGGAGAAGAGTTTCTTCTGGGATATCTTCTACCACTTCTTTCTCATCCCACACTTTCATGTCTCCGGTTTCAGGGTCGAATATTACTTGAATATTCTGTTGTTTGTTTCCAAAATCCTTACGATATGCGGCTCCAAGTGCACTCTGGAGTGCTTCCATAACAATATCAAACTGCAACCCTTTCTCGTCGCAGATATATTGTATGCTTTTGGTAATTTCTGATGACATA
>CAZCHJ010000034.1:2464-3883 GCA_964498735.1 uncultured Gammaproteobacteria bacterium | reverse complement strand
AATTGAGTTTAAAAAAAGCAGCATTTGATAATGCTACTAACACACGTATACTACCATGAATATACGTATTTGTCAATTAAAAAAAGAATCCCACACCGAATCAATCAGTATGGGATCTCACATGTCTACCGAGGTTATCTTCCACATGAGCACAAAAGAAGAGGTGGGATGCTCAATGACGAGGTCGTATTCTTCACCTCCTCGCAACGAGATCATAGACGGATTCAGATAAAATTGAGGAAAGATAAACTCGACACACGCATCAGAAATATTCTTCAATTCTACAGAGACCATCTGGCCTGGACAAGGATACATCCTCAGCGTGAAGATTCCCTGCCATGACCACGTAGACACACGGGACTCATACATACGTGAAAGTGGCATAAGTAGGAATCTACCACGACACTCACCCAGAATGCGAAATTCTTCTGTTTGCCACACGACACCCTCCGTTTACGGTACATGGAGAAAAAAAGCTACCACAAAAAATAAGAAAAATCAAGTCTAGTATGGTATCTCATAATGAAAAATTTTCTGATCTACCCCTTCGCCATAAATACTAATTTGCTCGAACTGAATGGGCGTGTGATCAATAGCAATACCATGCTCAAGACAAAATCGATGTGCAGAATTTGCCATATTTTTTTGTTTCTTAAAACCAACCGATCTCTCGGCACTACCATCATCATGCGATCGATACTTCACTTCAATAAAACAGAGTGTTCTACCAAAATACGACTTAGTATGCCAGGCAATAATATCAGTTTCTCCCATACGTTTTGAAAAATTCCGCTCAACAATGTCATATCCTTTTTGTAACAAAAAATCGGCAGCTATCTGCTCGCCGTATGCGCCAACTGTTCGTTTATTTCCCCTCCCTTGAGAATTCATAAAAAGATTGAAGATTAGATGTAACAACAATCTTTAGTCTTCAATTTTTCTACCTCATGCCCGATACAAAACAACAACTCGATGATACGGACCGACAGGTCCATCTTCCTGAACACCAAAATTATTCTGCCGGGCCCACGAAATAATTTTTTCAAAATTGACCATACTTTTTTCTGAAGGTCCCAATACTGACAACTTCCGTCTCCAGTCTGCGATAATAATTCTCCCCTTCTCCTTGAGAACTCGTGCCGCCTCTGCAAGCGGTGTTTCATAGGAATCAAAATGGTACAAAACATTAATAAAAAATCCAAGATCGAGCGTACGTTCAGGAATCGCAAGTCCTTGCGGGTGGTCGAGGTCTGCCCATATCGTTTCCACATTATGAATCGCTTCGGTCAATGCACGCTTTCGGACTGTTTCAAGTACATCTTTGAGAATATCGACGGCATAGACCACACCGCGATCCCCCACTACTTTTGACGCAGGAAATACCACGTGTCCCGTACGTCCACACCCAAAATCAGCGAT
>CAZCHJ010000034.1:0-2364 GCA_964498735.1 uncultured Gammaproteobacteria bacterium | reverse complement strand
TCTGCCCAATCACTATATCCAAAATTTTCAATAAACCATTCTGTTCGTATGACCATAAATGCTCCGAGTACAATCACGAGAATTCCCAAAAAATATTTCATACAAAAACACTTACGGATGGAATGTTACGGGAACTGAATAGGTAAATTCATGTTCAGGTAAACCCGAAGGGTTATCTTTTTTAAATGAAATCTTTCCAGTTGAAGTCGTAGGACCATCGACATATGAAACTGTCGCAACAAATGGAACAAAATCTTCAGTCATCCAATCACCTTGTGCGTGCGCCACACCCTGCGCCACAATCGTTCCAAAATCATCGGTAACGATAACAGGAAAGCTCGCTTCAAAATACATAGTCCCTCGTGCTTTACCGGTAAAGGTGGTACTGGTTTGGGTAAAATTAAACGAATACGATCCATCAGTTGGCATGTTCACCATAATCATATCAGAAGAGTCGCTAGCCTCAACCGGCGCACTATCCTTTTTATATACACGATAAATCACCCCAGCTTTATCATCACTAATATACAGTGAGCCGTTCATAAATTTCATATCTACCGGTCTTCCCAGTGCTTCATTTTTTTGAGTAAGCCACCCTTCAATAAACGGTTCTTCCCCAACAATTTGTCCATGTTTATCAAACATAATACGCTCGACAGAATACCCAACTGGAATACTCCGATTCCATGAACCATGATACGCAACTAGCAAATCTAGCCAATACTCCTCCGGCCATCCAGCTTCTTCTGGAACAAACGCGAGACCAAGTGGTGCGACATGTGCAGGAAGATCATACGCGCTTGCTATGGTCGATGCACACGGATCCATAATATAGGTATTTTTATCAAACTGAACATCATGAATACGGTTACCATAACACACAGGCCATCCATAATTTTTTCCTGGTTCAATAATATTCAACTCATCGGGAGGAAGATTATCTCCGAGCTCGTCACGACCCATCTCAGTTGCCCAGAGTTTTCCATCAACTGGATTGGTCGCCATAAATACTGAATTACGGAGTCCAGTTGTATAAGGAGTAAGTGTCCAGACACCACTTTGCTTTTCTAGTTTCTGTATTGATGCGCGCAAGGGAGAACTCTCATTGCACACATTACATGAGGATCCAATAGAGACTAATAAATCACCTTTTGGACTGTATGAGAGAGTACGTGTGGTATGTCGAGCAAGATCACCATGTGGAAGATCAACAAGTTTCACCAAGTTAACATTCAATAACACATCTGGTTCATGTGCTCCATTATAGTCTATTGATATTGAAGAAATTTTACTTTCTTCTGCGATATAGAGAGTACCAGGGGTACTAATATCAAATAACAGACCGTGTGGCTTATCAAGACCAGACAAAATATCAATGGTTTTAATCGCTTTCCCCTGTTGCACGACCACCACCGAAATTTTTCCTTCACTCGGACGAGATACCCAAATATTACCAAAACGATCAAAAGCAAGCACACGTGCATCTGATAAATTTTTTGCAAATACGTCAATCGCAAATCCTGGTGGTAGCAAAAGTGGATTTTTTGAGGTATTTTGAGAATTTACAACATCAGTTATTGGATATGGCGGATTGGTTATCGCAGGTTTGATGCCTCGCAGGTTACGATAATAAAAAACTCCTGCGTATATGCTAAAACCAAACGCAAGAACAATAGGAATAATGACAAAACTTTTTTTCATATATTTCACCTAAGAAACCATGAATCGACGAATTGCCTGTCCAATAAAAAAGCGGGTCGAATAAGAGGCAGACAAATGTCCTCCATGTTTTTTGATACTATGAAGACAATGTGTATCAGCAATGAATCGCTCTACAGCTGATAACGATACTATCATATCATCTTTTGCATGCAGAATAAACAGTTTTTTAGAATCGTACTCGCCCAACCGAGAAATAGGATTAAAAAACTGAGTATCAACTCCCAAACGATCATACTCACAATCAGAAAAACGATATGCTTCGCCAAATCCATTTCTAATATGCATTTTCAGATCAGATAACGATTCTGTGGTATTAGTACGCTCAGCACTCCAATCAACTACAGGTGAAATTGCAACCACTTTATCGACTTTAGAATCTAGAGAGGAAAGAAGGGCTACAGCGCCACCAAAACTAGCACCCATAACAATTACTTTTTGAACACGCGGAGTTATCTCTGTTCCATCATACGCATTTTGAAAGGTGTCAGTGCGTACAGCCTGTACAACCTCTAGAATGTCTTCGGTTGGATCATGATCGAGAAACACTCCACCACTCTCCCATGTTCCCCGATACCGTGGATGGAATACCCAAAAACCCTTTTTCGACCAATACTCTAATACTCTCCGTTTGGAAGGGACACT
>CAZCHJ010000033.1:8328-9928 GCA_964498735.1 uncultured Gammaproteobacteria bacterium | reverse complement strand
CCAGCCTCAAGTACGCTTTCACGTGCCTTTATTTTTGTTCCGATTACCGGTAACACATCGAGTACATACACGAGAGCTTTATACTCACGATCTATCAGCGAACGTGCCGCACCAAATGAATTGAGTGCTTGATTCAGATCAGACTCAGCTTGTGGTAAGTCCTGATGAAACGCAGCAAGTGTTGAGGACTGTAGAGATAGAAATGCATTGGTACTCTCCTCAACAATCTTACTTGTATTACTCTCCATATTTCGGTAAAACCCGACTGCAGGAAAAGGAATCGTCGCAATAATCCCAAGAATTAGAAGTGAAATTGCAAATTTTTTGATCTTAAAATTTTTGGTAAAATTATTTTTTCTTTCTATTATCAATTCAAAGAAAGTCGGTTTTTCATGGACTGACTCAATAGTACGGTCCTTAGGAAATTCAAACCCAGGCACTATCTGTGTCTCAGTAGACTCCTTAACTTTTTTTGGTTCGATACGTATTTCGACATCTCTCACACCTTCCAAACGCGCAATCTCTTTGAGAATATCGATTGTTGGTTTTTTTAAAACTGCAGTATCATCTTCTGTTTGTATTGTTATCTTTTTTTCATTCGCTTTCCGTACCAAATGTGCGAAGTCAACGACATGTCTTGAGTTTTGTTTCTTTTCAATAGGACTATAGGGCGCAATTTTTTTCCACGTTTTTTCAAGTTCGTCATTTTTGAGAGACACAATATGTGGAGATACAGGCACTGCACCTGGTACCACCGTTACCACAATAGCATCTGTCTTTGTTTTGGGAGTTTTCCTTTCATGGACTACTTCTTTTTTTTCTTCAGTATGCAAAAATGCCGTTTTTTGAGTACGGCTACTATCAATGCATGTACGTGCGTTGTGCCCTATCTTATTACAGAGAGCACACCGTCGTAGCGATGCTCTTCTTTTCTGGTGTGAAGTACTATTTTGGTGCGGCATGGGTACACATCAAGCATATGTTCAGTATACCACACTCTCTTTCCTAAATCTAACCTTTTTTATTCGAAATGAATACTGATTGTGTACAAATACGTTTGGTACATCATCCACTACTCGGCTTTTGCATAATTAGCATCAAAAGCTGCTTTAAATGAAGAAAAGATGTATGGTATATTACTCACCATTATCGATTCATCGTTATTAAAAAATCCATTCGTACTCCAATTATTGGTGCCAAACAAAGCAGTCTGTCCATCAATAAGCATGAGATGGTGGTGTAAAAATGAGTTAAGATTTTTCTCACCATATTTTTTCTCGACCTCTATATTTCTCCTATAATCAGTTAATACTTCCAAAGTATTAAGATTGTAGATTTTCTTTTGTTCCAACAGGTATGGGAATGCAGAATCTTTGAGTGAAAAATTATAATCGTCGGTTAGTATACGTATTGGGATACCTGTTTTTGCTTTTGATACCAGGGCTTTTGCTATATTCTTATCAGTCATCTGCCAAATCATGACCTCAATATTTTTTTGAGCATTTCGTATTAGGTTCAAAAAATACGTGAACAAATTCTGTTTTCCAGAAGATACTGATGGTGTGAACCAAATATCAATGTACCCTTCTGGATAGATGAT
>CAZCHJ010000033.1:6779-8228 GCA_964498735.1 uncultured Gammaproteobacteria bacterium | reverse complement strand
ATGTTTGGTGGCAAATCCGTGAATATTTTATTATGAGTACTTGCTCTATTCTTACTCAGTAGTAACGTAACCTTGACCCCACGATCAGCAGCTCTATAGAGCGCATCCCGAATCAGCGTATGGTCCATTGAGTAGACCGCGACATCAATACGCTTTTTTGCACCATTGATTGCCGAAATAATGACACGCGAAAATTCGTTCTGATCAAATTCATTATTAAAATACACTTCACCAGAGAAATGATCGGCGATCGTAACTGTTTCTGTAGGTGCGTCTACTATCGACGCTACAGTATTTGATTTTCTGTGGAAGTGCGTATATATGACAAAGGCACACAATACCGCGAATAATAGAAACAATAGAGGAATTAACAATTGTTTTACCATGCGACTTTGCATACTAGGTAGTAAGTTTAATTTTTTTACCGATTTCATACGTACGTGTATAGGCTATATCCCTATGCATCTCCCGTGCGTATACCACTATGATCGATTGAGGTAATGTTTTTTCTAATATCTTAAGCATTGCACTAATATCTGGATACTTCAAGTCAGTCCATAGATTATCAATAATAATGAGAGATGGCTGTACCACTAGACAGTGGAGTGTGTGTAGCGCAAATGCTGGCAACTGATTACTCAGTACAGCGTCCGCCGCACTATTATAATTCCCCGATGTAGCTACCAGCCTAGTTATTTCTGGATATTGATTAATGATTGCGAGTGTGTGTTCGATATCTTCCATTGCAATCTGTTCTTTTATTACCCCAAGAATACACTCGAGTATACTTCGTTCACTCCTAAAATTAGGATCGAAAAAATATACATCGCTACACAATTTCTGCCAAGCACTAAATTCTAGACGCTCTTGATCAATCATGATTTTAAATGCGCGTGGATTGTAGGTAGTAATGCCCGCCATTGATCGTGCCAAACTGGTCTTACCTGACAAATTATCTCCGAAAAATAATACCCTGTCTCCAGGATGACAGATGATTTGCAATCTCCGATGATAGGACCCCTCCTTAAAAAATTTTGTTTTGTGACTATAGAATGTAATACTTTTACCCCTGATTTCATATGGCCCCTTCTTAATAAGTATATTGGAGGGTTTCAAAATAGTGAGAAATAATCCTAAACGAGCTGGAAACATATATAAACCAACTTTTGCTGCTTCATTCAGTGCTCGTCCAAAATAAATTAACAAAAATAACAAAAGAAATCGTTCGCCATTACTCACTGACCCTATCAATGTAGAAAATGTACTTGGAAAAAAGTGGCTTGCAATAGAAACGATAATCAGCACCACGAATACTACTTTGAATCCGATGCGCATAAGAATGTCGCGACGTACCCGGAAAAAAGAATCAAACCATACTAGTCGGTCAAATTTTGAAATGATATTCGACTCCTGCCCAAATATCTTCAAAAAATTAATATCTGATGCATT
>CAZCHJ010000033.1:0-6679 GCA_964498735.1 uncultured Gammaproteobacteria bacterium | reverse complement strand
TTGAACAGACGACGACGGATACTATTCGTAAGCATAACCACCAGCGAACGTTCGTATTTTATTGAAAAAAAAGAATTAAGTAAGAACACTGTGATGCCCACAGAAAAAATAATACTCAGATTATGTGCAAACCATAGACGACTTGTCTCTGAAAGTTCATTCCGACTCATGACCACGAGTAGTGATTCAATGACTCCTTGGGAAAAAAGTAGTATGAGTAGACCAATAACCAATGCGATATGTTTTCTGAAAAAAGTATACACATACGCGTACTGTTCTTTCGTCAGCTTAATCTTTTTCCACTTACTACTTTCTTTTCTTGCTTCTCGCAATAATTGGGCCTGTTCTTTCATTTTTTTACTAAAAATGTAGGAAAGTGTGTTGTTATCTCCGTTCATCTCGTTCATAATGAAAACGCTTATAGTGACTATACAGTGAAAAAATACCAAATGTCCGGAGTGCCGGCTCTACCAGCCGACGATTTCTAGGGGAATACCTCCCATAATAAAATTCAGTCATGATTCTAAAAAAATGTTCAGATAATTTTCTAATCTGATCGGAATCATTAATCTGTGGTTTATTTTTTATTATTTCCTGAAATTGCGCATTAAAATTTTCTTCCTCGTGTTGCATGATCCGCTTCAAAATCAATTTTTTCTTTGCGAGTGATTCATGTTTGTAGACGAGTATATTTTTCCATCCTAGCTCGAGTTGTGTTATGTAATTCTTTTGAAGACGTATCATACCGTCTGAAAAATCATATCCAAGAAATGAAAACTTTTCTCGTGAAGGACCAATAAATAATTTATCTTGATTGAGTTCAAGCCCTCGATTCACCACTTTCACCTGTAGTTCTCTTGCAATATGTTTCAATTTTTCACTATCTGGATCAACGATCGCCAGGTCATCCCCCACTCGTATATAGAAAGCTGCGCGTTTATCATACTCAAAATCAAGATCGCTCAGATACAGATTAGCAAATAACGCGATTAATGGCACGCCTTGTACAATCCCTCTCGTAGGCTGCCGCACCATTCCTTGATCATATATATGATTGAAAATAAATAATTTTAAAACTTCCATCGTTTCTTCATCTGGAAATAATACCTTTAATTTTTCGACTAAATACCCTCTATCAATGAGGCTGGAGTAGTTATGTAGATCTACCACCAGACAAGAATCTTCTCGAAAGCGACGTCTATAGCGTCGAGCAAAAAGATAGGAGGCAATGTAGGGTGGTTTTCCTGGACGATATGAGAACAATCGATCTGAAAAACTACGCTCAAATACAGGTAACACGACTCGATATACCGCCTGTGCCTTCACACGTTCTTTGAGTGTATAAATAAAAATCTCGCGAGTTTTGGCGGGATTACTTTTTTTTGGAATATGGAGTAGAATTGCCGGCTCGATAGATTTTTTTTCGATCAGCTCATTTCTGATTTGAGACAACAAATCTTTTGAATCAAGATCGTATTCAAAAATCTTTTTGTTATCAAGACCGTGATAGTGAGATTCTTTACTGTCCTTGGCAAACTGACCGATAAGTTCTATATACGCCGCCTCAAGATTTTTCACGGATATGATTTCTCGAAACATACTATGTAAGACCATCCCCTAAGATGCCCAACAGATGACTATTGGGCATTGATTAAATCCAACGAGGTGACTCTCCCCCACGGGGGAGAGTCACCCAATATCGCCTAGGATCTTCATACAACTAATGCCGTTAGTGTTAAAAGTATAAAGCCTGCTGCGACTGGCGGCATCCATATACGGTTTTAGGGAATGATTTCAAAGAACATGTTTCTATGATCACAGTATACACAAACCCTCATGAAAGTTCCAACTCATAGTACTAGTTACTCTCACCCAAAGCTTTTTTGTATACACTGAGCGTATTTTTGATATATTGTCCTTCTGAAAATAAGGATGCTTGTATTCTCCCTGCTTTTTTTAACTCCATCTTTATTTCTTCGTTCCCCAGAACTTCAGAAATTCCCTGTGCAATATGTGCTGCATTATTTGGATCAACATAATAGGCTGCTTCTCCTAGTATTTCAGGTAATGATCCAGCATGTGACGCAATCACTGGTACCTCTGCTGTGATTGCCTCGAGCGGTGGTAATCCGAACCCTTCATATAAACTTGGAAAAACCATCGCACTCGCATGATGATATAGTTGGTTCAAATAAATGTCTTCGACAAATCCAACCAGTCGCACATTCGGAATGTTCATCGTGTGAATATATTTTTCTATATCAACATAAAATGGGCTGGGACTTCCAGCAAGGATCAATTCGTACTCGACAAAATTCTGATTTACTTGCTTCCACGCATCAAGAAGTTTTTTTAGATTTTTATGGGGATACGCCGCTCCAACATAGAGTAGGTATGGATGTTCTAGACCAAACTTTTTCTGAACCTGTTCCCAATTATTTTCTACCATAAGATTCGGTGACTGGTACACCACCGAAATCTTTTCTTGAGACACACCAAGCGACGAAATAATATCTTGTGCAGTGAACTGACTGGTTGCAATAATTGCTTGGGCATCATGCACCGCATGACGCACTACCATCCGATGAATTTTATCTTTTACCCAAAATACGGGATAGCTCCTTGTGGTTGCCTCATAACGAGGAAAATGAAACATGGTGAGGTCGTGAATCGTGACGAGAAATGGACGCTTATATCTCACGGGTATATTCCAGTGTGGAAAATGGATGAGATCGTGATTCCCCGTATTCAGAAGGGACAAAAATTTGGTTTGTTCGTCTAGTCCATACCAATGATACGGTGCTTCAATTACTTCGAAACTTCCACCCGCTTGGCGATAGTTATTAACTGACTCCGGCTTGAGATATAAAATAAATGAAATATCTGACACTGTTTTTTCAAGTCCATGTACCAAAGATTCAACATATCTTCCAATGCCATATCCTTTCCCATACATGCGTGCGTCTATCGCAATTTTCATACGTACTATGTAACATTTTTACAGAGTGCACGAACTTTCTCAGCCGATACTCCCCATGAAAAAAATTGTGCGCGTTCTTTGCCTTTTATCTGATACCACTCTCGTAAATCTGGATTGTCCACGAGATCTCTCATCGCATGTGCGATATCTGAAACCATGTGTGGTCGTACTAGATATGCTGCTCCATCACACACCTCAGGCAAGGATGATCGATCAGACGTAATCACCGGGACGCCATAGCTAAACGCCTCAAGCACCGGGAGTCCAAATCCTTCATAAAAACTAGGATAAACCAGTGCGTATGCACCTCCCAATAATCGTTGTTTTTCTTCGTGACGTACATACCCTAGATATTCGACTCCGGGAGTTGTTTCAAAACGTTTGAGAATCTTCTTATAATGCCAGCCCTTTCCTCCAATCACTAGTAACTTAATTCCTTTTTTATATATCCCACTCTCTTTATATGCCTGTATGATACCTTCGAAATTTTTTCGCGGTTCGATAGTTGATAACGCGAGAATATACGGTTCCTTTTTTTCCTCACTACTTTCTATACTATGGGCACTAGCTTCTACACGTCCATGAGGAATTACAGAAACTGTACGATGTGTCGGAAATATACTCATCAAATCACGCTTGGTACTTTCAGAAGGAACTAGAATCGTGTGTGCATTTTTGATCAAATATTTAGGACGAGTACACGCGTGCCATATTCGTCGCCTCAAGCTGTAATAATGAGGAAAACGTGCAAAGGTGAGATCGTGCAACGCGAGAAGCATTTTCGTCTTTTTTGAAACTGAAATAAATCCAAGGTTAGGAAAGAAAAACCAATCAAGATGTGTTATTCCTGCTCGCCGAGTAACTATCTGATCAAGTTTAGTAATTCCTACACTTACCAACAAATTAAATAATTTATTTGGCGCACGTGTCACGATAAGATGGACATGTGGTAGTTCCAACAGTTTCTTCACTCGCGGAGACTCTTTCACAGTACTCTGGCAATTATAATATAGGTACCATTCAATCGTCGTATCTTTGACCATCTCTTCAAGAAGAGAAAGTGTAGCATGTCCAATTCCGGTCAGATTCTCTTCAAGAAGTGCTCGGATGTCTACTGCGACGTTCATACGCTTAGAAGTTAAGATTCTCCTTCTTCAGTTGTTCATATTCTCGAGCGATGAGCTCTCGTATTTTTTGTTCAAATATATAGGTAGAGAAATTCCGTGCATGTGCTCGAATTTCTTCTGGATTCCATGCGTCCGCTTTAAATGTATGAATTACTTCAATGAGACTATGCCACGATTGTTTATGGAAAAAAACCCCAGTTTTTCCTGGAAGTATGGTTTCGAGTGCCCCACCCTCACCATAGGCAATGACTGGTCTTCCAACTGACATTGATTCAATCGGGGTGATGCCCAAATCTTCGAGTTGCGGATGAATAAATGCTTTTGCGCGACTCAAAAGTTTCATTTTTTCTTCTTCAGAAATTCGTCCCACAAATTTGATATTTGATTTTGCTCGTTTTTTTAGTGCTTGTTCTTCTGGACCATCACCAAAAATAATCAGTTTTTGTTTGGTTCGATTGAACACCTCGATAATCAGATCGAAACGCTTGTATGGAACCAATCTGCCGCCAGAAATAAAATAATCTTCAATCACCGGCGAGATTGATGCTTTATCTACATCGACAGGAGGAAATATAATTTCACTTTTTCGACGATAATATTTTTCAATTCTCTGCTGAACGGTTTTTGAATTTGCAACAAATACATCCACTCGGTTTGCGGCGAGCTTATCAATCATGCGAAGTCGATGCATCAATCGGGGCAAAAATAATTTTACTATTTTAGGATATTTGAGATCTGCAATATAACTCTTGGTGTCGGTCCAGAGATACCGTGTCGGTGTGTGGCAGTAGCAGATATGAAGGGTTCCTGGCTTGGTAATAATACCTTTGGCAAATGCGCTGGTCGAAGAAATCACCACATCAAATTCACTCAAATCAAATAACTCAAACGCCTGTGGCATGAGTGGTAGATACCATTGATATTTGATTCTCCCGAATGGGAGGTGTGCAAGATACGATTCACGGATGTCTGCATTCTCGAATCCAGACACCGCACCTTTGGTAGCAAATAGGGTAAAAATAGGCGCGTCAGGCCACATGGTATGGAGAACTCGAAGTACGCGCTCTGCCCCACCGTCCTGTGAGAGGTAATCATGCACCAGGGCAATCTTCATATACGATTTTATTCTGCCTTTCTTCTTCTAAATAGAATAAAGGGCGTCTTCAGCATGATAATCAAATCAAGGAACAATGTCCAGCGCTCGATATAGAGGACATCGAGGCGCATTTCCTCTTCGAATTCGAGATCACTTCTGCCTGAAATTTGAGATAACCCCGTGATTCCCGGCTTTACCGCAAATACGGTCGGATACGCGTCTTTGTACATATCAACTTCTCGAGGCTGGTGTGGACGTGGACCAACCATACTCATAGTACCCATAAGTACATTGAAAAATTGTGGCAACTCATCAATACTCCATTTTCTAATCAATCGACCAAATGGAGTGACACGTGGGTCATTCCCGATTTTATAAATCGGACCCGTGCGTGTATTTTGTACTTTAATTAATTGCTTTTCCTTTCGCTCGGCAAATTTTCCTGACCTACCAAACTGTGGACCCGTACTATCTTTCTGATACATGGATCGAAATTTGTAGGTAAAGAATGTCCTCCCTCGAAATCCTACTCGTTCGTTCTTGTAGATAATCGGTCGACCTGTTTCAAAAAATATGATTATCGCGGATACTACAATAATCGGAGACAATACGATAATGCCGCATATACTCAATACAATATCGGTTATACGCTTGATCACTTTCCCCCATCCATCGAGCCGTGTACGACGTAATTCAACAATCGGCACACCTGCAAGGGCTGAAATAGTCGCATTCGCAGCATATGCCTGGAACATATCCGCAGAATATTTGAATACGATATGGCGACGTGTGCAATATTCAATAATTTTTAGTGCCTCTGCCTCTCGTCCACGAGGATGCGCAAAAATAATTTCATCAATTGATCGTTTCCCGAGTGCCTGTAATTCTTTTTCACTCACTCCTGTTGCTACACGTACCACCTCGTAACCCAATTCTTTTCTTCGTGTAAGTTCGTCTCCGATTTTTGTTCCAATTTTATCGTCACCAATAATCAACACCCGTCGTAGACCGACACCCATCCGATACATGAGCCCTTTGATTCCTCGCATAAGTAGTCGCCCCAGAGACACATAGACAATGACAAGAAGCCAGCTTGCGAGCAGGACAAATCGTGATTCGAATAGGTGTGTCCCAAAAAAGATAATGTAGATTGCTACCAGACCCAAAGCAACGGTGCTCATGACGAGAATACGCTTCAATATTTCTGCTAATTTTTTATTCGGATCAGGAGTATAGAGTCCATCAAATGCGAAGAGTATGATAATTCCACACGCTGCCAAGAGTGATCGGGAGAAAAATTCAGACAATGTTAAGTCAAACTGGATACTTCGGAGTTCGACAAAAAACGGCAAAAACCGCAATCCATATGCAGTTACTGCGGCAAGTAAGATAAGAATGTAGTCGAGTGGTACCTGGAGCACCATGAGCATTCCTTCGGAACGTTTCATAAGGAAAAATATACGTATAGTGTAGCAA